>USDD01000006.1 GCA_900553265.1 uncultured Eubacteriales bacterium
GTTCGAGAGGGCTTCGGCCCTCTCGAGCTCTCCGTGGGTTTTTTGACAGCCTGAGGGAGCGGCCTCCTTCGAGGCCGCTCCCGCTTCGTCATTCTCCCTGCGCCGCTTCCTCCCGGCCCGCGGGAAACCGCTCCAGAATGCGGTTGATGGTGCGAATTGCGCCGAGGTATTCGCTCAGCGCCGGGTCGTCCAGCTGGCCGAAAATCGCCTCCAGCGTCGATTCCGCATCGCTCAGCGCCTCGCTTTGAAGCTGAAGCGCCGCCTCGGTGGGCTCCAGATGGACGATGCGCCGGTTCTCCGGCAGGCGGCGGCGCACCAGCAGACCTTTTTCCTCTAATTGATTCAGCAGATGGTTCACCTGCTGCTTGGACATCATCGTTCGGTTCACCAGCTCGCCCAGCGCCAGCCCCGGCTGATCCAGCAGAATGCACATCAGAAACGTCTCCGCATGGGACAGATTCCGCATCTTCATCGCCTGAAAGCGCCGGGCGATTCGCTCGTTGTACAGCCGATGGAAAACCATCATCTGGCGGCTGAGCTCCCGAGTGCCGTCGTTGTTCACGGCTTTTCCCCTCCTTGGTTCAAAAATGAATATTTTGTAAACAGTGTTTTCCCCTCTTGACAGGACTTGGAATCGGATTTATAGTATATATAAGTTTACGGTACACTTTACTGCACAATCACATGATAATCGCAAACCCCGTGTTTGTCAAGAAGGGAAGGAAAATTATGTTCGGAAACAAGATGGCAAAGATCGAAAAAATGGCTCAGAAGGGCGACGCGCACCATCTGAAGGAGCTGGTCAAGGACAGGAAGCCCGAGGTTCGGCTGGCCGCCATCGACGCGCTGGGACAGTGCAGCGGCGAAGAGGCCTTCAACACGCTGACGCTGCTCATCAACACGCCCGACGCGGAGGAGCGCGCCCACGTGGTTCGCGCCATGGCCGCCACGAAGCAGCCCAAGGTGCGCGCGTTTCTGGAGCACCGCAAGGATCTGGAAAAGGATCCCAAGGTGCTGGCCGCCATCCACGAGTCGCTGCTGACCGCAAAGAGCTCCGACTAAACGCCGATTGGCGCGGGAAGGCCGCAACTAACCCTCCCGCGCTTTTCCCACCCCGACGCTCACCTCCCGGAAGCGTCGGGGATTTTTTACGGCAACACCGCACAATTCGGCGGTGCGTCAGGCGCTGTCTTTTCCGCCATCTGCGGCATGCAGATTCCTCGATTTACCTCCAGTAAACCTTCGGAATTTGCATTTGCATCTGACGAAAAATCCATTCGCCGGCCAACCGCCTCATTTGCGCGGTGTTACCTTACATTTTTTCAGGCCGCGGCGCGGCGGCGGAGCGGTTGCATTTTTCGCCGAAATCGTGTATCATTTATCCATGAAATATCGGCGGCCGGCGGGATGCGACGCGCTTTTCCCGCCGAGACCGCGACTTGAGGTGCGCCATGAACCAAGGCAGTTTTCGTGCCCGGCTCCGGGCGATGGTCTCCATCGCCGCGCTGGCGCGGCTGGGCATGCTCCCGGCGCTGATCGCCCTGAACCGCGCCGGTCACGCGCTCTGGGCCGCGCTGCTCATCGCCCTTTCGGCGCTGGCGGGCGGATGGACGAAGCTGCGCGCCCGGCGGGGCGTCGCCGAGCGGCCGCTGGACGGCGCAGCCGACCGGCTGACTCAGGCGGCGCTGATTCTCAGCGCCGTGTCGCGCTATAAATGGACGCTGGGGCTGATCGTGCTGTTTGCCGCGCGGGAGGGCCTTCGCGCCGCATCGCGGCACGTCTCCGACGCGCATCCGTCCAACACGGCGCGGATTCTGGACGTCATCGCCGCCGCGGCGCTGTACGTCGTGTCGGCGATGCTGACCCTGTTTCCGTCCATTTCTCAGACGGCGGGCGATATTCTGCTGGCCCTGTGCGCGCTGGCGCTGGCCGCGTCCTGCGCGCCTTATCTGCGTCTTCCGGCCCTGCCCCGCCCGGCGCTGCGCGGCGGCAAGGTAGCGCTGCACGCGGCGCTGCTGTGCGTCTGGGCGGCGGTCATTCTCATCTGCCTGCACTATCGCGACCGCATCACCGTGGACGGCATCGTGAGCCTCACGCCGTCCAATTCGTTTCTGGCGGCGCTGGTGCTGCTGGCGCTGTTCGCCGTCAAGAGCGTAACCATCGTGGTCTACGGCGCGCTGCTCTACGCGGCCAGCGGCATTCTCTTTCCGCTGCCGGCGGCGCTGGCGGTGAACCTGCTGGGCACGATCATCATGATTACCATCCCCTATCTGATCGGCTCGGCCTCGGGCGCGGAAGCCATCCGCCGCATCGAGGAGAAGCACCCCAAAGCCGCGCTGCTGCGGGATTTCCGCGCGCAGAACGACTGGATGTTCGCGCTGCTCGTGCGCGTGCTGGGGCCGCTGCCCGGCGACCTCATCGGCGCGTACATGGGCGCGGCGGGCGTGCGCTATCCCCACTACGTCCTCGGCTCGCTGCTGGCCATGCTGCCCTCCATGCTGACCTTCTCCGTCATGGGCGGCAGTGTCGGCGACGCGGGCAGCCCGCGCTTCATCGTCTCAGCCGTTCTGCAGGCGGCGCTCAGCGTCGGCTCGATTCTGGCGTGCCTGATCTACTGCAAAAAGCACCTGCCCGCGCGGCAGAAGGAGGCGGAGGCATGAGCGATCCCATCCGCATTCTCGTGACGCTGAACGAGGCCTATCTGCCCCATCTGAACGTCATGCTCTCATCGCTGCGCCATACCAATCCCGGCGAGCGCTTCGAAATCTATCTGCTCCATTCGAGCATTACGGACGCAGCCCTTTCCCCCACCCGGGCGGTTCTCGGCCCGGAGAACGCGCTTTTCCCCATCCGCGCGGACGCAGGACGGCTTGCCGAAGCGCCCACCACGTCGCGCTATCCCACGGAGATGTACTATCGCATCTTTGCGGCGAAGTATCTGCCCGAAGCGCTGGAGCGCGTGCTGTATCTCGACCCGGACGTGGTGGTCAACGGCCCGGTGCGGCCGCTGTACGAGACGCCCATGGGCGACTGCCTGTTCGCGGCGGCCTCCCACGTGCGCGAGCTGTTCCGCCGGGTCAACGAGCTGCGGCTGGACATGGACGAGCGCAGCCCCTACATCAACTCCGGCGTGATGCTGATGAATCTGAGCCGGCTGCGGGCGGAGCAGCGGGAGGATGAGGTGTTCGACTACATCGAGCGCCATTCCTCGGCGCTGCTGCTGCCGGATCAGGACGTGCTCAGCGGCCTGTACGGCCCGCGCATTCTGCCGCTGGATCCCCTCCGCTACAACATGACCGAGCGGCTGGCCGCGCTGCGCGGGCTGGAGCCGGACTGGGTGCGGCAAAACAGCGTGCTGATTCACTACTGCGGCCGCAACAAGCCCTGGAAGAAGCACTACGCCGGACGGCTGGGCTTCTTCTATCAGGATGCGCTGGCGCGAATGGAGGCGGAGACGGAAAATCTGTGACGGCTTCTCTCCCCTCGTTATTCTTGGGCAAAGCCGCCCAAATGCTCAAAATTCAATCAAGTGCGCCCATATGTCCGGAAATCGGACACGGCGCATTTTTTGTTTATTGCGGCGGCGTTCTGCGCAGGCTATAATAAACACCGTCAAAGGGAAACAGTTCCCGGACGAAAGTTTATCGAGGAGGTCATTCGTGATGTATTATTCCAGCGGTAATTATGAGGCGTTTGCCCGTCCCCGCAAGCCTGAAGGCGTCGACCAGAAGTCGGCATATATTATCGGCAGCGGCCTGGCCGCTCTGACAGCAGCCTGCTATCTCGTCCGCGACGGACAGATGAAGGGCGAGCACATTCACATTCTGGAGAAGGATCAGCTGGCCGGCGGCGCGTGCGACGGCTGGAAGTTCGAAAACGTGGGCTACGTCATGCGCGGCGGCCGCGAGATGGACAACCACTTCGAGGTCATGTGGGATCTGTTCCACTCCATCCCATCCATCGAGACCGAGGGCGTGAGCGTGCTGGACGAGTACTACTGGCTGAACAAGGCCGACCCCAACTACTCCCTGTGCCGCGCGACGGTGAACCGCGGCGAGGACGCGCACACCGACGGCAAGTTCGACATCTCCGACAAGGGCGCGATGGAGATCATGAAGCTGTTCTTCACGCCCAACGAGGATCTTCAGGACAAGCGCATCACCGACGTCTTCGACGACGAGGTATTCAACAGCAACTTCTGGCTCTACTGGCGCACCATGTTCGCCTTCGAAAACTGGCACAGCGCGCTGGAGATGAAGCTGTATCTGCAGCGCTACATCCACCACATCGGCGGTCTGCCGGACTTCAAGGCGCTGCGCTTCACCAAGTACAACCAGTACGAGTCCATGATTCTGCCCATGGTAAAGTATCTGGAGAAGGCCGGCGTGCAGTTCCACTTCGGCGTGAAGGTGGTCAACGTGCTGTTCGACTGCAAACCCGAGCGCAAGGTGGCCACGAGCATCGAGACCCTCCGTGACGGCAGGGAGGAAAGCATCGCCCTGACCGAGAACGACCTGGTGTTCATCACCAACGGCGGCTGCGTGGAGAATTCCGCCATGGGCAGCCAGAACGAGCCCGCGCCCTACAACACCGAAATCAAGGCCGGCGGCGGCTGGGATATGTGGCGCAAGATCGCCGCGCAGGATCCCGCCTTCGGCCATCCGGACAAGTTCTGCCATGATCCCGAGCAGACCAACTGGATGAGCGCCACGGTGGAGACGCTGGACGAGCGCATCATCCCCTATATCAAGGCCATCTGCAAGCGCGATCCCTTCACCGGCAAGGTCGTCACCGGCGGCATCGTCACCGTGAAGGATTCCTGCTGGCTGATGAGCTGGACCATCAACCGCCAGCCCCAGTTCCGTTCCCAGCCGAAGGATCACTGCCTGGTGTGGGTCTACTCCCTGTTCACCGACAAGGCCGGCGACTATGTGAAGAAGCCCATGCGCGAGTGCACCGGCAGGGAGATCTGCATGGAGTGGCTGTATCACATCGGCGTGCCGGAGGATCAGATTGAGGAGCTGGCCGAGCACAGCGCCAACACCGTGCCGGTGATGATGCCCTACATCGACGCGTTCTTCATGCCGCGCGCCTACGGCGATCGCCCGAAGGTCGTGCCCGACGGCGCGGTGAACTTCGCCTTCCTCGGCCAGTTCGCCGAGACTCCGCGCGACACCATCTTCACCACCGAGTATTCCATGCGCACCGGCATGGAGGCCGTGTACACGCTGCTGAACGTGGACCGCGGCGTGCCGGAGGTCTGGGGCAGCGTCTACGACATCCGCGACCTGCTCAACGCCACCGTGCAGCTGCGCGACGGCAAAAAGATCACCGATATGGACGCAAACCTGCTCGAAAAGCTGGCCTTCAAGGCGGCGATGGGCAAGATCGCCGGCAGCGACCTCGAAAAGCTGCTGAAGGAATACAAGCTCATCTGAGGCAAACAGATGCGGCGGGAAACCGTTTGGTTTCCCGCCGCGTTTTTTGCCCATCGAAAGGCGATGAAACGCGGGCTGCAACAGAGGGCGCATACCAAAGGTATGCAGCGATTTTGCAGCCCGCTCCGACGAAGCAGGCGGAAATCTCTGCGTTTGTCAGAGTCCGTGCAGATCCTTGGGATCGGCACGGCTCTTTTCACGCCCCGAAGCAGGTGAACATGACCGCGAGATAGGCGATGTACAGCGCGCCGGCCAGAACGCCCATCCAGCGCTTGAAGCGGCCGCAGGCGAGGGCGGGAATCATCGTCGTCGCGGTGACGATCAGGCAGGCGGGAATGTCCAGCAGCATTCCCTGACGCTCCACGGGCAGCGGCTTGCCCGAAATCAGCGCGCACAGCGGCATGATCAGCGACAGATCCATGATGTTCGCGCCGATGATGTTGCCCACGGACAGCGAGGCCTGCTTCTTGCGCACGGCGGTGATCGTCGTCACAAGCTCGGGAAGCGAGGTGCCGATGGAGATCATCGTCGCGGCGATCACCGCGTCCGGCACGCCCAGCGACGCAGCCAGCGCCGAGCCGTTGTCGATCAGCAGCTGCGCGCCCAGCACCACCGCCGCCGCGCCCAGCAGGAATTTGCCGATGTTCGCCGGAATCGCGCCCCTGTCCATTTCGGGCTTTTCCACGGTCTCCGTGCCCTGCTCGCGCTTTGCGGCAAACAGGCTCTCGGCGATGAACGCGGCGAACACCACCAGAATCAGAACGCTCTCCGCGATGGACAGCACGCCGTCGCGGGTGAAGGCGAACAGCGCGGCGATGGCGATCAGCAGCAGGCCAGCCTTCACGCCGAACTGCTTTCGCGTCATGGCGCAGGTCATGCAGATCAGCGCGATGCACATAATCACGCCGATATTGGCCGTGACCGAGCCCACGGCATTGCCCACGGCGATGTCCACATTGCCCTCCAGCGCCGCGAACACCGACACCAGCATCTCCGGCAGCGTCGTGGCAAAGCTGACCACTGTCGCGCCGATAATGAACTTGGGAATGCCCGAGGCCTCGGCGATCCACGTGGACGCATCGACGAACCAGTCGCCGCCCTTGATGATGCACAGAAGGCCCAGCCCAAACAGAACGAGAATCATAAAGAGGCTGCTGCCGGTAAAATCCAGACCCATGAGAATCCTCCTGACCGAATGAACGTACAAAAAAAGACTTTTCGCACGATCATCCTCTGTGATGTGCTAAAAGTCTCATTACCTAATCAATAGGCGCATGTCCACCGGCTGCTGTGAGCCGGGCGATGTTGAGCATGCTTTGCAACTACTCCCTTTTAACAGAAGTTAGAATACCACAACACCGCGCCTTTGTCAACGTCTTCCGGTTGAAGTTTGCGCAAAAGAACCATTCCTCAGACGCGTCATTGCGCAAAAGAACCGCCGCTTTCTGAGAAACGGCGGTTCCATTTTCTGAAAAATCAGACCAGCTCGAGGATGACCATCTCGGCAGAGTCGCCGCGACGGGGGCCCTTTTTGATCAGGCGGGTATAGCCGCCGCCCTGGCCCTTTTCCTCAGCGCGCTTCTTGTACTTGGGAGCGACTTCGCGGAAGAGCTTCTCCACGACGGGGTGGTTGATCTCGCTCTTGCGCTTTTTGAAGTCGTCCTTGTCCTCGTCCTCTTTCTGAACGAGGGGCATGTCGTACAGATAGCGCATGACCTGGCGACGGGCAGCCAGACGGGCGGGAGCGTCGTTGGTGACGGTGATCTCGCCGGACTGCATCTTGTCGTTCATGGTCTTCTTGGTCACTTCAACGGTATTGTCACACTGGCGCATGGCAACGGTGATCAGATGCTCAGCCAGAGACTGAACTTCCTTGCCGCGCGCGAGAGTGGTTTCGATTTTGCCGTACCAGATCAGATTGGTGACCTGATTGCGGAGCATCGCCATTCTCTGGTCGGTCGGCCGACCCAGCTTGCGATTGGCCATTTCCGGTTTCCTCCCTTGATGCTCAATATCGGTAGCAAGTTATTCCTCGGGGTTTTTGAGCGCCAGACCCAGGGCGACGAGCTTCTGCTCCACCTCTTCCAGCGACTTTTTGCCGAGGTTGCGAACCTTCATCATGTCCTCCTGATTGCGCTGAACCAGCTCGGCCACAGTGTTGATTCCCGCGCGCTTCAGGCAGTTGAACGCGCGCACGGAGAGATCCAGCTCTTCGATGGTCATCTCCAGAATTTTTTCTTTGGAATCATTTTCGGGCTCGTTATAGTCCACGCGGACGACATTGACCGTCAGGTCGATGAACAGGCGCATATTGTTGGTCAGAATCTGCGCGGCGGAGGCCAGAGCTTCCTTCGGCAGAATGCTTCCGTTGGTCCACACCTCAATGGTCAGCTTGTCGTAGTCGGTGACCTGACCGACGCGGGTATCCTCGACGGAATAGCTGACCTTGCGGATGGGCGTGAAGATGGAATCGACCGGGATCACGCCGATGGGCATGCCGCCGACCTTATTGCGCTCCACCGCGAGCTGCTTGTTGCGCTCGGCGGTGACATAGCCGCGGCCCTTCTCCAGGGTGATCTGCATCTGCAGATGCGCGCCCTCGGAAAGCGTGGCGATGTGCAATTCGGGATTGACGATCTCCACCTCGTCGTCCGCCTTGATGTCGGCAGCGGTCACTTCACAGGGGCCCTGCGCATCGATGGTGACGACCTTCGGCTGTTCGGTAAAGAGCTTCGCAGACAGCAGCTTGATGTTCAGGATCAGCTCCGCGACGTCTTCCTTGACGCCGGGAACGGTCGAAAACTCGTGCTGCACGCCCTCGATACGGACGCTAGTTGCCGCCACACCGGGAAGCGAATTGAGCAAGACGCGGCGAAGCGAATTGCCCAGCGTCTGGCCGAAGCCGCGCTCCAGGGGATTGACGACGAACTTTCCATATCGGCTGTTCTCGCCGATCTCTACACGTTCGATTTTGGGTTTTTCGATCTGATCGATCACTCAGCTTATCCTCCTCTCCTATCGCGGCGCGACTTGCGCTGCAACCGCGGAGCTTGCCTTCGAAACCGGCGCAGCTTCGTATCCGCGCGAGAATCGAAAGCCTAACCTGCAAAACACGGGTTTTAAAGCAATTAGCGGGAGTAAAGCTCGACGATCAGGTTCTCAGCGACCTCAAAGTCGATGTCCTCACGGACGGGAAGCGCGACGATCTTGCCCTCGAAGGAATCGGCGGCGCGCTCAATCCACTGGGGAGTGGCCTTCTTGCCGAACTCCTCGAGCAGAGCCTTGAACTTCACGGAGGACTGGGACTTCTGGCACACGGCGACGACGTCGCCGACCTTCACCTGGGCGGACGGAATGTTGCAGCGCTTGCCGTTGACGGTGAAATGGCCATGGTTGACCAGCTGGCGCGCCTCGCGGCGGGTGGAAGCAAAGCCCATGCGATAGACGACATTGTCCAGACGACGCTCCAGCTCCTGGAGCATGATCTCGCCGGTGATGCCCTTCTTGCTCTCGGCCTTCTCATAGTAGCCGTGGAACTGCTTCTCCAGCACGCCATAAATGAACTTAACCTTCTGCTTTTCGTTCAGCTGCTTGCCGTACTCAGACTGCTTGCGGCGGACGTTCGCCTTCGGGTTGCGGGTGGTCTCCTTGGAGTAACCAAGCACTGCAGGAGACAAACCCAGCGTCTTGCACCTTTTCAGTACGGGCTGTGAATTCTTAGCCATGTTCGGCTTCTCCTTTCATTACACTCTTCTGCGCTTCGGCGGACGGCATCCGTTGTGCGGGATGGGCGTCACGTCCTTGATCATGTTGACCTCGAGACCCGCAGCCTGAAGGGAGCGGATGGCGGCCTCACGTCCGGAGCCGGGGCCCTTGACGTAGACTTCGACGGTCTTCAGACCGAACTCCATCGCAGCCTTCGCGGCGGTCTCAGCCGCAGACTGAGCGGCAAAGGGCGTGGACTTCTTGCTGCCGCGGAAACCCAGTCCGCCGGCGCTGGCCCAGCTCAGAGCATTGCCTGCCGTGTCGGTGATCGTCACGATCGTATTGTTAAAAGAAGAGCGGATATGGGCGGCGCCGCGCTCGACGAGCTTCTTCTCGCGGCGCTTGCGGGTAACCCTCTTCAGCTTCGGCTTTGCCATAGCGATTTTTCCTCCCTAAAATGTCCTACGTCTTACTTCTTCTTCTTACCGGCAGCCTGCTTCTTCGGGCCCTTGCGGGTACGGGCGTTCTGCTTGGTATTCTGGCCGCGCACGGGAAGGCCGCGGCGATGACGAAGGCCGCGATAGCAGCCGATCTCCATCAGACGCTTGATGTTCATGGAAACTTCGCGACGCAGATCGCCCTCCACCTTCAGGTGATGGTCGATATAGTCGCGCAGCTTGGAAATATCTTCTTCGGTCAGATCCTTAACGCGCGTGTCGGGATTGACGCCGGTCGCCTCGATAATGTCGTCGGCGATGTTGGGGCCAATGCCATAGATATAAGTCAGAGCGACTTCTACGCGCTTCTCACGGGGCAGATCGACACCAGCGATTCGTGCCATGGGATGAATGCACCTCCAACTTGCTTTCGCTTATGGGGTTCGACGCATTGGCGTGCGTCAAACGGGAATTATATGAAAGAATCTCCGGAAAACAAACCGCCGTCCGTCGGGCAATCAGCATTTGCACGACAGAATGCGGCTCATCAGCCGCTCCAGAAATTCTGTTCAAGCTTATAGATTATACCACATAATCCATTTGCCTGCCAACCGAAACCGATGACGCCAATGTTAAATTGCATGTCAATTTCGGTTATTTTTTGCGTTGCACAACAATTCTGAACGAGTGAAGCCGCTTTTATTCATGATTCGCATGAATTCCTGCAAAATTCACTCGTTCAGATCCTGTTATGTCGCTTTCGATCCTCTGCGAACCTTAGCCCTGCTTCTGCTTGTGCTTCGGGTTCTCGCAGATGACCATGACGCGGCCCTTGCGCTTGATGATCTTGCACTTCTCGCACATGGGCTTTACGGAAGGTCTCACTTTCATGATGTTGCCTCCTTACTTCAATCCGATCGGTCAGCTCTTGGAGCGCCATGTGATGCGACCGCGGGTCAGATCATACGGCGAGAGCTCAATCGTAACCTTATCACCCGGATAAATTCGAATGTAGTTCATCCGCATCTTTCCGGACACATGCGCCAGTATCTTGTGCCCGTTGGGCAACTGCACTTCAAACATGGCGTTGGGATAGGACTCTGTGACAACGCCTTCAACTTCAATAACATCAGACTTGGACAAGCTTATCCGCCTCCTTTTCCAGCCATGAGCGAACTTCATGATTATCCACCGCCGGGCCGTCAGCCAGGCGATTTTTCAGATCGGAAACCGTGGAACCGGTGGGTTTGAGATGCTTGCGGCGCTTTTTTTTCAGGCGCTCCATGCCGCGGAGCTTTCCGTCGGCAACGCGGACGAAGTTTTCGTCCAGCTCTTCGATGACCACGAAGAGCCTTCCCTCGTCGCGCCCGGCCTTGGAACGAACGATGCTGCCAACCTCAATGGGAAACATCTTCATTTCAGAGCCTCCGACACCTTGGCTCCCGGGAAGGAGAGCACCTCCGGCTCGCCGTCCGTAATGAGAATCGTATGCTCATAATGGGAGGCGAGGCTGCCGTCACGGGTGCAGATCGTCCAATCGTTGTCGTCGACAAAGACCTTCCACGTGCCCATGGAGATCATGGGCTCGATGGCGATGGTCATGCCCTTCTGCAGCCTGACGCCGCGGCCGGGCGCGCCGAAATTCGGAACGTTGGGATCCTCGTGCATTTCCTGGCCGATGCCGTGACCGCAGAGATCGCGGATCACGCCATAGCCGTGCTTTTCAGCATGTTCCTGAATGGCGTGGGACACGTCGCCCAGGCGGTTGCCCTCGCGCGCCATGTTTGCGCCGATCCAGAAGCACTCTTCCGTAACGTCGACGAGCTTTTGCGCCTCTTCGGTTCCGCCCCCGACGAGGACGGAGAAGGCGCTGTCGGACTGCCAGCCGTTCAAAATCACGCCGCAGTCCACGCTCAGCAGCTGTCCCTTGCGAAGCTTTTCGCTGCTCGCAAATCCGTGTACCACCTGATCGTCCACCGAAGCGCAGATCGAATAGGGGAAGCCCTCGAAGCCCTTGAAGGACGGAACCGCGCCCGCCTCGCGAATGAGCTTTTCAGCCAGTCGATCGAGGTGCATCGTGGTCACGCCGGGCTGGATTTCACCGCGCAGATGCTCGAGCACGCTGTGCAGCAGCGCGCCGGCCTTGCGCATCTTCTCAATCTGGGATTCGTTCTTGATGGTAATCATGCGTTACTCCAGCGAAGTGAGGATGGCCTTGAACACATCCTCCGGTCGGCTGTCGCCGTCCACGGTGGCCAGAGAGGCCACGTCGATGCGGCGAAGCTTGCCCTGCTCCGAATAATATCCGATCAGCGGCGCGGTCTGCTCATGGTAGACCTTCAACCGATTGGAGATCGTAGCGGGCTTGTCATCATCTCGCTGATAGACCTCGCCGCCGCAAACCGGGCAGACGTTCTGGTCAGCGAGCTTGGTAATGTGGAACGTTCCGCTGCACTTGCGGCAGACCCTGCGGCCCGTCAGGCGGGCGAGCAGGCGCTCGTCAGGCACGTCGATGTCCACAACGGCGTCCGGCGCGCAGATTCTGTCCAGCGCCTCCGCCTGCTCCACCGTTCGCGGAAAACCGTCCAGCAGATAGCCGCCCGCGCAGTCGCTCTCGGAAAGGCGCTCGCGCACCATGTCGATCACGACGCTGTCGGGAACCAGCTGACCTAAGTCGATGTACCGCTTGGCCTCCAGTCCCGTGGGCGTTTCGTTGGCGATGGCCGCGCGGAACATGTCGCCGGTGGAGATGTGCGGGATCCGCAGGTGCGCGCTTACGCCCGCAGCCTGCGTTCCCTTTCCTGCCCCGGGAGGGCCCAGAAAAATCAATTTCATCGGAACTCCTCCGCGATTACTTCAGGAAGCCCTTGTAGTGACGCATCAGCATCTGGCTCTCCAGCTGACGCATGGTTTCCATCGCGACGGAAACGGCGATCATCAGAGAGGAGGCCGCAAACGGCAGATATACCTTGGCGATGGCGTAGATGATCGTGGGGATCACCGCGAGAACCGCCAGATAGATCGCGCCGAAGGTGGTGATGCGGGTGCTGATCTTCTTAATGAAGTCGCTGGTGGGCTTGCCCTGGCGAATGCCGGGGATCATACCGCCGTTGTTCTGGATATTCTTCGAAATTTCAACAGGGTTGAAGCTGATCGCAGAATAGAAGAACGTGAAGCCGAAGATCATCAGCGCAAAGATCAGCTGGTAGCCCCAGCTCATGGTGGAGACATTGTTGGTCCACCAGTGATACGCGGAAGAGTTCGGGAAGAACGCCAGAATGGTCGACGGGAACTGCATGATGGAGCTCGCGAAGATCAGCGGCAGGACGCCGGAGGCGTTCAGCTTCAGCGGGATGTGCGTGGACTGACCGCCGTACATTCTGCGGCCGACCATGCGCTTGGAGTACTGGATCGGAATGCGGCGCTCGCCGAGCTCGACGAACACGATGCCGAGGATCAGGATCACGAACACGACGACCGACGCGATCATCGCGGGGATGCTGACCTGAGAAACGTCCTTGAACAGGTAGTAGACGTTTCCGGAGACGCTCGTGGCGATGTTCGCGGTGATGCCGGCGAAGATCAGCAGGCTGATGCCGTTGCCGATGCCGCTCTCCGTGATGCGCTCACCGATCCACATGGCCAGCGCGGTGCCCGCCGCAAGGCAGAAACCGATGGTCAGCAGGCCAAAGACGGAGTTGGTGGCGTTCGCCTTCATGCCGTAGGTCAGTGCGATGGCCTGGACGAAGCCGAGGCCGACGGTGACGTAACGGGTGATCTGAGCAATCTTCTTCTGGCCCTCTTCACCCTGCTTCTGAAGCTCTTCGAGCTTCGGAATGGCGACGCACAGCAGCTGCATGATAATGGATGCGTTGATGTACGGGGTGATGCCCATGGCCATGATGTTGTAGTTGGAGAAATTCGAACCGGTCATCGACTGGATGAAGCCGAGAATCGAATAGCGCTCCAGAATGGCGGCGATAGCCGAGGTGTCAACGCCGGGGGTGGGGATGTAGCAGAGCAGTCTGTAGATCAGCAGCATACCCAGCGTATACAGGATCTTCTTGCGGATTTCGACGATCTTCCATGCGTTACGCAAAGTCTCACGCATTTCAGATCACCTCTGCTTTCCCGCCTGCCGCCTCGATCTTCTGCTTTGCGGACTCGGAGAACTTGTTCGCCTGAACCGTAAGCTTCTTCGTGATTTCGCCGTTGCCCAGAATCTTGACGCCATCCTCCACGTTCTTGATGACGCCGTACTGGATCAGCTCCACAGGGGTGACGACCATGCCGTCTTCGAAGATCTCGAGACGATCGACGTTGATGGCGACGTACTCCTTGCGGAAGATGTTGGTGAAGCCGCGCTTCGGAAGGCGCATGGTCAGAGGCATCTGGCCGCCTTCGAATCCGGGACGCTTGCCGCCGCCGGAACGCGCCTTCGCGCCCTTGTGGCCCTTACCGGAGGTCTTGCCCAGACCGGAGCCAGTGCCGCGTCCAAGGCGCTTGGGTGCCGTAGTCGCGCCAACGGCGGGTTTCAGATCATGAAGTTTCATGTTGCGGCCTCCTTAGTCTGCAATTTCTTCGACCTTGACCATGTGCTTGACCTTGAAGATCATGCCGCGGGTGGCCGGGTTGTCTGCCTTGACGACGGTGTGGCCGACGTGATGGAGACCCAGCGCCTTGATGGTGGCAATCTGATCCTTCAGGCAGGCGATGGTGGACTTGGTCTGCGTAATCTTAAGCTTCATTGTGCGTGTACCCCCTTAACCGAGCAGCTCTTCGACAGTCTTGCCGCGCAGTTTGGCAACCTGCTCGGCGCTGCGGAGCTGGGCGAGACCCGCGAGGGTGGCTCTGACCATGTTGATCTTGTTGTTGGAGCCGATGGACTTGGTCACGATGTCCTTGATGCCGACGGCTTCGAGGACCGCACGGACGGGGCCGCCGGCGATCACGCCGGTACCTTCCGGAGCGGGGAGCATCTTGACCTTGCCGGTTCCGAACACGCCGACCACCTCATGGGGGATCGTGGTGCCGTTCATCGGAACGGTGATCATGGACTTCTTGGCGTCTTCCGTTCCCTTGCGAACCGCTTCGGGAATTTCCACGGCCTTGCCCATGCCACAGCCTACGCGGCCGTTTTCATCGCCGACCACCATCAGCGCGGAGAACCGCATGTTGCGGCCGCCCTTGACGGTCTTGGAAACGCGATTGATCGCGACCAGTTTCTCTTTGAATTCACTCACTTGCTCGTTGCGCTGCATTGCGTTCAGTTCCTCCTTTATTAGAAGTTCAGACCGCCCTCGCGAGCGCCGGCTGCAAGCTCGGCTACGCGACCGGTGTAGATATAGCCACCGCGGTCAAAGACGACTTCTTTGATGCCCGCCGCGACGGCACGCTCAGCGACGATCTTGCCGACGAGCTTGGCAGCGCCCTTCTTGTCCAGCTCCGCAACCTGAGAAGCGATGTCCTTCTCCACGGTGGAAGCGGCAGCCAGCGTGCGGCCTGCCATGTCGTCGATAATCTGTGCCTCGATGTGACGATTGCTGCGATAGACGCAAAGGCGCGGACGTTCGGGCGTTCCGCTGATCTTTTTGCGTACACGCTCATGACGGATCTTGCGAACCTCGTTGCGATCACGCTTGTTAAACATTTGCGGTACCCTCCCTTATTACTTCTTACCGGCCTTGCCTTCCTTGCGGCGGATGTGCTCGTCCTCATAGCGGATGCCCTTGCCCAGATACGGCTCGGGCTTGCGCAGCTTGCGGATGTCCGCTGCGACCGCGCCGACGACCTGCTTGTCGATGCCCTTGACGATGATCTTCGTGGCGGCGGGCGCCTCGAAGGTCACATGGTCGGGAGCGTCGATCACGATGGGATGAGAATAGCCCAGCGCCAGGTTCAGCTTGTTGTTCTCCACGGTGGCGCGATAGCCGACGCCTTCCATCAGGAGAACCTTCTCGAAGCCCTTGGTGACGCCAACGACCATATTGTTGATCAGAGAGCGGTACAAACCATGCATCGAGCGATGGGGTTTGCTGTCGGACGGGCGGGAGACGATGATTTCGCTGCCGACCTGTTCGACCTTCATATCCTTATTGACCTTCTGACTCAGTTCGCCCTTCGGGCCCTTGACGGTCACGGTGTTGTCGTCCGCGATGGTCACGGTAACGCCGGCGGGAACCGGAATCGGAAGCTTACCGATTCGACTCATTCTAGTGTACCTCCCACTCTTACCAGATATAGGCCAGAACTTCGCCGCCGATGCCGGCGTTGCGGGCCGCCTTGTCGGTCATCACGCCCTTGGACGTGGAGACGATGGCGATGCCCAGTCCGCCCAGAACCTTCGGGATCTCGTCGTTCCTGGCGTAAACGCGCAGGCCGGGCTTGGAGATGCGCTTGAGGCCCTTGATGACGGACTCTTTGCCGGCGGCATACTTCAGGGTCACTTTGATCTGTCCCTGAACGCCGTCGTCGATGAAATCAACAGACTTGATATAGCCTTCGTCCAGCAGAATCTTCGCGATTTCCTTCTTCAGGTTGGAAGCGGGAATCGTGACGCTGTCATGTCTGGCAATCAGGCCATTGCGGATTCGGGTGAGCATATCCGCGATGGGATCGTTAATAACCATGTGAAAACCTCCTTCTATTGCCAGATTACCAGCTGGCCTTGCGGACTCCCGGGATCTGGCCGGCGTAGGCCAGTTCGCGGAAGCAGATACGGCAGACGCCGTACTTGCGCAGAACCGAGTGCGGGCGGCCGCAGATGCGGCAGCGGGTGTAGGCGCGGGTCGAGAACTTCGCGGGCCTCGCCTGCTTAACCTTCATGCTTGTCTTTGCCACGTTGAATTTCCTCCTTCAATCAAGCCTGGAAGGGCATGCCCATCAGGCGGAGCAGCTCCTTGGCTTCCTCGTCGGTCTTGGCCGTGGTGACGAAAACCATCTCCATGCCGCGGATTTTTTCAACTTTGTCGTACTCGATCTCCGGGAAGATCAGCTGCTCGCGAACGCCCAGGGAGTAATTGCCGCGGCCGTCGAAGGCCTTGGCGGAAACGCCGCGGAAGTCGCGCACGCGCGGAAGCACGATGCTGACAAGCTTGTCCGTGAACTCATACATTCTGTCGCCGCGCAGAGTCACCTTCGCACCGACGTTCATGCCCGCGCGGAGCTTGAAGTTTGCGATGGACTTCTTCGACTTGGTGACCAGCGGCTTCTGGCCGGAGATGGTCGCCAGCTCGGTGACGGCGGTCTCAAGCGCCTTGGCGTTGTCCTTGCAATCGCCCAGGCCCATGTTGATTACGACCTTTTCCAGGCGCGGAATCTCCATGACGTTCTTGTAGTTGAACTTCTGCTGGAGCGCCGGAACGACTTCCGCGCGATACTTATCCTGCAATCTAGTCACAGCGTAGTTCCTCCTTTAACATCACTTGTCGATGGTCGCGCCGCAACCCTTGTTCTTGCAGACGCGAACCTTACGACGGGAGGCCTTGCCTTCGCCTTCGACAAACTTGTGACCGACCTTGGTGGGCTTGCCACACTTGGGGCAGACGATCATGACCTTGCTCGCAGAGATCGCGGCTTCCTTGTCGACGATGCCGCCGGGCATTCCCTGCCCACGGGGCTTCTGGTGCTTTTTCACCATCGCGACGCCTTCAACGATCACCTTGCCGGTTTCCGGGAAGGCCTTCTGAACCTTGCCGGTCTTGCCCTTATCTTCGCCGGAGAGAACCTTTACGGTGTCGCCGGACTTAACAAACAGATTTGCCATAGTGCACCTCCATTAAAGCACTTCCGGCGCCAGCGAGACGATCTTCATATAATCCTTCTCGCGGAGCTCGCGTGCGACAGGCCCAAAGATGCGGGTGCCCCTGGGCTGCTTCTGATCGTTGATGATAACGGCCGCGTTGTCATCAAAGCGGATGTAGGTGCCGTCGGGACGACGGTACTGCTTCTTCGTGCGAACGATGACGGCCTTCACGACGTCGCCCTTCTTGACCGCTCCGCCGGGGGTAGCGGACTTGACGGACGCGACGATGACGTCACCGACGCTGCCGGTACGGCGGAAAGAGCCGCCCAGCACGCGGAAGCACATGATTTCCTTTGCGCCGGAATTATCGGCAACCTTCAAACGAGTTTGAGGCTGAATCATTTTTTCTTCCTCCTTGCCTTGGGCTTACTTCGCCTTTTCGATAATCTCAACCAGACGCCAGCACTTGTCCTTGGACAGCGGGCGGGTCTCCATGACGCGCACGGTATCGCCGATGCCGCACTCGTTGTTTTCGTCGTGCGCCTTGAAGCGCTTGGTGCGGTTCATGATCTTGCCGTACAGCGGATGCTTCACGCGGGTGCGAATCTCAACGACGATGGTCTTATCCATCTTGTCGGAAACAACAACGCCGGTACGAGTCTTACGCATTCCTCTTACTTCAGCCATTTTTACGTTGCCTCCTTTCGTCTTACGCCTTCTCGGCCATCTCGCGCTGACGGATCACCGTCTTGACGCGGGCGATGGACTTGCGGCACTCGTTGATCGCAGCCGTGTTCTGCAGCTGACCGGTGGCCAGCTGGAAGCGAAGGTTGAACAGCTCGCTCTTCTTGGCCTTCAGGTCGGTGTCGAGCTCGGCCATGGTCTTGCCCTGCAGGGCCTTCATTGCTTCTTTGGTCTTCATTGCTCTTCACCACCCATCTTGTTTTCTTCGCGCTTGATGATCTTGGTCTTGATCGGCAGCTTGTGGGAAGCCAGACGCAGCGCCTCGCGGGCCGCGGCTTCGTCGATGCCGCCGATTTCGAAGAGCACGCGGCCGGGCTTCACAACCGCGACCCAGTACTCGGGAGCGCCCTTACCGGAACCCATTCGGGTCTCGGCCGGCTTGGCCGTCACGGGCTTGTCGGGGAAAATCTTGATCCAGACCTGACCGCCGCGCTTGGTGGAACGGGTCATGGCCTGACGAGCCGCCTCGATCTGGTTGGAGGTGATCCAGCCAGGCTGAGTGGCGATGATACCAAATTCGCCATAGGCGAGGAAATTGCCGCGCTGGGCCTTACCCTTCATGCGGCCGCGCATCGTCTTGCGATGCTTGACTCTCTTAGGCATCAGCATGACTTATTTTCCTCCTTCCATCCTTCTCTTGCCGTCGAAGCGGCGACGATTCTCGCGGGGCGCGGGAAGGTCGACGTTGCCGACGAGCTTCTTGTCCTTGTTCAGGACCTGTCCCTTGTAAACCCAGACCTTGACGCCGATGCGACCGTAGGTGGTCTTCGCCTCGGCAAAGCCGTAGTCGATGTTGGCGCGCAGGGTCTGCAGCGGGATGGAACCCTCGTGATAGCCTTCGGAACGCGCGATGTCGGCGCCGCCCAGACGGCCGGACACGGCGGTCTTGATTCCCTTGGCGCCGGACTTCATGGCGCGACCGATGGTCTGCTTCATGGCGCGGCGGAAGGAGATGCGCTTCTCGAGCTGCTGAGCGATGTTCTCGGCGACGAGCTGCGCGTCGGTGTCGGGGTTCTTGATCTCGATGATGTCCAGGCCGACCGGCTTGCCGAGGAAGGCTTCGACTTCCTTCTTCAGAGCCTCGACGCCCGCGCCGCCCTTGCCGATGACGATGCCCGGCTTGGCGGTGTAGACGGTCACGGTGACCTTGGAGGCGGTGCGCTGGATGTCGATGTGGGAAATGCCCGCGCTCTCCAGCTTGGCCTTCAGCATCTTGCGAAGATTGTAGTCCTCAACGAGGTTGTTGGAGAAATCCTTTTTCCCGGCGTACCACTTGGTGCTCCAATCGAGGATGACACCAACGCGCGCGCCATGGGGATTAACTTTCTGACCCATTCTTTAATCCTCCCTCACTTCTGGTCGAGCACGATCGTAATGTGGCTGGTGTGCTTCTTGATCATGTCGGCACGACCGTGGGAACGAGCCCAGTAACGCTTGAGCGTGGGGCCCTGATTTGCATACGCTTCCGCAACGTACAGGCTGGAACGATCCATTTCGAGATTGTTCTCGGCGTTGGCGATGGCGGAGTTGAGCAGCTTCTCAACATAGGGAGCGGCGCTCTTGGGCGTGTACGCGAGGATTGCGAGAGCCTGATCCACCTGCTTGCCGCGGATGAGATCGACGACGATCTTCACCTTGCGGGGAGTCACGCGGATATACTTGGCAGTTGCGCGCGGGCGCTTATCGGCGTTCGCCTTGCGCGCGGCCGCCTTCTCTTTTACACGAGTTGCCATATTCTATACTCTCCTTCCCTTACTTGCGGGTAGACGCTTTTTCACCGGCGTGTCCCCTGAAGGTACGGGTGGGGGCGAATTCGCCGAACTTGTGTCCGACCATATCTTCGGTCACATAGACCGGGACATGCTTGCGGCCGTCATGGACGGCAACCGTATGTCCGATAAAGTCCGGGAAAATGGTAGAAGAACGAGACCAGGTCTTCAGAACCTTCTTCTCGCCGGCGGCATTCATCTCCTGAACGCGCTTGAGAAGCACGGGCTGAATGAACGGGCCCTTTTTAACGGATCTGCTCATTGGGTTTGCCTCCTTTCAGGCTTACTTCTTCTTGGAAGCTCTGCTGACAATCAGCTTATCGGAATACTTGCGATGCTTGCGGGTCTTGACGCCCTGCGTCTTCTTGCCCCACGGAGACATCGGAGCGGGCATGCCCACCGGAGAACGGCCTTCGCCGCCGCCGTGGGGATGGTCGCAGGGGTTCATGACCACGCCGCGGACGCTGGGACGGATGCCCATGTGACGGGAGCGGCCGGCCTTACCGATGCGGACGTTGGAGTGGTCGGTGTTGCCAACCTGGCCGACGGTCGCGCGGGCGTTCATGCTGACCATGCGAACCTCGCCGGAGGGCAGGCGAACCTGAGCGTGGGTGCCTTCCTTGGCCATCACCTGCGCGGCGGTGCCGGCGGAGCGAACCATCTGGCCGCCGCGGCCGACCTTGATCTCCACGTTGTGGATCAGGGTGCCGAGGGGGATGTTCGCAATGGGCAGGCAGTTGCCGGGCTTGATGTCGGCGGTGGGGCCGGACATGACGGTGTCGCCGACCTTCAGGCCGAGGGGCGCGAGGATATAGCGCTTCTCGCCGTCCGCGTAGTACAGCAGGGCGATGAAGCAGGTGCGGTTGGGATCGTACTCAATCGCCTTGACGACGGCGGGGATGCCGTCCTTGGTGCGCTTGAAGTCGATGATGCGGTACTTGCGGCGAGCGCCGCCGCCCTGATGACGGACGGTGATCTTGCCCTGGTTGTTGCGGCCAGCCTTGTGGCGCAGATCGGTCACCAGAGAACGCTCGGGCGTCTTCTTGGTCACCTCTTCGAAGGTCAGAACCGACATGAAGCGCCGCGCGGGCGAAGTCGGCTTGTACACTCGAATTGCCATGTGGAGTCTCTCCTTCCTGTAAGTGGTTCTTTTTCGGCGAACCTGCCATTATTCAGGCGCGCGTTTCGCGCCGTTTCCCGAAGGAAGGCGAATTATTCGTTCGCCATGCCCTCGAAGAATTCGATGCCCTTGGAGTCCTTCTTCAGGGTGATGATCGCCTTCTTGACCTCAGGCGTGCGGCCCTGGGTGCGGCCCTGGCGCTTGATCTTGCCCTGGGTGCGCATGGTGTTGACGGACTCGACCTTGACGCCGTCGAAGATGGCTTCGATCGCGCCCTTGATCTCGGTCTTGTTGGCGCCGATGGCAACTTCGAAGGTGTACTTCTTGTCGGCCATCGCGTCATAGGACTTTTCGGTCAGGACCGGCTTTTTGATGATGTCATATGCGCTCTTCATTCTGCGTAAACCTCCTCAACGCGCTTCACGGCGTCCTGCGAGATGATGAACTTGTCGCAGTTCAGGATGTCGACGACATTCATGCTGCCCACGAAAGCGGTGGAGATGCCCTGAATGTTGTTGCTCGCGCGAACGACCATCTCGTTGTTGTCGGCGGTCACGATCAGAGCCTTCTTGTCCGCGCCCAGCGCCTTGAGCATCGCGACGATGTTCCTGGTCTTGGCCTCGGTCAGCTCGATCTTGTCGACGACGACGATTTCGGAATCGTTGACCTTGCTGGTCAGCGCGCTCTTCATCGCCAGGCGGCGAACCTTCTTGGGCACGTTGATGCGGTAGTCGCGGGGCTTGGGAGCGAACACGACGCCGCCGTGGGTGAACTGAGGCGCTCTGCGGCCATGATGACGCGCATTGCCGGTGCCCTTCTGGCGATAGATCTTCTTGCCGCCGCCGCGCACTTCGGTGCGGGTCTTGGCGGACTGAGTGCCCTGACGCTGGGCGTTCAGATAGGCCCGAACGACCGCGTGCATCGCACTGACGTGTACCTCGACGCCGAAGATGTCGTCGGAGAGAGTCATCTCGCCAACCGCGGCGCCCTGCATGTTGAATACTTTAACGTTTGCCATGATTGCGTCCTCCTATTAACCCTTCACAGCGTCGCGCACCATGACGAGACTGCCGTTCGCACCGGGGATCGCGCCCTTGATCATGAGCAGGTTGCGCTCGGCGTCAACCTTCACCACTTCAAGGTTCTGAACCGTCACGCGGTCGCCGCCGTACTGGCCGGCCATGTGCTTGTTCTTGAACACGCGGGACGGGTCAGAGTTCGCGCTCAGAGAGCCGACGCCACGATGATACTTGGAGCCGTGAGCCATCGGGCCGGTGTGCTGGTTCCAGCGCTGGATGGCGCCGGTGTAGCCGTGACCCTTGCTGGTGCCGATGACGTCGATCTTGTCGCCCTGCTCGAACACGTCGCACTTGATGGTGTCGCCGACGGAGTAGGTCGAAATGTCGTCAAAGCGGAACTCGCGAAGATGACGGGCCGGAGCAACGCCTGCCTTGGCAAAATGACCTAGCTCGGGCTTGTTGAGCAGTTTCTTGGCTCTCTGCTCGGAGAGCTCGCCGAAACCGACCTGAACCGCTTCGTAACCGTCGGTCGCCTGGGTCTTCACCATGGTAACGGTGCAGGGGCCCGCTTCAACGACGGTGACCGGGACCAGACGTCCGTCGTCGACGAAGATCTGAGTCATGCCGATCTTGGTGCCGAGAATTGCCTTTTTCATTGTTACACCTCTTTCGGTTATTACGCAAACCGCTTGGCAGTTTGCACGATAAGCCGCAGGATTCCTTGCGCCTCGGGCCGTGAGAGAGCCTTCGGCTTCGGGAAAGCCTTACAGCTTGATCTCGATTTCAACGCCCGCCGGCAGGTCCAGCTTGGTCAGGGACTCCACGGTGCGGGGAGTGGGCTCAAGGATGTCGATCAGGCGCTTGTGGGTGCGCATTTCGAACTGCTCGCGGGAATCCTTGTGCTTGTGGGGGGAGCGCAGGATGGTCACGATTTCCTTCTCGGTGGGGAGCGGAATCGGGCCGGAAACGCGCGCGCCGGAGCGCTTGGCGGTGTCGACGATGCGGGCCGCGCTCGCGTCGATGACCGAGTGCTCGTAGGCCTTGAGCTTGATGCGGATCTTCTGGTTTGCCATTGTCTTTCCTCCTGTTGAACTCATGCACACGCTGCCGGGCGTGCTCTATTCTAATTTTTTCCGACGGGCATGAGCTCCGTCGTCCGATCTGCGGACTGGTCCCCGGAAATTCCCGGCGGGCGATGCTGCCGCAACCTTCCGGTTCATCCCTGTCGTCGTCGTGCAGTATTGGAGCATCCGCATCAGCCGGCACTTTTGCGCATGGATAGCCCTGTACGCGACTTTTCTATTATACACCAAGCCGCCCGCGAATGCAAACGAATCGGGGCGGCAGTACGTTAATTTTTCAGGAATTTCCGGTCAATATTGCGATTTGGTTTCAATTCGGCGATAAACGGTGACGATATGGCTTCCGAAGGCGTCGATCTCGAACCATTTCTCAAACGCGCTCTCGTCCGTCCAATCGGGAACATATACCTCCTGCGTGCTCGCGCCGTAATACCGCTCCACCACCGCCTGCCATTCCGCCTCGGAAGTGCAGCTTTCCTCCCGGTAATGGGCGTTCCAGACCAGCACCGCGTCGGCCTCGTCGCCCCGCGTCGTCAGATGCACCCGGGCTCTGACCCCATCGGGCATGCCCGACAGCGCGTTTTCAAACAGCTTCAGGCACGCGCGGTTCGTCGTCACCGTCCACTCGCCCTGAGCCGCCAGGCGTTCCGCAGCGGGCTGCGCCGCCAGCAGCCAGTAATCCGTCTCGTAGTCGTCGCCCGCAAACAGCGCCGCCGCGGGATTGAACGCGCTTCCCTCCAGCGGATGGGTGAGCACAATCGCCGCACCGTTCACCGCAAGCGCCGCAGTCAGCGCGCCCGCGAGCATTCGCCTGCGCCCGGGCCAGAGCCGAAGCGCCTCGGCCATTCCACCCGCGGCCAGCACGATCACCGTGGCGTAGAAAAAGCTGAAGTGCCTCCAGCTGTGGTACAGCACCATCCTTCCCGCCATGCCGTAGACCAGCGGAATCCCTCCGATCAGCAGAACGGCCAGCGCAGGCACGCGCTCGCCGCGCAACCGCTCGTCCGCCCTCGCGCCGAAGGAACGCGCAAGCCGCGCGCCGCCCAGCAGCGCAAGGAGCGTAATATAAATCGGAATGGACATCAGCATCAGCCGCGGCAGGTAATCCCACGGCAGCGGGTCGCCGTTGCCCGGGCGATACACCCTGCCGCCGAACAGCACACCGAAATCCCACCGTGAAAAGGACGCGGCGTTGGTCAGCAGATATTTGAAAAAGCCGATGGGATCGCCCCACATGGCGGGCGTGAGCAGCGCATAGCCCGCGGCAAACACGGCGATCGCCGCCGCGCCCATGCGCCACGCGCGCGCGTCCAGCTTCCTTCGAACGATGCGATCGGCGAGGAAAGCCAGCCCCATGCAGCCCCAGCACCACGCGCCGAGGATCTTCGTGTTGGCCGCCAGCGCGCCGAACAGGCTCATCCATACGGCGTCGCGCATGCGCCCCCGGCGAATCCAGCACACGCCCTTCCACATCACCAGCAGGAACAGCGACAGCAGCACCATGTCCTTGTTGTTGTAGTGTCCGTCAGCGAACATGCGCGGCGTGAGATACAGCGTCAGCGCCGCCATGCAGCCGAAGCGCCGCGTCCCGCCATACAGTTCCCGGGCAATGCCATACAGCGCGGCGCAGCCCGCCATGAACCAGAGGAAGGTGTAAAAATGCCATCCCAGCATCATCGCCCGGCGGGAAATTCCGCCCAGCAGCACTCCCGCCGGCAGAAACGGATAATACGCCGCAATGCCATGGTCGCGCTCGATGCTCTGAGAAATCCGCGGCGCGTCCTCCAGCAGCGCCCGGCTGACGGGATGCTCCTCGCCCAGCAGGCGGCAGGCGTACTCCGCCGCGTTGGCCTTGAGAATGCGATATTCCGAATTCTCATCCGCGATCATGCCATAGGAAAACCCGGCCAGCGCGCCCGCGATCAGCAGCAGCGCAAAGAACGCCGCCGCCGCCCGGCGCGGCCAGTCCGCCCGCACCGTCATTGATCGTCCCCCAGCGTCTCCTCGAGGATGAACTTGGGCCGGCGCTTGGTCTCCATGTAGATCTTGCCGATGTATTCGCCGATGAGACCCAGCGCCGTCAGCTGAAGGCCGCCCAGCAGCCAGATGGACATCATGATGGACGCCCAGCCCGCCACGCTTCGGCCGGAAATCAGCGAAACCAGCACGTAAATCGCCATGGCCACGCCCAGCAGCCCGCAGAGCAGTCCGGCAAAGGTGACGTATCGGATGGGCTTGTTGCTCAGGCTGGTCACGCCCTCCACGGCGAAGGCGATCATCTTCTTCAGCGGATACTTCGATTCGCCCGCCACGCGCTCGCCGCGCTCGTATTTCACGATGGCGGTCTTATAGCCCAGCATGGGCACCATGCCGCGCAGGAACATGTTCACCTCGCCGAAGGACAGAAGCGAATGCAGCGCGCGCTTGGACAGCAGGCGATAGTCCGCGTGGTTGTAGACCATCTCCACGCCCAGCCGGTTCATCATCTTATAAAACCCCTGCGCCGTAGCGCGCTTGAAGAAGGTGTCCTTGGCGCGGCTGGAGCGCACGCCGCTGACCACGTCCGCGCCGTTTCTGAATTCCTCAAGAAAGCCGTACATGGCGTTCACGTCGTCCTGCAGATCCGCGTCGATGGTAATCACGCAGTCGCACTTCTCCTCGGCCAGCGTCATGCCCGCCCAGAGGGCGTTCATGTGGCCGGCGTTGTGGGCGAGCTTCGCGCCCTGAAAGCGCGCGTCCTTCTCGTGCAGGCCGCAGATGACCTGCCACGTCCCGTCCCTGCTGCCGTCGTCCACCATCAGCACGCGGCTCGCGGGATCGATGATCTGCCGCGCCGTCATGTCGTCCAGAAGCCCGGTGAGCTTCGCCGAGGTGAACGGCAGCGCCTCCTCTTCGTTGTAACACGGAATGACGATATACAGAACCGGAGCCTTCATCCGTCCGTCCCTCCTTTGCATCTCTTCTTATTTTAGTACGATGGAATCCGCGCCGATCAGATTGGCCAGCGCGCCGAAGTCGTAGCCCTCGTCCACCCAGTATTCCCGCGGAGCCTGATAGGTCTTCTTCTCGTCGGCCATATACAGCATCACGCAGATGCCGCCGGGGGTCTGCCGGAGAATCTGAAGCACATTGTCGCGCTGAGCGGCGGTGAGCTTCAGATACAGCCTGCGCGGGCCCGGGGGCGCGCTTCCGCGCTCCCGGCGCGGCGCGCGCTCCGGCGCGGCGCGGGCCCCCTTCAGCGGCTGCACGCTCTCCAGAAGCAGCTTGGGCGCTTCGTCCTCGCGCACGCTCAGCCGGCCCTGCATCAGCACCGCCGTCTCGGGCACGAGCATGGCGCTCACCCGCTCGTAGGTCTTGGGGAACACCAGCACCTCGGTCACGCCGTAGAGATCCTCCAGCTGCACGAAGGCCATCATGCTTCCATTCTTGGTGGCCTTCATGCGCTTTTCGGCGATGAGGCCGCCCATGGCCACGCTGCGCTGATCGTAGCGCATCAGCGCCTCGGGGTCGCTCTCGGACAGCTCCTCCAGCAGCCGCGAGCTGACCGCCAGCCGGGACAGCTCCTCGGTATATTCGTCCAGCGGGTGACCCGAGATGTACACGCCTGTGGTCTCCTTCTCCATCTGCAGCCGGTCGGCCATGGAGAATTCCTTCATCGCGGGCATCGGCGGCGGCGGAACGTCGTCGCCCAGCATGCCCAGCAGCGAGATCTGACCCTCCACCGCGCCCTTGGCCTGCCGCGCCGCGCCGTCCATGGCGCGCTCGAACACGTGCAGCTTCTGCGCCCGCCCGCCGGGCAGCGAATCCATCGCGCCGGAGCGAATCAGCGCCTCGACGCACTTCTTGTTGAGTAATGACCCCGACATGCGGTCGATCAGGTCGTAGAGATCCCTGAACGGGCCGCCCGCCCGGCGCTCGCTCACCAGCGCCGCCACCGGCGCGCGGCCCAGGCTCTTGATGGCGCCCATGCCGAAGCGCAGGCCCTTCTTCCCGTCCTGCACGTCCACGGCGAACTTCTCCTCCGAGCGGTTCACGTCCGGCGGCAGCACGGGAATGCCGTTCTTGCGGCAGTACTGAATGTAATAGGCGATCTTGCCCGCGTTGCCCATGATGGAATTCATCAGCGCCGCCATGAACTCCACGGGATAGTGCAGCTTCAGATAGCCCGTCTGCACGGCCACCACGGCGTAGGCCGCGGCGTGGGATTTGTTGAATGCGTAGCTGGCGAAGGCGGTCATCTCGTCGAAGATGCGCTCGGCGATCTCCTCGGAAACGCCGTTGCGCACGCAGCCGGGCACGATCACCTCGCCATTCTCCACCTGTCCATGGATGAAGATTTCCTTCTCTCGCGCCATCACGTCGTGCTTCTTCTTGGCCATGGCGCGGCGCACCAGATCGCTTCGGCCCATGGAATAGCCCGCCAGATCGCGCACGATCTGCATGACCTGCTCCTGATAGACCATGCAGCCGTAGGTCACGTCCAGGATGGGCTTGAGCTTGGGCGTGAGGTACTTCACCGACGAGGGATCCTGCTTGCCCGCGATGTAGCGCGGAATGGACTCCATCGGGCCGGGGCGATACAGCGAAATGGCGGCGACGACGTCCTCGAAGCTGCCGGGCTTCATCTGCATCAGGAAATTGCGCATGCCCGTGGATTCCAGCTGGAACACGCCGTCGGTCTCGCCGTCGGAGATCATCTTATACACGCCGTCGTCGTCCATGGGGATGTCGTCGCTGTCGCAGACCTCGCCGCCGCCGGCGCGCACCATCTCGATGGTGTCCATGATGACGTTCAGCGTGCGCAGCCCCAGAAAGTCCATCTTCAGAAGGCCCAGCGCCTCCACAGTGGTCATGGGAAACTGCGTGGTGATCACGTCGTCGTTGGTCTGCAGCGGGCAGTATTCCACCACCGGGTCGGCGGTGATCAGCACGCCCGCCGCGTGGGTGGACGCGTTGCGCGGCATGCCCTCCAGCTTGCGCGCCATGTCGATGAGCCGCCGCACGGCGTCGTCGTTTTCATAGGCGTTTCGCAGCTCGGCGCTGACGGACAGGGCCCGCTCCAGCGTGACGTTCAGCTCGAAGGGAATCATCTTGGCGATGGCGTCGGTCTGAGGATAGCTCAGGCCCATCACCCGGCCCACGTCGCGGATGACCGCCCTCGCGGCCATGGTGCCGAAGGTGATGATCTGCGCCACGTGATCCTCGCCGTAGCGGGAGCGCACATAGTCGATCACCTGACCGCGGCGCTCGTAGTCGAAGTCGCAGTCGATATCCGGCATGGAGATGCGCTCGGGGTTCAGGAATCGCTCGAACACCAGCGCGTATTTCAGCGGGTCGATCTCGGTGATGCCCAGCGCGTAGGCCACGATGGAGCCCGCGCCGCTGCCGCGGCCCGGGCCCACGCCCACGCCGTGGGTCTTGGCGTAGTGGATGAAGTCCCAGACGATCAGGAAGTAATCCGTGTAGCCCATGGAGATAATCACGCCCAGCTCATACTCCATGCGCTCCTTCGCGTCCGTCCGGTCGGGGGCGTAGCGCCGGGCCAGCCCCTCCTCGGCGAGCCTGCGCAGATAGCCCACGTTCGTCTCTCCCTCGGGCAGCGGAAACGCGGGCAGATAGGTCTTGGAAAAGTCGAACTCCACCTGACAGCGCTGCGCGATCTCCTCGGTGCGCTCGATGGCGTCGGCAAAATTGGGAAACGCCGCGCGCATCTCTTCCTCGGACTTGACGTAGAGCTGGTCGGTGCTCATGCGCATGCGGTTTTCGTCGGTGAGCGTCTTGCCCGTCTGAATGCACATCAGGATCTCCTGCGCCTGCGCGTCCTCCCGCTCCAGATAGTGGCAGTCGTTGGTGACCACCAGCGGGATGTCCATGGAGCGCGCCAGCCGCACCAGCCGCGGCAGCACCTGCTTCTGCTCCGGGATGCCGTGATCCTGCATCTCCACGAAGAAATTGCCCCGGCCGAAGATGTCCAGATAGCGCTGAGCCATCTTCCGCGCCTCATCCTCGCGGCCGTCCAGCAGCAGCTTGGGCAGATCGCCCGACAGGCACGCCGACAGGGCGATGAGCCCCTCGTGGTACTTCTCCAGCAGCGCGTAGTCCACCCGCGGGCGATAGTAGTAGCCCCGAATGAAGCCCTCGCTGACCAGCCGGGACAGGTTTTTATAGCCCGTCTGATTCTCGCACAGCAGAATCAGATGGCTGTAATCCCGGGTGACGCTGGTCTTGTTGTCCATGTCGGGGCAGACGTACACCTCGCAGCCAATCACCGGGTGAATGCCCGCCTCCTTTGCGGCGCGATAAAAGTCCACCACGCCGTACATCACGCCGTGGTCGGTGATCGCGCAGGAGCGCATGCCCAGCGCCTTGAGCCGCTGCATCAGCGGCTTGATGCGGCACGCGCCGTCCAGCAGACTGTATTCGGTGTGCAGATGCAGATGCGAAAACATGCTTTCCTCTCGTAAATGGGTCGAATATGTAGTAACGGTGGACGGGGGAGCAAGCTCCCCCGCCAGATGCCGCTGAAATCCTTCGGATTTTCGGGCGTGGAGACTGCAAGGTAAGAGTTTTTTCTCCGGGAAATGGGATTTCCCTCCGATAAAATCGTCCCGGCGGCGGCAAAGCGACTTGCTTGCCCTTCGGGCAGGCAGCCTTTCACCGCCATGTCGCTGGGCTCGATTTAAGTTCGAGAGGGCTTCGGCCCTCTCGAACTCTCCTCAGGGGGTTGGCGTTGCTTCTCGCTTATCTCAGTGTCTCTTATCTCAGCGTCGTTGCGTTGCGGACGATTTCGTTGATCGCGTCGGTCTGGGAGTCCGCGGGGGAGCCGGCGCGCAGGGCCTCGGAGATTTCGTAGACGCGGTTCACGTCCTCGGGCTCAGCGGTCACGGCCACCGTCTGGATGGACGGGTCGGCCTTGACGACCTCGGCGGCCACCATCTGGCGGATGCGCTCGGTCAGATCGCCCTGATAGGCGTTGGTAAATTTCACGCCCACCAGCGCCGTCGTGCCCGCCGCCACCACGCGGCAGTCGGAAATCTCGGAGATGCGGTTGACGGAGGCCTCGACGGCGCCGGAGCCGGTCACCCAGTCAAAGGCCACGGGCGGCTGCGTCGCCGTCATGTCCGCGTTGGGCGCGGCGGTGGTCTCCGGCATGAAGCCGGTGGTCTGCTGCGGCGCGGTCGTGCCGCCGTCGTTCATGCACGCGGTCAGTCCCGCCGAAACGGCGACCGCCAGAAGCGCGATTGAAAGCACCTTGACAATTTTCATGGTCATTCACCCTCCTTGCAAGCCTATTTTCGGCATCGGAGGGGAATTTTATGCGCCTGGTCAGTCGGTTTCCCGATAAAAGCAGCAGCCGCCGATGAATTCGCGCAGAATGGAGTTGACAGGGATCTCGTCCTCCACATCCGCGGCGAGGATGTAGTTCAGGAACTTCAGCAGCCGCTGGGCCAGCGTGAAGTAAGGGCTGGTGGGCTGCACCGCGCTGAGCAGCGGGAAGGCGTACTTCTTCATGATGGGCAGCTCATAGCTCAGCGACGAGTTGAACATCACGTCGGCCTCCTCCTGGAACGGGAAGATGTACTTCTCCTCGCCCCGGCGCACCGAGGCCCACATGGCCATGGTGTCCTCCGGCGGCGTGCCTCGGAACTGGGAATCGCGCACGATGCGCCGCAGCAGCCGCGCGTCGGTGGTGCGGATGCGGTTGTGATCGTCCAGATTCAGCATGGTCAGGGCGCTGATGTAGATCTTGAACTTCATGCTCCGGGGCACGGACTGAGTCAGCGCCTCGTTCAGGCCGTGAATGCCCTCGATGATGATGGGCTGGCCCGCCTCCACCCGCAGCGGATGAGTGCGCTCCATGCGCGTGCCGGTCTTGAAGTCGTACTCCGGCATCTGCACCTCCCTGCCCGCCAGCAGGCGCGGCAGATGGTCGCACAGCAGCGCCACGTCCAGCGTGTCCAGCCGCTCCAGATCCAGCGAGCCGTCCGGCTCCCGGGTCAGCTCGCCGCGGTTGCGATAGTAATCGTCCAGCGACAGCTTCACCGGCCTCAGGCCGTGCACCTTCAGCGCAATGGTCATGCGGTGGGCGAAGGTGGTCTTGCCCGACGACGACGGCCCGGCGATGAGCATCACCCGCGCGCCGCTTTCGATGAACTGCTCGGCGATGCGGCCGATCTTCTGCTCCTGAAGGGCCTCGCTGACGCGGATGAACTCGCGCAGCCGATGGGACAGCACCATGTCGTTCAGGTCGGCCGCGTTCTGACAGTCCAGAATCTCCTGCCAGCGCGCCGATTCATCGTAGGTGCGCATCAGCTTGGGCAGATCGCGGAACGCCGCCACCCGCTTCGGATTCCGGGCGTCCGGGCCCATCAGCACCACGCCGCCGGCGTAGGGAATCAGCCCGAACACGGTCAGAAGGCCCGTGGACGGAACCATCTCTCCATAGAAATAGTCCTCCAGGCCGTCGATTTCATACAGCGTGTAATGGTCGAACGACCGAAAGTGCAGAATGCGCAGCCGATCCTCCTGCCCGATGCGGGCGAAATAGGCCTCGGCCTCCCTGGTGGAAACCACCCGGCGCTTCAGCGGCAGATCGGCCTCGGCCAGCGCGCGCATCTCCCTTTCCAGCGCGGCGATGGCCTCGCCGTTCATCTCCACGCCGCGCACGGCGATGTACAGCCCCTGTCCGAAGGAATGCTCGATGCGCACCCGCGTGTCGGGCCAGAGCCGATGCGCCGCCGTCAGAAAGAGGAACTGCAGCGAGCGCTCGTAGATGCGCCGCCCCTCCTCGTCGGCATAGGTCAGCACCCGTGCGAAGGCGTACTCCTCCACCCGATCCGCCAGAGAGTGCGCACGTCCCTGCACAAACACGCCCAGCGCGCCCGCGCCGCCGTCCGGCAGCCGCCCGAGCAGATCGCCCCAGCGCTCCTCTCCCCTGCAGCACATCTCCACGCCGTTCAGCTTCAGATACATTTTCGCATCCTCCTTTGGAAAAGCCCAATATACCAGTCTATATTATACCATGATTGTCGGCGAACCACCTTCGGCGCTCCGCCGACCCGGCCAAGTCTTCGACTTGCCTGATCATTATACCACGATCTCCCATCCAATGCAACCGCGCGCAAAGCGCCCGGCCATGTCTGTGCATGGCCGGGCATAGACCTCACATTCCCTTAGTTTCCGCCGCTCACCGGAAGATTGAGCACCGGCAGCGCGTCGGACGCGCCGACGTAGGTGTCGGGCAGCTGGCCGTTCCAGCGCTGCGCCTGAGTGTAGTCGATCAGCGCTTCCGTCAGCGAGCGGGCGATCTTTTCGTTGGCCTCGGCCTCGGCGGCCGCCTTGGTCTGGATGGCGTAGGCGTCCGCGTCGGCGTTGATCTTGGCCACGTCGGCCTCGGCCTGCGCGGCGACGCGCTGGCGCTCTGCGGCGGCAGCGGCCTCCAGATTGGCCTGCTCCTGCTGGGTCTGGGCGCGCTGAAGCTCCTGCGTGGCCACCTGCTTGGCCTCGATGGCGTCGGTGAAGCGGTCGGAGAAGTCGATGTTCTCAATGGCCACGTTCACCACGTCCACGCCGAAATCCCCCACATCGCCGCCGATCATGTCGGTGATTTTCTGGGCCAGCTGGTCGCGCTGCTCGATCAGGCCCTCGGCGGTGTAGTTGGCGAACACGGTCTTGGTGTTTTCCAGCAGCTGAGGATAGATGATGTTGTCGTAGTAGCGCGTGCCCACCTTCTCGTAGAGCTGCGCGGCGGCGGACTTATTGATGGTGTAGGCGATGGTCATGCGCACGTCCACCTGCTGGATGTCCGAGCTGAAGGCCTGCGTGTCCACGGTGGCCTTCTGCACCCGGTTGTCCATCAGCACGATCTTCTGCCACGGGGCCTTCAGATGGAAGCCCGCGTCCAGATTGGAATCCTCCACCCGGCCGAAGGTGGTCAGAATACCGGTGTAGCCGGTGGGCACCGTCTTGCAGCAGACGCCCGCCAGAAGGGCGATCAGCGTAAGCACGACGGCTGCGGGAATCGCGCGGCGAAGGAGGCCTCCCTGAGTCTTTTTCCGGGTATTCTGTTCCATAGGTTTTTCTTTCTCTCCTTTGTAGGTCGGCTGTTTTCCGGTTGACGAGATGAGTATAGCATCTCATGCCCGCGGGCGCAAGATTTTGCCGCCATAAGCCGCCTTTTCGCGTCCAAAATGCGCAATTTGGGGATTGAAAGCCGCGGCGCAAACCGATATAATGGAGACAAAGGCAATTCAGGAGGAAGATTCAATGAAGAGCACCGAGCTTGTCAACCGTTTCTTTGACGCGCAGAACCAGCGCGACCGCGCCGCATGCAGCGGCCTGATGCACCCGGAGATCATGTGGTTTCTCCATGGCGAAGCCACTCACACGCCCATCGCCGGCCGCGAGGACTGTCTGAACTATCTGCTCAGCAACCACGAGTCCGCCGCCGAGCCCGCCATGCCGGAATCCCTGCGTGAGAGCGCCTCGGGCAATCGCGTGGCCGCCCTCCTGCCCGGCAGCGTCGTCCTCTTCGACTTCGAGGACGGCCTGATGCGCTGGGTGTACGAGTATCGGATGGACGAGGGAGAAAACTGAAGCGCGCATGTACGACATTTATGAAGCGCCCGTAGACTGCCCTGCCGCGGAATGCACCATCAAAGCGGTCGAATGTTTCGACATCCGTCTGGTCGCCGAAGGCATATCGCCCGAGGACGAGTTTCCCGTCTGGATGGAATGGACTTCCGAGAAGGCGGAAATCTGCATCGACTGATCGCCGAAAGGCGGAGGGGGAGCTTGCTCCCCCTCCGCCTTAGTCCATCATCACCACGGGCTTGATGAGATCCCGCGGCTTGTCCTTCATCAGCATCAGCGCCTCCTCCATGTGCTCGAAGCCGTGGAAGCGATGGGTCAGCAGCGGCGCGGTGGTCAGCCGGCCCGTCTCCATCAGCGCGGCCAGCTTCTCCATGCGCAGCCGTCCGCCGGGCATCAGGCCGCCGGCGAGAGTCTTGTGACCCATGCCGCAGCCCCACTCCGCCCGGGGCAGGCGCACGTAGTCGCCGGAGCCGAGATAGTTGACGTTGCCGATGATTCCGCCGGGCCTGAGCATGCGCACCGCCGCGATGAACGTGTCGCTGTCGCCGCCGGCCACGATGACGCGATCCACGCCGCGGCCGTGGGTCTTGTCCAGAATCTGATCGGCAATGTCGCCGTCGCGATAGTTGAGCACCTCCGTCGCGCCGTAGCCCTTCGCCGCCTCGGCGCAGACGGGCCGGGAACCCACGGCGTACAGCCGCGCCGCGCCCCGCAGCGCCGCGCCCGCCACGGCCATCAGTCCCACCGGGCCGATGCCGATGACGCACACGCTGTCGCCGAAGCGCACGTCGGCCAGCTCCGCGCCGTGGAAGCCCGTGGGCACCATGTCGCTGAGCATCACCGCCTCGGCGGGATCCAGCCCGTCGGGCAGCGGCGCGAGGTTCGCGTCGGCCTCGTTGACGTGGAAGAACTCGGCGAACACGCCGTCCTTGAAATTCGAGAATTTCCAGCCCGCCAGCATGCCGCCGGAGTGCATGGCGAAGCCCGCCTGCGCCTCGGGCGCGCCCCAGTCGGGCGTGATGGCGGGCACGATCACCCGGTCGCCGGGCCTGAGCGTGCGCACCAGCGCGCCGGTCTCGACGATTTCGCCCACGGCCTCGTGGCCGAGAATCATGTCCGAGCGCTCGCCGATGGCGCCCTCCCACACGGTGTGCACGTCCGACGTGCAGGGCGACACGGCCAGCGGCCGCACGATCGCGTCCAGCGGCCCGCACTCGGGCACGTCCTTTTCAATCCATCCAATCCGGCCGATTCCCTTCATGGCCAGTCCCTTCATCTTTCCCTGTACAACGCTGTCTCTCATCTTCTTTCTCCTTTCAAAATCAAAAAGGCTACAAAGAACGTCTGCGTTCTCTATAGCCATTTATACCCGGATTTGCTCCGTTTGAAACATTTCTCAGCCGCGGCGCATCTGCTGAATCATGGAGTTCTTCAGCATCCACAGGCTGTCGGACAGGTCGACCTTGTAGCGCTGCGGGTTGAGCAGGCGCTTGTACTGATCCCAGAAGGTCGCCTGATCCTCCCGGCAGTGCCTCTGAATCTCCGTCAGCGACGGCGACTGATAGACGCACCGGCCGTCCCTGAACAGCTGAACGTGCAGATCTTTGATGGTGTAGTCCGTCAGCGTCATGCTCTTCCAGGTGTTCACCGGGTCGTAGATGGTCAGCGGCTGCGAGGGATCGAACCGCTCGTGATCCAGCGCGATGAGGTCGGCCACAGCCATGCCGTCCGCGCCGTAGAGGCGATAGAGCTTCTTCAGGCCCGGATTGGTGATCTTCACCGGGTTTTCGGAGATCTTGATCTTGGGAATGACCTTGCCGTTCTCGATCTCGGCGCTGAGCTTGTACACACCGCCCAGCGACGGGCAGTCCTCGCTGGTGATGAGCTTGGTGCCCACGCCCCAGGTGTCGATGGCCGCGCCCTGCAGCTTCAGGTCGCGGATGAGGTTTTCGTCCAGATCGCCGGACGCGCAGATGATGGTATTCGGGAAGCCCGCGTCGTCCAGCATCTTGCGCGCCTCGCGGCTCAGGTACGCCAGATCGCCCGAATCCAGCCGGATGCCCTTGGGCTCGAAGCCCCGCGCCCGCAGCTCGCGGAACACGGTGATGGCGTTGGGCACGCCGCTGCGCAGCGTGTCGTAGGTGTCCACCAGCAACAGGCAGCTCGTGGGGAACAGCTCGGCATATTTGCGGAAGGCCTCCAGCTCGCTGGGAAAGGACATGACCCAGCTGTGGGCGTGGGTGCCCATGATGGGCACGCCGTACATCTGGCCGGTGAGCACGTTGCTCGTGCCGGCGCAGCCGCCGATGATGGCCGCGCGCGCGCCGTAAATGCCCGCGTCGGGCCCCTGAGCGCGGCGCAGTCCGAACTCCATGACCACACCGCCCTCGGCCGCCTGCACCACGCGGCTGGCCTTGGTGGCGATGAGAGTCTGATGGTTGATGATGGTCAGCAGCGCCGTCTCGATGAGCTGCGCCTCGAAGATGGGCGCGACCACGCGCACCAGCGGCTCGTAGGGGAACACCACGGTGCCCTCGGGCACGGCCCAGACGTCGCCATGGAAGGAAAACGCGCGCAGCTCGGCGAGGAAATCCTCGTCGAAGAGCTTCTGCGAGCGCAGATAGTCGATGTCCGCGTCGTCGAAGTGGAGGTTGGAGATGTAGTCGATCAGCTGCTCCACGCCGGCCATGACGGCGCAGTGGGTGGACTCGTCCTTGCTGCGGTAGAACATGTCGAACGCGGCGCGCTTGTCGCGCATGCCGCATTTGTAGTAGCCGTACATCATGGTCAGCTGGTACAGGTCCGTCATCATCGTGAGATTTCTCATAGCGCTTCGCCCCTGTTATCTTTCTCGCAGATTTTTCCTACATATCTATATTGCCGCGCCGCAAAGACGAGCGCGCCCGCTCCCGCGGCAAGGATTCCCCATTGCGCGCCCAGCGCGGCGCAGACCAGCGCGATCAGCGCGCAGACCGCCGTCCCCAGCCGCAGCATGACGGGCGCTTGTCGATGCTCCGCAAGCCAGACCACGGTCACGGCCAGCGCCGCCAGCACGCTCAGCCCCTGAGAGACGCGCATCGCGCCCCACATCAGGCTGTCCGTGCGCAGACCCTCCACCACGCCGCGCTCCAGTCCGTACAGGAACACATAATTCAGGAACAGCCCGCCCGGCCGGACGCTGCGCCGGCGCTCCAGAAGCAGCAGCGCCGCGACGATCAGCAGGCACCACACGGATTCATAGAAGAACGTGGCGTAGAACCACTCGCCGTCAATGCGCACCGCCGCGGGAAAGAACTGAAGCGACGGGTTCGTCACCAGCCGGCCATGGGCCTCCTGATTGACGAAATTGCCCCAGCGGCCCACGGCCTGCCCCAGCGCGATGGACGGCGCGGCCAGATCGGCCAGCCGCCAAAAGGACAGCTTTTTCGCCCGGGCGAAGATCGCTCCCGCCAGCGCGCCCGCCAGAATGCCACCGTAGATGGCCATGCCGCCCTCCCAGACGGCAAAGACCTTCCACCACGGCCCCGCGGCGTAATCGCTCCATTTGAAAACCACATAGTAGATTCGCGCGCCCACCAGCGCCGCCGGCACGCAGCACAGCGCCAGATCCAGCGTGGCGTCCTTCGGAAGGCCCAGCCGCTTTTCCCGGGCGCAGGCCAGCACAACGCCCAGCGCGATGCCCAGCGCGATGATCGCGCCGTACCAGTGAATGCTCCAGCCGAACAGCTCCAGCGCCGTCCGCGTGACTCGAATCAAGCCCGATCACTTCCAATCTTGCCCTCATTATAATCATTTTGGCACGGAAATGTCAATACATCTCCATTGCATCTCGGACAAATAGCGGTTATAATATAGAATAGCGTGGCGCGTCCTGTCCTTTTTCACAGAAAAACGCGCCGCCCGAAACCATTTTTGACGTTGGAGCGACGGATATGCGCAGAAGAAGGGTAGCCGGAAGGTTTTACATTTTCATAGCGATCCTCCTGCTGGCCATCTTTCTGGTGGTGCGCCCGCACCTGAATCTCGGCGGCGGCGAGGACGTGATCTTCGTCTGGAACTCCTCCTTCGAACAGAGCATGGACTGCGTGTTCATCCGCGACGAGCGCGTGGAGGCCTCCGAGGCCGTGGTGCGCGTGGAATATCTCGCCAAGGAGAACACCGAGGTATCTCAGGGCGATCTCATCGCCAATCTGTTCACCACCGGCTATTCCGAGAGCCTGCTGAAGCGTCTGGAGGAGACCCGCCAGAACATTCAGGCCTATCACAAGACGCTGCTGGGCACCATCGTGGACAACACGCTGGACCGGCTGGACACCATCATCGACATGACCGCCGTGGACTTCAAGAATCTGGCCACCCAGCAGACCCGGGGCAACCTGCTCACCGTCGTGGAGCAGCTGGAGACGGCCATGGTCAACCGGCAGGAATACCTTCGTCAGAACAAGCGCGACGACACGAAGCTGACCAAGCTCTACGACGAGGAAAACGCCCGCCTGAGCAGCATTCAGTCCTGGCGCAAGCAGTCCACCGCGGCTTCCGGCGGCGTGGTTTCGTTCTATCTGGACGGCTACGAGCAGGATCTGTCCGTGGATCTGCTGGAAGCCCTCACCCCGGCGGACGTCCGCACGGTGCTCGCCGGCGGCGAGCTGGGCCACACCGCCGACACGCGCAAGAACGGCATCTACCGCATCGTGGATCAGGACAGGTGGTACACGGCCATTCTGGCCGACGCGAACTCCTGGAATCCCGTGGTGGATCAGAGCTATTACCTCAAGCTAGAGGGCTTCGAGGATCTGGTCTACACCGCCACCGTCACCAGCGTGCAGAAGTCCTCGGGCACGGTGCTGGCCATCTTTGAAATCGACCAGCCCGTGGGGCCGCTGATCTATCAGCGCACCGGCCGGGCGACGCTGAGCATCGAGCTTTCCAGCATCGCCGTGCACACGAAAGCCCTGTACAGCCAGAACGGCCAGATCGGCATCTGGGTCTACGACGTGCCCGGCGGAACCTTCGTGCCGGTGGAGGTGCTGTCCACCGACGGCGACATCGCGCTGATTCAGGCCACCGTGGACGGCGTGCTCCAGCCCGGCCAGCGCGTGCTGATTAAGTAGAAAAGAGTGAAACCCATGAGCGTTTCTGTGGAAGAAAACATCGCGCTTTGGCGCGAGAAAATCGGCAACGCCTCGGCCAGATGGGGCGGCGCGGAGATCTGCGCCGTGACCAAGACCGTGGACGCGGCCACCATCAACCGCGCGGCGAAGTGCGGAATCCGCACCATCGGCGAAAACCGTGTGCAGGAGCTGATGAGCAAGATCGACGAGCTGGATCCGTCCTTCGACGTCCATCTCATCGGCTCGCTCCAGACCAATAAAGTGAGGCCCCTCATCGGCCGCGTGAAGGTCATCCAGTCGCTGGATCGGCCCGAGCTGGCGCGGGAAATCTCCCGGCGCGCCGCGGCCGCCGGCGAAACCATGGCCGCGCTGATTCAGGTCAACATCGCCCGCGAGCCGCAGAAGGGCGGCGTGCCGGAGGAGGAGCTCGAGGCGCTGCTGGCGGAATGCTCGTCCCTTCCAAACCTCACCATCGACGGACTGATGGCCATCATGCCGCTGGCCGACGATCCTGAGGAGGTTCGCCCCTATTTCCGGCGCATGCGCGAATGGTTCGACCGGCTGGCCGACCGGGACATTCCCGACGTGAGGATGCGCACGCTGTCCATGGGCATGTCCGGCGATTGCCTCGTCGCCGCCGAGGAGGGCGCGACGATGGTTCGCCTGGGCCGCGCGCTGTTCGGCGAGCGCCCGAAGACGCACTAAGTTTTCGCCGCGCAGATTCATCGGCCGCGGCATAGACGAGATCATTTTCCGGCCTTAAGGCCGTTTTCCATCGCCGCTGCGGCGAGGCTGCAACCAAATTCAGGAGGGTTCATTCATGGCGCGCACAAAATCCGGCGGTTTCAATAAATTCCTCAATTTCATCGGTCTGGTGGACGACGCGGAGCCGAGCTACGAAAACGAGTACGCCTCGGAGAATTACGGCCGGGCCTCCACCTACGTTCCCCAGCGCCAGCGCGCCAACGCCCGCCCGACGCAGAGCGCGCCCGCGCCGCGCCGTTCGTCTGCCCCATCGCGCTCCGCGCGCACCTATGGCGACGACCGCGGCTATTCCGAGCGCTCCTATTCCGCGTCGAGCCGCTATTCCGACCGCTACGACGACCGCAGCGCCCGCGCGGACGACGGCTATGCCGACGAGTCGCGCCCGGCCCGCCGCGCCGCCTACGACGACGGCTACGCCGCCGAAGCGTCCCGGACTTCCCGCACAGAGCGCCCCCGCTCCCGCTTTGAAGAGGAGCCGGCGCGCCGCGTGGAGCGCACCGAGGCGCCCGTTCCCGTGCAGCGCGCACGGGTGAGCCGTCCCCAGCGCACGGTGATGTTCTCGCTGCACCGGCTGGAGGACTGCTGCGAGGTCATCGACAACCTCATCCGCGGCAACACCATCGTGCTGACCATGGACGAGCTGGACGGCCATCTGATGCAGCGCGCGGTGGACACCCTGTCCGGCGCGGTGTTCGCCCTGCACGCCACCATCCGCAAGGCCTCGGACAAGACCTATCTCATCGCGCCCTCGGGCGTGGAGGTCAACGAGACCTACGACGTGGATCGCCGCTTCTGATTCAGGAGGAAATTATGATTTCGACGCTTCTGTACAACGTTTTCGTGGCGGCCAGCTGGTTTCTGCGAATCCTGTCCGACGCGATGTTCGTCTACTGCCTGCTGACGTGGTTCGCGCCGCGCAGCGCGGTGTGCGACTGGCTGCGCCGGTTCACCGACCCCTTCGTCGCGCCGTTCCGGTCGCTGTCCTACAGGCTGATGATGCGCTGGGGCAGCCGGCTCGACCTGAGCTACTGGTTCGCCATGATCGCCATCCGCATCTTCTCTCAGGTGCTGTGGTCGGTCTACGGCCTGCTGGTGCGGCTGCTGTTCTGACCATGGACGACAAAAAGCGCCTGTCCGAGCTGGCGCTGCGGGCGAGCTTCACGGGGCGCGCGCAGTTTACCCATTTTCTGGAGCCCGCCGCCGAGCGGGACGCGCTGTCCGCCGCCCACGCCGCCGGCGCGCAGGTGCGCTTCTTCGGCGGATACGACGGCGCGGAGCGTCGCGTCGCCGCATTCTACGCGGAGGTTCCGCCCGAGGACGGCGAGTATCCGGTGGCGGCGCTGGCCCTTCGATGGAACGCCAGATTCGCCTCGGCGCAGCATCGCGACCTGCTGGGCGCGGCAATGGGACTGGGGCTGGAGCGCGGTGCCCTCGGCGACGTAGCGCTGAGCAGCCGCCCGGGCGAGGCGTATCTGTTCTGCCTGAATGAAATCGCCGCCTACATCGCGGCCAATCTGGAGAGCGCGGGCCGTGCGAAGCTGACCGTCTCCCCCGCCGAAAGCGTGGACGCGGCCGAGCCCGAGGGAACCGAGCTGCGCGTCACCGTGCAGAGCCTTCGGCTGGACGCGGTGCTGGCCGCGGGCTATAATCTCTCCCGGGCCGAGGCGCAGAAGCTCATCGCCGCCGGGCTGGTCAAGCTCAACCATGTGCCCGAGCTGCGCGGCGACGCGAAGCTCGAGGCGGGATCGCTGCTGTCCGCGCGGGGCTATGGACGGCTCCGGGTGGACGAAATTCAGGGCGAAAGCCGGCGCGGACGCACGGTGCTGAAGCTGTTCCGCTATGGAAAGTGACAAAACTTTGGCTTTTCGCCGCCGGGGCAGGATTTCCGCTCCGTCACGGCGAAAAGATACTGGTAAAACCTCAACGAATGCACAGGGAAAGGAAGATCAGGCATGGCAATCAGCGTAAAGGATATTCAGGAGAAGGTTTTCCCGACTCAGCCCACTGGCGGCTACAACATTGAACAGGTCGACGATTTCCTCGACGAAATCTCCGAACAGCTCGGCGCGCTGGTTCGCGAGAACATTGCCCTGAACAGCGAGCTGTCCAAGCTCAGCGACGCGCTGGAGGAAAAGGAGCGCGCGCTGACCGAGGCGCAGGCCAAGGCCCCCGACTACAACGAAGCCGGCTACTTCAAGAACCTCGAGTCCGCCATGCGCGAGTCCCTCATCGGCGCGCAGCGTCTGGCCGACGAGACCTCTGCCGCGGCCAAGGCCGAGGCCGACCGCATGGTGAAGGAAGCCACCGACGAGGCAGCGAAGCTCCGCGCCGACGCGAAGGCGGAAGCCGCCGCCGTGACCGAGCGCGCCGCATCCGACGCCGCCGCGGCCAAGGCCGAGCTGGACGAGCTGAAGTCCTCCATCGAGAGCTATCGCGCCGCGTGCCGCAAGCTCATTGAGGATCAGCTGCAGACCCTCAAGGCCAACGACCTGCTGTTCAAATAATCCCCTGCAATGCGCAGCCCTCGCCCGCCGCTTTGGCGAGCGGGGGCTCTTTCGCGAATAGCCGTCCGCATCCGGGGCATGCTTCTTCATGGAAGATTTTTCAAGGGAGGAAGCGCCATGACCGAGCGGGAAAACGAGCTGATCGACCGGCTGACGGACACGCTGGAGCGAATGCATCTGGACGACTATCTGGAATATGTGAGCAACCGAAGGCGGATGCTCTGGAACAATCTGATGTACGGCGCGGTGCGCGGGCTGGGCTTCACGCTGGGCTTTACGGTGCTCGGCGCGCTGGCCATCGTGATTCTCCGGCACCTGGTGGTGGAGAATCTGTCCGGCATCGGCAGCTTTCTGGCGGAGGTCATTCATGAAATTGAAAAGCGCATGTAGCGGCGCGTGGATCGCGCTGCTGGCCGCGGCCGTGGACCGCGTGGGCAAGAGCCTGATGCTGCGCCATGAGCCGGGCGAGATCGTCCGGATTCTTCCGGGAATCGTGCAGTTTCGCCGCACGGCCAACACCGGCATGGCCTTCAGCCTGTTCAGCGAAAACGGCGCGGCGCTGACCATCCTGACGGCGGTGCTCATCGCCGCGGTGGTCGCCTGGCTGAGCATCCGGCCCGAGGAGCAGCCCAAGGCCGTTCGCGCGGGGCTGTGGCTCATGGCCGGCGGCGGGCTGGGCAATCTCTACGACCGGCTGGTCTACGGCTCGGTCATCGACTTCATCGACCCCATCTTCGTGCGTTTCGCGGTGTTCAATCCCGCCGACGCGTTCATCTGCGTCGGCGCGGCGCTGGCCTTCGTCGCGCTGCTGCGGGACGAGCGCAGAAGGGCAAGGGACGCTGCGGGGGAGTGACTTTGCCGACAAGGCAACGGTCGTCGCCCGCTTTGCGCATTGACCGCCGACGGCATGGCCGCGGCGCGCTGATCGCCTGCGGTATCGCTGCGACGCAGTGCGTCCATCGCATCGGCGGCGGACGTCCCGTGCATTCTCATGCCCGTCATTGACGGCATAACTGCGGCGCACCGATTCTGCTGCGGCGGCAACGGTCGTCGCCCGCTTTGCGCATTGACTGCCGACGGCATGGCCGCGGCGCGCTGATCGCCTGCGGTATCGCTGCGACGCAGTGCGTCCATCGCATCGGCGGCGGACGTCCCGTGCATTCTCATGCCCGTCATTGACGGCATAACTGCGGCACACCGCTTCCGCTGCGGCGGCAACGGTCGTCGCCCGCTTTGCGCATTGACCGCCGATGGCATGGCCGCGGCGCGCTGATTCAACCACGGCGTTTCCTCAGAAGGCGAGGCCGCGGCGTTTCCCGCAGTCTGACCCCGTCCCTCTCACTCAAGCGCATTTTCACGCGAAGGAGCAACTGCATCATGCCCGAACAAATTCTCGAAAAGGTCTGCGGCTGCGCCGAACGACTGGACGTGTTCGCCGCGGCCATGGCGGACGTGACCCGCTCCCGCGCCGGCGCGCTGATCGCCGACGGCATGGCGGCGGCGGACGGAACGACCCAGACCAAGGCCGGCTTTCGCCTGAAGCCCGGCATGCGCGTGACGCTGCGCATCCCCGAAGCCGCGCCCGCCGCGGCGCAGGCCGAGGACATCCCGCTGAACATCCTCTATCAGGACGACGACGTGGCGGTGGTGTTCAAGCCCTCGGGCATGGTCGTCCATCCCGCGGCGGGCAACGAGTCGGGCACGCTGGTCAACGCGCTGCTGGCGCGGCTGGACAACCTCTCGGGCGTCGGCGGCGAAATCCGCCCGGGCATCGTCCACCGCATCGACAAGGACACGTCGGGCCTGCTGCTGGTGGCCAAGAACGACCGGGCGCACGTGAGCCTGTCCGAGCAGATCAAGGCCCACTCGGTGCACCGGGCGTACATGGCCATCGTCATCGGCAATCTCCGCGAGGACGGGGGCTTCGTGGACGCGCCCATCGGCCGCCATCCCACCGACCGCAAGCGCATGGCCGTGGTTCCCGGCGGGCGCGAGGCGCGCACCAACTGGTTCGTGCGCGAGCGGCTGCGCGGCGCGACGCTCATCGAGGCGCGTCTGACCACCGGCCGCACCCATCAGATTCGCGTGCACATGGCCTCCATCGGCCATCCCGTGCTGGGCGACCCGGTCTACGGCCCGAAAAAATCGCCCTATCCCGTGGCCGGCGGCCAGCTGCTGCACGCCTACCGCATCGGCTTTGTCCATCCCGCCACCGGCGAGGAGATGCTCTTCGAGGCCCCGCCGGAGGAGCGCTTTCAGAAATGGCTGGAGAAGCTGCGGCTGCCCCAGTAAATCCGCGCAAAAGAACCGCGCCCGAAACGTCATGTTCGGACGCGGTTTCTGTGTTTTCTGTGGAGAAAGCCCCGACAAATCGCGCTCCGCTCCCTCTGCGCCGCTCTGCTATGCGAAGCGCCCGCGCTTCAGCCAATCCGCAGCATGGAAAGCGCTTCCAGTCCGCCGCGCGGCCTCTTCGATTTTCCGTCTCACTCGGCCTGCGCTTCCCTCTCCACGGCCCGCTGCGGCGCGCACAGATGCAGCGACATTTCGTGCAGCGCCGCGACGGCGGCGACGATGCAGGCCGCGGCGCAGTAGCCCACCGCCCAGGGCGTTCTCAGCGCGAAGGGCACGAAAAAGACCATCAGCCCCGTGAGCTTGTTGGGAATGGTGTGCAGCGCGGTGAAGCGACGCTCGCGCACCGCCCCGGCGGCATAGGCGCACAGCCGGATCGCCAGCACCGCCGCCAGCATGATCCACGCCCATCCGGGCAGACGCAACCGCAGCGCCGGCAGCATGTACAGCAGCATGCTCCCATAGAAGAGCAGATCCGCCGCGCTGTCCAGCCTCGCGCCGAAGTCGTCGGCGCTGCCCGTTCGCCGGGCGAGCCATCCGTCCAGTGCGTCGCTCAGGCCGCTGAGCACATAAATGGCGTAGAAGCCCGCCGTCTCCGGGCGAGTCAGCCACAGCGCCGCCGCGCCTGCGATGCGCGCCATGGTGCAGAGATTCGCGGGCGCGCAGAGCTTTTTCCAGAGTTTCTTTTTCATTTCGTTCCTCCGCCATTCTTCTTTTCTTTTTCCCATGGACGTGCTATAATCATACCCGTGCAATGCAAATTTTCGATATGGGGGAATATTTATGCGACAAAAGACGCTCTGGATCACCCAGACCGCGGCGCTGCTGGCGCTGCTCATCATCCTTCAGCTGGCCACCCGCAGCGCGGGCCAGCTCGTGACCGGCTCCTGCGTCAACGCGGTGCTGGCGCTGGCGGCGCTGATCGCCGGACTGAGCTCGAGCCTGACGGTGGCGGTGCTTTCGCCGTTTCTGGCCTTCGCGCTGGGCGTGGGGCCGAAGCTGCTGCCCATCGTGCCGGCCATCGCCGTGGGCAACGCGGCGCTGGCGGCGCTGATCTGCCTGTTCGCCCGAAAGAACCTCTCGCCCGCGCGCCGGGCCGCCGCCACGGCAGTCGCCGCCGCGGGCAAGTTCGCGCTGCTGTATCTGCTGGTGGTGCAGCTGCTCTGTCGCGTGCTGACGCTCAATGAAAAGCAGATCGCCGCCTTCAGCGCCATGTTCTCCTGGCCCCAGCTCGTCACCGCCCTCATCGGTACCGCCGTCGCCATGTGCGTCGCTCCGGTGATTCAGAAGGCGCTTGGGCGCGAGTAATCCGGCGGAAAATGCCGCGTCCTCGCGGCTGACCCGACGGAGGATGCGCCGCCATGCGCGTTCCTCTCTCAACGCCAAAGAGCGGAAGCTCCCCATGCCTCGGGAGCTTCCGCTCTTCGCTTTTGCCTTCAGAGCAGCGAAATCTCCACCGCGCCGTCTCCGGTCTGGAAGGCCTGAAACAGGTCGGCCTCGCCGCCCTCCGCGTCGCCCTGCCGAAGCCGGAGCATGCCCCGGCCGTAATAGCTGGCAGAAGCCAGCACGTTCTCCGCGATGTTGCGGTTGAAATCGGCGGCGGCCGCCCGCAGATCGCCCAGTCCCGCAAGGCACACCGCCCGGCACAGGCGGCTGCGGCCTACCTCGTAGCCCGCGGCGACGCAGAGGTCGAAGCCCGCCTTCGCGGCGGCGAAATCGCCCGTGTGCATCCGGCAGATGGCTGCGGCGAGGCACGCGGCGGAGCCGTAGATTCCGTCCTCCAGCAGGCCGTCCAGAATTTCCGCGGCCTGCGCGTATTTACCGAGCTGCATCCGGCACAGCGCCTCGTTGTAAAGGCTGTCGACGACATAGGACTCGGTCTGCGCCGAGACGGCGAAGTCCCCGGCGGCGCGCCGGTACAGCGCCGTGCTCTCCGCGCCGGCGAGCTTGCGCGCAAGGCCCATGCGGCACAGGCCGCGGTTGTAGCGCGCGCCGTCCATGGTCGGCCGCGCGTCGATGGCCGCCGAGAAGTCCGCCTCGGCCGCCTTCAGCGCGCCCAGCTGCATCCGGCACAGCCCGCGCCGGTACAGCGCCGCGGCGCGACGTCTCCCGGAATTCAGCGCGGCGGTCATGTCCTCGATCGCGCCCTCGTAATCGTACAGACCCATGCGGCACAGGCCTCGCAGATAGCGCGCGTCGGCGCTCGGCGCTTTGGTCGATGCAAAATACGCGTCGAAGGCCCGCAGCCCCTCTTCGTATTTTCCCTGCTTCGCATAAAGCTCGCCCAGTATCTCGCTCATATCCGCATCCTCCGGATCCGGCCCTTCCGCGCGTTTTTTGCCGGAACAGGCCCATCCTTTTTCTCATTATACCAAAAAAGCCCGCGGACGGGACTACCCGTCTGCGGGGAAAAAAGAACAGGAATGCGCTATCTGTTCAGATACTGCTCCAGCTCGCCGCGGCCGCCCACGCCCACCTTCTGATAGATGGATGACAGATAGGCCTTCACGGTGTTGACCGAAATGCTCAGATAGTCTGCAATTTCGCGATTGCTCTTGCCCTTGACCGCCATCATGGCCAGCGCAAATTCGAAGGGCGTGAGCCGGTCGGTCACCTTGTTGACCGACTGGGGGTTGTGAATCTTTATCCATCCGCGGCTGAAGCGCACCACCCGGTCGGCGATGCGCTCGTACAGCTCGGGTGCGCGCCCGCGGAAGTACTTCTCCACCTGCCCCTGAAGCATGCCGTGATGCTCGGCGAAGGGCTGAATGTAGCCCTCCGGCTCGGCCAGCCGCCACGCATCCAGAAAGAACCGGTCGGCCAGATCCACCCGCGCGAGGTTGGTGGCGGCCATGGAGGCCACCAGATCCAGATAGATGCACACGCTGGGATATCGCCCGGCGGCCAGCGTCAGCGCGCTCTCGGCCACGCCCAGCGCCCGGGCATAATCGCGCCGCAGATACAGCGCGTGAGCGTAGGCGTACAGCGCATAGAGCCGCGCGCCCTCGCTCAGGCCGTCGAACCGGCTGGGGCATTCGGGCTCGCCGTCGCCGTCATGATGGAAAAACACGCCCATCAGAAAGCGTATGTATTCATAAATCGAGGCCATCCGCGCGTCCGCGGGGCGGGCGGCCTCCTGCATGATAGCGTAGAAATCGCGCCGCGTGGCCTCAGGATCGCCAAAGGGAACGCTGGCCATGCCGCGCACCAGCAGCGCCGTGGTGCGGATCTCCGGGCATGCGCTCTGCATGCACCTGCCCGCCTCGGCGCAGGCCTCGTCGTATCGCGCCTGAAAATAGTACTGAGCGGCGCGGGCGGCACAGCGCTCCTCCTCGTCGGCCAGCTCCTCGATCATCCGCCCGGAGTCGCCGCTGGCATAGGGCTTCCAGATGGGCATGAACGCCTTCACCGGCCGCCGGCCGGGCTTCGGCGCGTCCGCGGGCGCCAGCCAGCCGCCGCTCTTGCGAACGGCGCCCTCCACGCGTCCCTCGTTCAGATACAGATTGGCCGTTCGGACGGACACGCCCCATTTCTCCGCCAGTTCCCTTGTGGTGATGTAGTCCATATCGCGCTCCACGTCTTGCCAAACCTGGCAACGGCAGTCTCTCCAGCAGTACCCCTTTTGCCACTCCGCTTCCGCGTTCAGCCGTCCTGACGCTCCAGCGTCAGAAGCCCCGCGCAGTCGGAGAATTTTTCAAATTTCAGCTCCGGGAAAAACGCCCGCAGCTCGCCGCAGACGAAATACACCTCGTCGGAATCCCATTCCTCCCCGGCCCGCGCCCGGCATGCCTCCAGCTCGGCCCGGGTCTCGAAGGCCACGTCGCCGATGTAGAGCCGTCCGCCCTCCCGCAGCAGCGCCGTCAGGCTGCGGATGAAGCCGGGCTTCTGCGCGTCGGTCAGATGGTGCAGCGAATAGGTGGCCACAATCGCGTCGTAGCGGCGGCGCGTCAGCGATTCGGCCACGCCGAGGGTGAAATCCCCCTGAACCAGCTCGGCCTCCGGCATCTTCTCCCGCGCCAGCTCGATCATCTGCGGCGAAAAGTCCTGTCCATAGATGCGACAGCCCTGCTGATACAGCCGCGCGGCCAGCACGCCGGTGCCAAAGCCCACGTCCAGCACGTCCCGCCCGCCGTCGGAGAGAATCCGGCCATAGATGGCGTTCAGAATGTCCCGATATCCGGCGAAGGGATAGCTCCCGTCCTCGTCCGACAGGCCGACGCTGCGGTCGTAGCCGTCCGCCCAGAGATCAAAGCCCTCTCGATTCAGCATGCGCGTTTTCCTCTCTTTCGCAATTTCTTCTATAATAATTATACCCATCGCGCCCGCCCCCGTCAAGCCGACGAAACGGACATGCAAAAGGGCCGCCTCCGAATGGAGACGGCCCCGCAATCACTTTTCTTCGTCCTTTTTCTCCGTTCCCTTTACCTGCGCCAGCCGCTGCACAATCGCCTCGGGCACAGGCAGGCCGATCCTCTTCGCGTTCTCCAGCAGACTCACAGCCTCGTTGGTGAAGTAGAACGCAATGGCCGCCGTGCGGCACACCGCGCCCTCGCCCAACAGCGCGTCCAGACTGCCCGAGATGATGACGATCAGAAAGATCATCAGCTTGCGCGCAATGCCCTGAAACCCCACCTGCGAGGACAGCGTGCGCTCGCGGATGGCGACGATCACGCCGCTGGCATAGTCCAGCGCCATCGCGCCCACCAGTCCCCGCAGCGGCAGATCCCATCCGCCCAGCGCGCTGAGCATCGCACCGCCCAGCAGTCCCGCATAATTGTACAGCCGATTCCACCGGAAAAACTCAACCATCTTTTCCCACATTCTCCATTCTCCTCCCGTACTTTCCGGAGATCCACGCGTCTCCGCCCTGATAGACCACCTTCAGCCAGCCGTTCTCCGCCGTTTCTCCGGCATAGGGCAGCACTTCGCCGCGATGCACCACGCCGAGGATTTTGCCGTCGGTGCCGGGCAGAGAGCGCACATAGCAGCTGCCGCCGTCGACGGCCACCGCCGCGCCGCCCTCGTCCTTTTCGTGCTCCAGTGCCTGAAGCAGCGCCTCGTGGGTCTTTTCCCCGTACTGGCCGTCGGCTTCCAGCGCGCTGTCCTTCTGAAACGCCTTCACCGCCAGCTCCGTCGCGCCGCCGAACTCGCCGTCCGC
>USDD01000007.1 GCA_900553265.1 uncultured Eubacteriales bacterium
TAAACCTTCGGAATTTGCATTTGCATCTGACGAAAAATCCATTCGCCGGCCAACCACCTCATTTGTGCGGCGCTTCCTTAACCCAAATTCGCTTTTTTTCGGCAGGCCGTTGTGCTATGCTCGAAGGAGGGCGAATTTCTTATTGCAGAAAATAGGAAGGAACACAAATTATGGAGCGAAAAAACAGCTTTACCGAGGGGCCGATTCTTGCGCCTCTGCTCAAATTTACGGTGCCCATCATGCTGGCACTGCTTTTGCAGTCCATGTACGGCGCGGTGGATATGATGATCGTCGGACAGTTCGCCGGCGACGCGGGCAGCGTTTCGGCGGTGTCCACCGGCAGCACGATGATGAACCTGCCGATGATGCTGGTGTTCGGCCTGACCATGGGCTCGACGGTGCTCATCGGCCGACGCATCGGCGAGGAGGACTACGACGGCGCGGGCGAGATCGTCGGCGTGTCCATCGCGCTGTTCGCGCTGGTGGCCGTGGGCATCACGGCGCTGATGCTGGCGCTGCGCCATCCCTTCGCGAAGGTCATGCAGGTGCCGCCGGAGGCATACGATGCTACCATTGACTACGTGACCATCTGCGCCTGCGGCACCATCTTCATCGTGGGATACAACGTCATTAGCGGCGTGTTCCGCGGGCTGGGCAATTCCACGCTGCCGCTGGTTTTCGTGGCCATCGCCTGCGTGGTGAACATCTTTGGCGACCTGCTGCTGGTGGCGGTGTTCCACATGGGCGCGGCCGGCGCGGCGCTGGCCACCGTGGCGGCGCAGGCCGTCAGCGTGGCGCTCTCGCTGGTCATCATCCGCCGCACGAAGCTGCCGTTCCGGTTTCAGAAGCGCTATGTGCGTCTGGAAAGGAACAGCGTGAGCCTGATTCTGAAGCTCGGCAGCCCCATCGCCCTTCAGGACACGCTGACCAACGTCTCGTTTCTGGTGGTCAACGCGCTGATCAACAGCATGGGCGTGGTCACGTCGGCGGGCTACGGCATCGCCCAGCGCGTGACGGGCTTCATCCTGCTGATTCCGTCGTCCTTCGGCTCGTCCATGAGCGCCTTCGTGGCCCAGAACATGGGCGCGCGCAAGCCGCACCGCGCCCGCAGGGCCATGCTCTACGGCATGGGCACAGCGCTGTGCATCGGCACGGTGATGTTCGTGCTGAGCTTCTTCTTCGGCGACATGCTGTCCATGGCGTTCAACCGCGATCCCGAGATCGTCCGCGCATCTGCGCAGTATCTGAAGGGATTCTCCTTCGACTGCCTGATGGTCAGCGTGCTGTTCTGCTTCATCGGCTATTTCAACGGCTGCGGCAAGACGGTGTTCGTGATGGCGCAGGGCCTCGTGGGCGCGCTGCTGGTGCGCATGCCCTTCGCCATATGGATGAGCCTGAGGCCCAATCCGACGCTGTTCTCCATCGGTCTGGCCACGCCGCTGGCCTCGCTGACGAGCATCATCATGTGCGTGATCTACTTCCGGGGCGCGCATGCGCGTTCGCTTCAGGACGACGCGTCGGGCGAAATCGACAATTGATTTGCAAAGCAGAGCGCTTTGTGTTATAATATGCACGGATGGGTGCATTAATTTCATACATGGGGCGATCTGAATATGATAACGATTCAAGAGGTGAGGACGAAGGGTGATCTGAAGCGCTTCTCGAGCTTTCCCAATCACCTGTACAAGGACGTTCCTCAGTACATCCCGCCGCTGGCGGCGGACGATCTGGAGGACTGGAACCCAAGGAAGAATCCCGCGTTTGAATATTGCGACGTGAAATGCTTTCTCGCGCTGCGGGACGGAAAGATCGTCGGCCGCGTGGGCGCGATTCTGAACCATAAGGCCAACGAAAAGTGGCAGACCAACCGCATGCGCTTTTCCCAGCTGGACTTTGTGGACGACCCCGAGGTCTCCGCGGCGCTGATGGGCGCGGTGGAGAATTTCGCCCGGGAGAAGGGCTGCGACGAGATTCACGGCCCGCTGGGCTTCACCGATCTCGACCGCGAGGGGCTGCTCATCGAGGGCTTCGACCGCAAGAGCATGTTCATTACCTACTACAATCATCCTTACTATAAAGTCCATCTGGAGAAACTGGGCTACGGCAAGGACGTGGACTGGGTGGAGTATCTGCTGCCCGTTCCGCAGGATGAGCGCACCATCGACCGGCTGCAGCGGCTGTCCGAGCGCGTGGCCAGCCACAACCGGCTGCATATCGCAGAGATTCGCCGCCGGAAGGATTACGGCCCCTATGTGGAGAAGTTCTTCCGCCTGTGGAACACCTGCTATGCGCCGCTGTACGGTACCACGCCTCTGACCGATGCGCAGATTCGGCGCTATGTGAAGAAGTTTGTGCCGCTGGTCAATCCCGATCTGGCCTGCTTCGTCATGGACGAGGAGGAGAATCTCGTGGCCTTCGGCGTGTCCGCGCCGTCCATCGCCAACGCGCTGAAGAAGAGCAACGGCAAAATGCTGCCCTTCGGCTTCGCGCGGCTGCTGTACGCGCTGAAGAAGAACGACACGCTGGATCTGTTCCTCATCGCCGTGCGCCCGGACTATCAGAACAGGGCGGTCAACGCCATTCTGCTCAACCACGTGCTCAAGGGCTGTCTGAAGATGGGCATCACCCACGCCGAGACCGGCCCGCAGCTGGAGACCAACCACAAGATTCTCAGCCAGTGGAACACCTTCCAGCCCGAGCTGCACAAGCGCCGCCGCTGCTTCATCAAGCAGCTCGCGCCGACGGTCTGAAAAAGCAATTTCCCGCGAAGAATTCCTTCGCGGGAAATTGCTTTTATCTGCGGATGACCAGACAGTGGCGGCCGAATTTCTTCTCGACCCATTCGCCCACGGTGTAGTCCGGCAGCTCGCAGTTCTTCGGCACGGGATCGCTGATGGTTATGCGGCCGTTCTCGATGCGGCGGATGAGGTTGTAGTGGCCGCAGCGGGTGTAGGGAGAGCCGGGCACCACGTTGCAGATCACCACAGCGCCGGCGCGCAGCGCTTCCGCGATTTTTTCGAAGGAGGCCCGATCCGTCAGCGGAACCAGTTCGGCCGTCAGGCCGTAGGTTTCGGCACAGGCGGGGAAGAACGCGTCGTCGGTGCCGTCGACGCCGTTGGGATCGCGGTAGCCGTGGGCGTTAGACCAGTCGGCCAGCACTGGCGGCAGCACCGCGCGATGCAGAAGCGTGCTCACGGCCATGGCCATGCTGGTGGGGCCGCAGGCGGAATCCTCCATGCGCTCGATCTCCGGCGTATTCGCCGCGTCGTAGGGATACTGCGCCCAGAGGGGATCCTTCATCGAATAATACTGCCAGCAGTCGTCCGTCGGGCCCGCAGCGGCGCTGTCCATTCGCGCCAGCACCTCGGCGTTCGCCTCGCCGGAATCGGCAAGATCATTGCGGCGGCAGAACCAGCGCACCGCCCACGCCGTGCGGCGGTCGTACTCGTCGCCCTCTCCGCAGTCGTATTCCAGTTCGTTCAAACGGCGCTTCAGCGCGGCCACAGCCTCGCCCTTCGCGCCCTCGCGCAGTGCGTCCATGCTCGTCGTCCTCCGTTTCGTTCGGTTACGCTTCATTATACGTGCCCATGCCGCCGCCGTCAAGTCGTGGATTCGGCAAAAATCGCCTTTGCAGCTTGACATTTCTGCGCTGTCGTGCTAAAATAGTCTCACATAAAAGCCCTGACGGGAAAGAGTACCCGCGTGGGAGCCGGTTCAGAGAGGGAGCGGATGGTGCAAGCTCCGGCGGCAGCGCGGCGAAGCGGTCCCCGAGCTTCGAACCGAGCGGCTTCGGCCGGGTAGGCTTCGGCGGTTTTCCTCCGTTATCGGGAGTTTGAGAGCGGGCCGAAGGCCCGAATTCAGGTGGTAACACGGACGACGTTCGCCCTGAGCGCATTGCGCTCAGGGCGTTTTTTATCGGAAAGGAGCAATCGAATATGCGTCAGTTTGAAAAATCGGCCAAGCTCGACAACGTGTGCTATGACATCCGCGGCCCGGTGATGGACGAGGCCAACCGCATGGCCGCCGAGGGCGTCAGCGTTCTGCGTCTGAACATTGGCAATCCCGCGCCGTTTCACCTCTACGCGCCGGACGAGATCGTGGTGGACATGATCTACAACCTGCGCGAAACCGAGGGCTATTCCGACTCCAAGGGACTGTTCTCCGCGCGCAAGGCCATCATGCAGTACTGCCAGCTCAAGGGCATTCCCAACGTGGGCATCGGCGACATCTACACCGGCAACGGCGCCAGCGAGCTGATTACCATGAGCATGCAGGGCCTGCTCAACCCGGGCGACGAGGTGCTGGTGCCGTCGCCGGACTATCCGCTGTGGACGGCCTCGGTTACGCTGGCCGGCGGCCGGGCGGTGCACTACGTCTGCGACGAGCAGTCCGACTGGTTCCCGGACGTGAGCGATATGCGCAGCAAGATCACCGACCGCACCAAGGGCATCGTGGTCATCAACCCCAACAACCCCACCGGCGCGCTCTATTCCCGGGAGGTGCTGACGCAGATCGTGGATCTGGCACGGGAGTTCGACCTGATTCTCTTCGCCGATGAGATCTACGACCGGCTGGTCATGGACGGCGCGGAGCACGTGGCCCTCGGCTCGCTCGCGCCGGACGTGATGTGCGTCAACATCAACGGTCTGTCCAAGTCCCATCGCGTGGCGGGCTATCGCTGCGGATGGATGTGTTTAAGCGGCGACAAGTCCCGCTGTAAGGGTTATATCGAAGGACTGAACCTGCTGTCATCCATGCGCCTGTGCTCCAACGTGCCCGGCCAGAGCATCATCCAGACCGCGCTGGGCGGAACTCAGAGCGCGGATAAGCTGCTGGTTCCCGGCGGGCGCGTCTATGAGCAGCGCGAGTACATCTACCGCGCGCTGAACGACATCCCCGGCATTTCGGCGGTGAAGCCCAAAGCGGCGTTTTACATTTTCCCGAAGATCGACACGCAGAAATACCACATCCTTGACGACGAGCGCTTCGCGCTGGATCTCCTTCGGGAGAAGCGGATTCTCGTCACCCATGGCCGCGGCTTCCACTGGGAGCAGCCCGACCATTTCCGCATCGTGTATCTGCCGGAAGTCGAGGTGCTGCAGGAGGCCTGCGGCAAGCTGGAGGATTTCCTGAAAACCTATCGTCAGTAAAGCAAAGGAGCCGTCCCGCAAACGCGGGACGGCTCCTTTGCCTATTTCGCTTACAGCTTCAGATCGCCCTCGCGGATCCAGCCAATTCTGCGCAGCGGAGCGCAGAAGGCGGCGCTGAGCACGGCGGGAAGGATCAGGCAGATCAGAATCAGGCCGATCCAGTCCATGGCGGCGGGAGCGATGGCCGCCGCGCCCTTGGCCAGCGCGGCCTCGCTGGGGGAGACCCAGCCCGACCACACGCCGATGGGCCCGCACAGGCCGCAGGTGCCCATACCGGAGTTGATGGGCGCGCCGTTCATCTCCAGACGGAACAGGCAGGTGGCGATGGGCCCGGTGACGGCCGCGGCCAGCGTCGGCGGAATCCAGATGCGTGGATTCTTCACGATGTTGGGCATCTGCAGCATGGACGTGCCCAGGCCCTGACTGACCAGTCCGCCCCAGCGGTTTTCGCGAAAGCTCATCACGGCGAAGCCCACCATCTGCGCGCAGCAGCCGGCCACCGCCGCGCCGCCGGCCAGACCCGTCATGCCCAGCACTGAGCAGATGGCCGCCGAGGAGATGGGCAGCGTCAGCGCCACGCCCACCAGCACCGATACGGCGATGCCCATCCAGAAGGGCTGAAGGCGCGTCGCGTCGTCGATGACCCGGCCGAAGGCCTGGGCCGCGCCGCCGACGGGCGGCGCGATGAGCTTGGCCAGCGTCACGCCCACCAGAATGGTCACCGCCGGAGTGACGAGAATGTCCACCTTCGTCTCCTTGGAGACGGCCTTGCCGCATTCGGCGGCGACGATGGCGATGAGCAGTACGGCCAGCGGGCCGCCCGCGCCGCCCTCGGCGTTGGCCGCCCAGCCCACGGCGCTCAGGGAAAACAGCACCATCGGCGGGGCCTGAAGGGCGTAGCCGATGGCCACGGCCATGGCCGGGCCGGAGACGGCCATGGCGTAGGTGCCGATGTCCGTCAGCATGGAAAGGTTCAACTGCGTGCCCAGCGTCTTGATGATGGTGCCGATGAGCAGCGAGCAGAACAGACCCTGCGCCATGGCGCCCAGTGCGTCGATGCCGTAGCGATGGGCGGAAAAGACGATGTTTTTGCGCTTGAGAAACGCCTTGAAGCTCTGCATGGAAATCCCCTCCGAATTCTGCTTATTTCGAGGGCGTGTCGCCGGGCTGCTCGAAGCGCTCCCGGTACAGACCCTGATGGGAGACGGGTTCGCCGCCGGCGTAGAGATGGGAGGTGTCGCCCATTTCCATTATGCGGAAGAACACCTCGCCGGGGCGGCGCTCCTCGGTAATCAGCGTCGTCAGCGACGTGGGCTGGAGCGACACGCCGTGCCAGAGCGCCACCGGCGAGAGGTTGAGCATGTGGGCCAGAATGGCCATGCTCACGGCGAAATGGCAGAACAGCACGATGCGGTCGTCCGTATTGCGCTCGCAGTGGTAGAGTCCGCCGTCGCGAACGTAGCCGTAGCGCGCCAGCAGCGCGTCCATGCCCTCGGCGGTCTCGTCGAAGATTTCGCCCACGGTGCCGTTCTGGAACAGCGGATGGTCGCGCCAATGCTGCGGATCGTAGAACTGGGGCTGCGTCGTCCAGAACTGAGGCGCGAGGTTCCACGGAATGCGCATCTCGCCCGAACACGGATCGACGAACTGACCGCGGAACTCCGCCAGCCAGGGCAGCGTCTCCGCCGTGCGGTTCAAACGCGTCAGCGTCGGTCGGGCGGTGTCCTGAGCGCGGCCCAGCGGGGAGACGTAGAAGTCGCGCACGTCCATTCTGCACAGCCGGTCGGCCAGCAGCTCGGCCTCGCGGAAGCCCTTGGGGGTCAGCGAGTCGATGGCGTAATTGGGTTCGCCGTGGCGAACGAGGGTGATTTTCATGATCTTTCCTCCTGAAGATTACAGATTCAGCAGCACCAGCGCGGCGGCGATGGCGAAAATGGAGATCCACTGGCGCATGGACAGGCGCTCCTTGAAAAGCAGCACGCCCGCCAGCGCGATGAGCGCGATGGAGGCCACGCCGCGGGTGGGGTAGACCACCACCGCGGGTACCTCGCTGAGTGCCTTGAGCAGAAAATGGGATGTGAAGTAGTTGGGCAGGCCCAGCAGCACGCCGTAGAGCAGATCCCAGCCGTTGGGCCGCTGCTTTTGGGCAATGGAGGCGATGACGCAGTACAGAAGCGCCGCGAAGAAGGTGTAGAACAGGAAATTGGTGGAGAGGGCCGGATTGCCCGCCTCGTTGAAGATCTTGGCCGTGATGGAAGCCGCGCCGTCCGTCAGCAGCAGAAGCGGCAGCGCGAGGCTGAATTTTCCGCCGGAACCATCCTTCTCGTTCATGGCCACGCTGGCGACCACGCAGACGGCGAAGCCGATCCACTGGCAGACGGTGGGAATCTCGTGATACAGGAAGATGGAGCCGATCAGCGGCACGATCAGGCTGATGCGCGAATAGACGGACGCGAGCACCACGCCGCTCTTCTGGATGTTGTATTGCAGCAGCAGGAACGACGCGACGTAGAGAAAGCCGTTCACCAGCCCCATGCCCAGCGCCAGCCCGAGGCCGTCCGTCCGGGAAAGGGGATTGCCGAAGCCCATCAGCGCGCCGGCCACGAGAATGCAGGTGACGTAGTTGACGGCCATCATGTTCAGCGTGCTGCTGACCCTGTTTCGCCCCAGCCGCATCACGATGGAGATCATCGAGCACAGCACTGTGCAGATTGCCAGGTTGACCATGGAAGCATCGCTCCGATTTCATATTTATATAGCCTATTTCCATGATAATCCATCGGCCGCGCTTTTTCAAGCGGATTTGGCCGTCGGCGAATACGATTTTTGCATTAAGACGCAAAAAAGCGCGGAACGCGCCGATGGAGATGCGTTCCGCGGGTCATGGGGGATTTATTCAACCTTCAGGCGGATGTCGCCGCCGGAGGTGCGCGCTTCCACGGGGCGCTCGCCGCGGGAATCGGGCGCGCGCACATCGCCGATGCGGGAATGGCAGCGGAAGTCGTAGAGGGATTCCGGGCCACGAAGCGTGCCGCCGATATCGCCGCTGCGGGATTCCAGCGACAGGCTCGCGCCGGCAGCGCTGCGCAGGCGCACGTCGCCGCTGGTGCTGCGGGCCTTCAGCGCTCCCTGCGCTTCGGAATCCGAGACGGACACGTCGCCGCTGACGCTGCACAGCTCCATGTCCGTGCGGGAGAGGGTGTTCTGGACGGACACGTCGCCGCTGGACGAGCTGGTCGAGATCCGCTCCGCGTTCGCGCCGCAGAGGCGCACGTCGCCGCTGGCGGTCTGACAGGTCAGCTCGTCCACCAGATTCGCGCCCTGGACGGTCACGTCGCCGCTGACGGACGCGGCGGAAGCGCCGGTCTCCGATTCGACGGAACGAAGCTGAATGTCGCCGCTGGTGCTCTTGAGCGTCAGCCGCAGCGCGCGGCACTCGGAAAGCTCCACGTCGCCGCTCGTGCTCTTCATCGCCAGTTCGCCCGTGGCGCTCACATGGGCCGCGGAGAGATCGCCGCTGAAGCTGTCCGCGCGAACGCTGCCGTCCAGCGCGAAATTCTCCAGCTGCACGTCGCCGGACTTGCTGTGAATTTCCATCTCGCAGCGGACATGCTCCGGCACGAGCACGGTCACGGGTTGGCCCTGAACGGTATGCATGGAGAAGATTCTGTTCAGAAGGCCGCGCATGCCGCCCTCGGAATCCGCGGAGAACCGGAAGCTGCCGCGGCCTTTCCCGGAATCGGTATCGAAGCGGATGTGGCCGCCGTCGTTCTCCGAATCGGAGACGGTCAGCGCGCCGTCCTCCATGCGCCAGCGCATGCCCTGAGCTTTCTCCACCACGCAGCAGGCGCCCTCGGGCAGCTCTGCGCCGCGCACGACGAAATCCGCGTCCATGGAATCCAGATGGATTCGACGCAGCTCGCCGGTGAAGACCTGACGCTCCGGTTCATCGGCTTCGTCGCTCTCTTCGCGCTTTGCCGATTCCCGGGCGGGCGCGTCCTGCATAATTTCCCGGGCAATGGCTTCGAGGTCGCCCAGCGCGGCTACGGCGGCTTCCTCGCTCATGCCCTCTTCCATGCGGTCGTCGATCATTTCGGCGTAGTATTCCAGCGTGCGGTAGAGATCATTGCCGTTCAGCCCGCCCAGACGGCGGGAAAGCTCGGACAGAAAGTGTTCCTTATTCATGGCGACGGCCTCCTTCGTCGGTTTGTTCTTCTTCGATCATGCGGCAGATGCGCACGACTTCCTTCCATTCGTCCAGAAAGCGGCGGATGCGCGCGTCGCCCTCGTCGGTCAGATGAAAGTACTTGCGCAGCCGACCGTTGTGCTCCACGGAATAGACGCCGACCATCTGCGCCGCCTCCAGCCGCTTGAGGATGGGGTAGAGCGTCGATTCGGTGATGGGAATGATTTCGCCGACGTCCCGCACGAGCCGGTAGCCGTAGGAATCCTCCCGGCGGAGCACCGCGAGCGTGCAGACCTCCAAAAGTCCGCGCCTGAGCTGTGTATCCATAAAATCCCTCCTGACGCATAATACTATACAACACATAATATTATTTGTCAAGAGGATTTCAAAAATATTATAAAAAGCTCTCCGCGAAGGAGAGCGCCGCCGCGCGGCGGCAAAAAGGGGAAGCCTTCCTGCGAAAGCTTCCCCTCGGTGGATTATTCGACGATGGGTTCCGGATCCGTCACGCTGACGGTGTGGTTGTACCACTTGCCCTTTTTGCCCACGACGGAGATCACGAAATCCTCGTCCAGCGCGGGAACGGGAATGTCGAAACCATGCACCGTCTCCGTAAGACCGTCGGGATAGAGAACCTCGTCCAGCGTCGGCTCGATGAGCGCCGCGCCCTCCTTCTGAGCATCCTCCAGCGGGCCGGCATAGGCGTGCTGGAAGCTCTTGGACAGGAGGGTGATGTGAATGGTCATCACGCCGTCCTTGACGGTGAGCGTTCCCTTCCCGTCGCAGGTCTCGTTGAGCCGGAACATGTGGCTGTCCGTGTTAAACGTCGCCAGATAGGTTCCGTCCTCCAGCGCCGCGGGCGCTTCCTCTGCGGAGACCGCCGCGGGCGTTTCCTCGGCCAGAACCGGCATGACGCAGCTCAAAAGCGTCAGCAGGGCCAAAATCAGCGCGATCCGTTTATTCATCGCCGTTCATCCTTTCCAAAGATCTCCTGCCGACGCTCAGTCGCCGATGACGGCGGCGGAGTGGGCGACGTACAGCTGCTGCACGGCCTCCATGCGGCCCAGACCCATGATCTGGCAGTCGACGCTGTCGAACAGGCCGCTGGCCGTGAACATGCTCTTCCAGGAATCGTCGTCATCGCCGGCCATGTCGTTGTTGGCATGGTCGCCGGCCACGACCATCAGCGGGCGCAGGACGACCTTGGTATAGCCGGCCTCGTGCACGGCCTCGATCACGGCCTCGCAGGAGGTTTCCTCAGGCTCGCCCTCGACGGTGCCGATGAACACGTTCTTGTAGCCCAGCGCATCCATCTGGCTCTGCATCTGAGAATAGGTCACCTTGGCGGTGTGGGAGGTGCCGTGGCCCATGAACACGAAGGCCACGCCGGCCTCGTCGGCAGCCTGAAGGCTTTCGAAGTCGCCCTCGGCCACGGCGTCGGCTACCAGCGCCTCGGCGACGGTCTGCTTGTCGGCGTTGATGACGCTGGCGTCGCTGCCCACCTCGCCCAGCAGGGGCTCGGCCACGGCCACGGACTCAAACTTGTCGGCGTAGGCTTCCACGGTCTCCATCAGCTCGTCGTACTCCGCGCCGTGCATCAGATGGGTGGGCTGAACGACCAGGTGCTTCACGCCGTTGTTCACAGCGCGATCCATGGCCTGCTCCATGTTGTCGATGAACTCGCCGTCGCGGGCCTGCACATGGTTGATGATGATCTGCGCGGTGAAGGCGCGGCGCACAGACCAGTCGGGATACGCGGCCGCCAGAGCCTTCTCGATGCCGCCAATGTCCTGAGCGCGGCTGTCGTTAAAGGAGGTGCCGAAGCTCACCACCAGCAGTTCCTTTTCGCCGATGCCGTCGGCGTTCAGCGGATCGTCCGCGGATGCGTCGCCGGTGTCGCGGCCGAAGTAGTCGGGATCCGCCTCTTCGCCCTCTACCAGTTCCTTCTGCTCGTCGGTGAGCGCGTCCCACGCGGCCTTGGCGGCGGCGCACTGCTCGTCGGTCTCGTCGGTGCGGGTCTGGACATAGATGGCGTCGATCATGGCGGCGACGGCGTCGGCGGCGGCCTGATCGTCGGCAGAGGGCTCCGCAAACGCGGCGCAGCAGCTCAGCAGCATGAGCAGAGCGGTCAGCAGGGCAATACACTTTTTCATAGAGAAAACCTTCCTTCCTATTATTTTGTTATTCCGGAAAGCAAACCCGAATTGAATAAAAAAATCCGCACAAAGAAGCGCGGCGTTTCAGAAATCGAACAGTCTCCCGGAATAACATAGGAAAGACTTCAACATTCGTGAGAAACGAGATCTGTGTGCCGCAGATCAGCCATTCAACATTCAGGCAGGTCTCCTGACTTCCTTCATCGCATGCAATCCTCTTCCCGGTTTCCCAGTGATGCGTGGATGCAGCTCCGGTACACAGTGACGACATCGTTTCGGATTCTCACCGAATTCCCTTTTCATCCGCCGACAGGGCGGACACCTGAACGCTACAAATGTTTCTTTTATTCAATTCTCATATATTGTAGCATGTAACACAACTATTGTCAACGCCGACGGAGGAGATCGACGAGAGTTTGCAAAGACATAATATTCTCCGCCGCGGCGCAGCCGGGATCTCCTAAAGGGGAAGCGCCCGCAGACCGCCGGAAAAACCGAGGAGAGTTCGGGAGAGCTTCGGCTTTCCCGAACCTCCAATCGCGCCTGGCGGTTCAGTCCTTTCCATCCGGCTTTTTGCCGAACAGACCGCCGGTGATTTCGCTGGTTCCGCGCTTGAGCTTTTCCCAGGCGGGGCCGAGCTTTCCGGTGGAGATCAGGGCGTATACCACGGCGGCCAGCACGGCCAGACCGACGACCCATCCGATTCCGGCGAAGGCCGAGGCGTTCTTCGCGCCGCCGGAGGCCTTGGCCGATGCGCCGTAGAGCGCCTGATTCAGCACAGAGGCCATGTATTTGGTCGCGCCGATGGCCTTGTCCTTCTCGATTTCGTCGGTGCCGAATTCCAGCAGCAGCGCCTGAGGATACAGCTCCTGATTGTAGTTTCCCTTGCCGATATAGATGTCCTTGATGAGGCCGGGATATTCCTCGTCGGCCAGCTTCTTCAACTGCTGAGCGAAGGCCTTGTTGGCGGCGCTGTTCTGGTTGGAGCGGCCGACGAACAGGCGCACCTTGCTCACGTCCTCACCGTCCACCTCGGTCTCGTATTCCTCGGCGGGAATCGCGTCGCGATGGATGTCCAGCAGCGCGTCCGGGCCCTTCTTCAGCAGTTCCTCCGCCGTGCTGCGGGAGCGGTTGTACGCGTCCGCGTCGTGGGGGAGGAAGGATTCCTCCGAGTAGACGACCTTCACGCCCAGCTCCTCCAGCTCGTCCTTCAGGGCGTTGCCCACGTCGTAGATGCCCGCGCCGTGCCAGAGGGAGAAGTCGCCGTCATCGGGCACGTAGGATTCGTCGCTGTGGGTGGAGTACATGCAGATCAGCTTTTTGCCGTCGGGCTTTTCCGTGGCTTCGGCTCGGGCGGTCAGGCTCTGAAAGGCGGACAGGGCGGCTTCGTCGATGGTCGCTTCGCCCAGATCTTCGGCGAAGGCCGTCTCGTGGGCAGTGTCCACCGCTGTGACGCGATAGAGCCGGTTGTCGCCGGAGATGTACTCGTCGCCCACGTACATGCGCCCGGCGCGACGGGCGACGACCTGACCGCCCGAGTCCAGCATGGTGTACAGGCAGTCGCCGTCGGTTTCGCCCGCCAGCGCGCCGAGGGGAATCAGGAAAAGGCAGACGGCCAGCAGAAGCGCGGCGGTCAGACGCGTTTTTCTCATTTTTCTCCCTCCCGCTCGATGAATTCGCCGTTCTTGAATTCGCGCATGGGGCGTTTGCCGCCGCGCTGAATGCGCTCGAGGATCTCGCCGATGAGTTCGCTGAGCAGAACCGCCAGCAGGCCCGAGACAACGATTACGTCGAAGCCGCCCGCGCCGCCCAGCACGAGCCGCTGAGCAACGCCCTGTCCCCAGACGGTCATGGCGCTGAGCAGCTCGGCCAGCATCACGCCCACAGTGGCGGCGATGAACGCGCCGCGCCGGGAGCGGCCGAACAGATAGCCGATCACACCCGCCGCCAGTCCGTGCATCCAGCTGGGGTCGATCCAGATGCTCTCCGGCTCGTCGGGCATCAGCCGACCCAGCGCGTAGCTGACCGCGCCGGCGATGGCCGCGGCGATGAGGCAGCGCACGCGCTCCTTCGCCGTGCCGGCCTTGATCCACAGATAGACGCACAGCGCCAGCGGAATCAGCGCGCCGCCGATGTTGAACGAAAAGAGCGGTCCGACGGGAACGTCGGGGATGAAGCCGCCCACGAGGATCAGCGCAATGAATAAAAGTGCCTGCCGGTCAGTCAGGCGCAGCCTGTCCAGCACGCGCTGCCCGACGCCCAGCAGAATCAGCGCGCCGACGATCACCAGAAGAATCAAACCTATGGTCATGTCCATTCCTCCCGATAACTGGTTTCGCACTCTAGGATTTGCCGAAACAGGAAAAAGAAACAGGAGAAATTCCTTCCAGCATTGGCGAAAACGGGAAAATGTGATACAATGATCAGGCGAGTCGACAATCATGAAATAATGGTTGAGCACAATAAAGCGCGGAGGATATGGAAGATGAAAATGAGAAAACGCGTTGCGCATCTTGCGCTGCTGCTGGCGCTGGCGGCGCTGCTGGCCGGATGCGGCGCGATTGTGGTGGAGGACGCGCAGCCGGTGCGCATCGGTTCGATTGTTCACAGAAACTTATAGGAAAATTCTCGGGACAGCGGAACAAAATCATGTATAATAGGGTCGAATAAATAGGATTATTTTGGCAGAGGTGAAAGTATTGTTTCGGCGTAGTGTGAGCTTTATTCTGGCGTTCGTGCTGACTGCGATTGGAGTGCTGACCCCGTTCCAGACCGCGTTGGCGACGACGGCAGAGGAAATGATCTTTGGCGGCGGCACCGGCGAAATTCAGCCCGGAACGGACGCAGCCGACGCGGATATGTACGAGTCGGCGGACGACAATTCCATCACGGATTATCCCACGCTTCAGCTGGGCGACCGGGACGAGGCTGACGCGACGGCGTATATCGTCAATCTGCAGAATCGGCTGATCGCGCTGGGCTTTCTGAAGGATTCGGCCGACGGCGTGTACGGAGAAAACACCGAGACAGCCATCGAGCAGTTCCAGAAGCTCAACGGTCTGGAGCGCACCGGCGTGGCCGATCCCGAGACGCAGCGGAGGCTCTTTTCGGACATGAGCACGCTGACCACGCCCTCGCCCGACAACGCCATCGCCTTCGGCAGCGAAAACGTGCGCGTGCAGACGATGCTGATCCAGTGGGGCTTTCTGGACGGAACGGCCGACGGCGTTCTGGGCAAAAAGAGCGAAAAAGCCATCAGCAGCTTCAAGAGTTACATCTATGATCTGGGCCTGATGCCCACGCCCACTCCGGCGCCCACGCCCACGCCCGTGCCCACGCTGGCCCCGGGCGAGATGCCCGTGGCGATGGACGTCCCGGTAGAAACGCCTACGCCCGAGCCGGAGGAATACGTCGCCGACGCCGAGATCGACGACACCATTCGGATGTTCCTGGAGGGCGACGCCTCCTTCGCGGTCTATCGCCAGACGGTGCAGGCCGGCGATAAGGGCTCGGAGGTCAAGCGCGTGCAGACGAGGCTGAAGCAGCTGAAGTATCTGTATCCCGATCCCGACGGCGCGTTCGGCACCAATACCGCCCGCGCGCTGATGTACTTCCAGCGCAAGCACGGCCTGAGCGAGACGGGCGTGGCCGACGAGGCCACCCAGCGCGCGCTGTTCTCCTCCGCGGCGCAGGAATCCGAGGAATACGTGTTCCCGTACAAGATCTACGTGGACATCTCGGATCAGTACGTCTACGTGTTCGGATGGGACGGCGAAAGCTATTCCATCAAGGAGCGCAAGATGATCTGCTCCACCGGCAAGGACGCCACGCCCACGCCCACGGGCACCTATCAGGCCTATGCCCAGCTCAGCGGCGAATGGTACTGGTTCAAGCAGTATCAGTGCTACGCCAAGTGGGCCTACGGCATCGTCGGCGGCATCCTGTTCCACTCGGTGACGTTCAACAAGAACAAAAAGCAGGTTGGCTCCGAGTCGAACCTCGGCAGAAAGGCCTCTCACGGCTGCATCCGCCTGAAGATCGACGACGCGAAGTGGATCTACGACAACTGCCCCTACGGCACCACCGTCGTGATTCAGGAGTAATAATTGGATAAAAATAGGAATGTCTCCGGTTGACGAACCGGGGACATTCCTTTATAATGGAGGAAGAGGGCGAGAATGCCGCCGGTACATTTTCGCGAAAGAATTCAGCCGGCAATTTTGCGGGGTATGCCCCGAGAACCGGGAGGCCGACAACCAATGAAGAAACTGCATTTTCACGAGGATCCCCATCAGCTGCACGTGAACACCCTGCCGCCGCGGGCGGATTTCGTGCCCTTTTCCAGCCGCAGGGCGGCTATGACGGAGCCGCGCGAGCGCTCCGAGCGCTTCACGTCCCTGAACGGCAAGTGGGCGTTTCACTATTTCGACAGCTACGAGGATCTGCCTGCGGAGTTCGATCCTGCAAACTATCTGACGGACGAGATCGAGGTTCCCTCGGTCTGGCAGACTCAGGGCTACGACCGCCATCAGTACACCAACGTGGCGTTTCCGTTCCCCTACGATCCGCCCTATGTGCCCGTGGACAATCCCTGCGCGCTCTATCAGCGCACCATTGCGCTGGAAAAGCACGCCGGAACCCGCCGCACGCTGGTGTTCGAGGGCGTGGATTCCTGCTTCTATCTGTGGATCAACGGCCAGTTCATCGGCTACAGCCAGGTCTCCCATTCCACGTCCGAATTCGACGTGACCGACGCGCTGATCGACGGCGCGAACACCTTCACCGTGCTGGTGCTCAAGTGGTGCGACGGCAGCTACTTCGAGGATCAGGACAAGCTGCGCATGTCGGGCATCTTCCGCGATGTGTTCCTGCTGGAGCGCAGCGCCCGCGGCCTGAAGGACTTCTTCATTCACACCGCCCTGAAGGACGATTATGCCCGCGCGGACGTGTCCGTGGAGCTGGAGCGGAACGGCGACGCGCCGGTGGAATATCGCCTGTACGACGCCATGGGCTATGAGCTGGTCAACGGCCGCGCCGAGGATGGAAAGATCGACTTCACGCTGGACAGCGTGACCCTCTGGAGCTCTGAGAATCCCTATCTGTACACCCTGCTGCTGTTCTGCGACGGCGAGTATATCGCCGAGAAGATCGGTCTGCGCGAAATCTGCGTCCGCGGCGGCGTGCTGTACGTCAACGGCCAGAACATCAAATTCCGCGGCGTGAATCGCCATGACAGCGATCCCTTCGTCGGCTACGCCGTGCGCCATGAGCAGATGCTGAAGGATCTGCAGCTGATGAAGCTGCACAACGTCAACGCCATCCGCACCAGCCATTATCCCAACGCGCCGGAATTTTTGCGCATGTGCGATGAGTATGGCTTCTATGTCATCGACGAATCCGACGTGGAGTGCCACGGCGTGGTCTATTGCGGCGACGGCGATTACGGCCAGAATTACAACATCCTCGCCCGGGATCCCGAATATGCCGAGACCATTCTCGACCGCGTGCAGCGCAACGTCATCCGCGACAAGAACCGCACCAGCGTGCTGCTGTGGTCCATGGGCAACGAATCCGGCCACGGCGAGAACTTCAACGCGGCGCTGAAGTGGACGAAGGAATACGATCCCTCGCGCCTGACCCATTACGAGCGCGCGTCCTTCCCGCCCGAGGGCATGGAGATCAACAGGGACGATCTGGACACCTACAGCCGCATGTATCCCAGCATCGCCGAGATGGACGCGTTCCTCGAGAAGAACGAGGTTGGCAAGCCCTACATCCTGTGCGAGTATTCTCACGCCATGGGCAACGGCCCCGGAGATCTGGAGGAGTACTATCGCTGCTTCAAGCGCCATGACGGCGCGTGCGGCGGCTTCATCTGGGAGTGGTGCGATCACGCGGTCTATATGGGACGCACTGTCGACGGCCGCGCGAAGTACTTCTACGGCGGCGACTTCGGCGAATTCCCCCACGACGGCAACTTCTGCATGGACGGTCTGGTCTATCCCGACCGCCGCCCGCACACGGGCCTGAAGGAATACAAGAACGTCATCCGCCCCGCCCGCGTGGGCGAGGTCGATCTGAAGGCCGGCGTGTTCCAGCTGAAGAACGTGCTGGACTTCACCAACCTGCGCGAATTTGTGGAGATTTCCTACGTCGTGCGCCAGAACGGCCGGGATGTGTTCGAGGGCTCGCTCACCGAGGAGCAGCTGGACGTCGCGCCTCATGGCGTCAGGGAGATCCGCATTGCCTATCCTGAGAACCTGAAGGGCGATTTCGCCGTGTGCTTTACGACGATTCAGAAGTTCGATACGGCGCTGGTTCCCGCGGGCCACAAGCTGGGCGTGGAGCAGCTGGGCCGCCAGCGCTTTGAGGTCGCCGCGCGGGAGGACGGCGTGCTGGCCGTGGAGATCATGGAGCACGGCCGCTATCTCCACATCGACGGCGAAAACTTCCACTATGTCTACGACAAGACCCGCGTGGCCTTCGATCTGCTCAATTACGACAACCTGAGCCTGATCGAGAAGCCCATGGAGCTGAACATCTGGCGCGCGCCCACGGACAACGACCGCAACATTCGCAACGAGTGGGAGGCTGCCGGCTACAACCGCGCCATTCCGCGCGGCTATGAAACGGTGGTCGACCACGAGGACGGCGACTGCATCCTGCGCACCCGCTTCTCCATCGGCGCGGTGGTCGTGCGCAACATCGTCGAGGGCGAGGCCTGCTGGCGCATCGCCAAGAACGGCGAGATCAGCGTGGAAATCACCGCCAAACGCCGCGAGGGCGCGCCCGCGCTGCCGCGCTTCGGCCTGCGGCTGTTCGTGCCCAGGCGCATGAACCAGGCGGAATACTTCGGCTATGGCCCCTATGAGAGCTATATCGACAAGCATCGCGCGTCGGTGAAGCATCTCTATAGCGCCAGCGTCGAGAGCATGCACGAGGATTACATCCGCCCGCAGGAGAACGGCAGCCATTTCAACTGCGACTATCTGAAGCTGTCCTCCTACAACGGCGGCATCGAGGTCACCGGCGAGGGCTTCTGCTTCAATGCCTCCCGCTACACTCAGGAGGAACTGACGAAGAAGGCGCACAACTTTGAGCTGGAGAAGTCGGACAGCGTGGTGCTGTGCATCGACGCGTTCCAGAACGGCATCGGCTCCAACAGCTGCGGCCCGAGGCTCATGGCGCGCTACGAATCCCCGGCGGACATTCACTTCGCCTGCAGGATTTCGCCCTATCGCGACTGAGCATTCCCCTGAATAATTCAATGGCGCGCCGCCGGAGTATTCCGGAGGCGCGCCTTCTGTGTCTGGAAAGAGTGCTGTATTTTCCAAAAGACAGGTGAGAGCGCGGAGAATCTGCCTCCGCGCTCCCCTTGTTTTTATGCGGTTTCGATGCTGGCGGCCTTTTGCAGCTTGAGCTTTTCGATGGCCTGCTCGCGCATCTTGTATTTGAGAATTTTGCCCGCGGCGTTCATGGGGAAGGCCGGCACGAAGTCGATGTAGCGGGGAACCTTGTGGCGCGCCATATGGTCGCGCACATACTGCTTCATCTCGTCCACGGTCATGGTCTCGCCCTCCTTGAGGATGATGCACGCCATGATTTCCTCGCCGTAGTCCTCGTCGGGCACGCCGATGACCTGCACGTCCGAGACCTTCGGGTGGGTGTAGATGAATTCCTCGATCTCCTTCGGGTAAATGTTCTCGCCGCCGCGGATAATCATGTCCTTCAGGCGGCCGGTGATGCGGAAGTTGCCCTCCGGAGTCTGGCAGGCCAGATCGCCGGTGTGCAGCCAGCCGTTTTCATCGATAGCGGCGCGGGTCGCGTCGGGCATTTTGTAATAGCCCTTCATGATATTGTAGCCGCGGGCGACGAACTCGCCGATCTCGCCCACGGGCATCTCCTCGTTGGTCTCCGGGTCGACGATGCGGCACTCGATCTCCGGCAGCGCGCGGCCGACGGTGCCCACGCGAACCTCCAGCGGGTCGTCGGTGGAGGACATGGTGCAGCCGGGGGACGACTCGGTCTGGCCGTAGACGATGGTGATCTCGGTCATGTGCATCTTGTTGACCACGTCCTGCATCTTGGAGATGGGGCAGGGCGAGCCGGCCATGATGCCCGTGCGCATGTAGGAGAAGTCGGTCTTTTCAAAGTCCGGATGCTCCAGCATGGCCACGAACATGGTGGGCACGCCGTGGAAGCAGGTGATGTGCTCCTGGTGGATGCACGCCAGCGCCGGCTTGGGCGAGAAGTAGGGCAGCGGATAGATGGACGCGCCGTGGGTCATGGCGGCGGTCATGGCCAGCACCATGCCGAAGCAATGGAACATGGGCACCTGAATCATCATGCGGTCGGCAGTGGACAGATCCATGCGGTCGCCGATGCACTTGCCGTTGTTGACCACGTTGTAGTGAGTCAGCATGACGCCCTTGGGGAAGCCGGTCGTGCCCGAGGTGTACTGCATGTTGCACACGTCGTGGGGCGAGACCTGGGCCGCCAGACGGCGAACCTCCTCCACCGGCACGGTCCTGCCGCGCTCCAGCGCCTCATCCCAGGAGATGGCGCCGTTCTGGCGGAAGCCCACGGTGATGACGTTGCGCAGGAAGGGCAGGCGATGGCTGTGCAGCGGCGCGCCGGTTCTGGTCTTAACCAGCTCGGGGCAAAGCTCGTTGATGATCTGCTGATAGTCGCTGTCGCGCCAGCCCTTTTCGAGGATCAGCGTGTGGGTGTCCGACTGCCGCAGCAGATACTCCGCCTCGTGGATCTTATAGGCCGTGTTCATGGTCACCAGCACCGCGCCGATGCGCACCGTCGCCCAGAAGCCGATGTACCACTGGGGCAGGTTGGTCGCCCACATGGCCACATGGGAGCCGGGCTTTACGCCCAGTGCGATGAGGGAGCGGGCAAACTCGTCCACGTCGTCGCGGAACTCGCTGTAGCTGCGGGTGTAGTTGAGCGTGGTGAACTTCACCGCCGTCTGATCCGGGAATTCGTCGGCCATGCGGTCGAGTACCCTGCCGAAGGTGCAGTCGATCAGCGCGTCCTTCTTCCAGACGAACTGCCCCGTGTGCACGCGATTATAATAGAAGGTCTTCTTCATCGTGCGCGGGCTCTCGAAGCGGTGCATGTAGTTGACGAAGTGGGGGAAGATGACCTCGCGATCCGTCAGATCGGGCATCCACTCGGGCTTCCACACCAGCGAGATGAAGCCGTCGTAGTTGATGGACGACAGCGCGGCCATCAGGTCGCCGATGGGCAGCGAACCTTCGCCGATGAGGTTGAAGTGGGTTGCGTCGTCCGAGTCGCGCAGATGGACGTGGCGGACATATGCGCCCAGATTCTTGATGGTCTGCGCGGCGGTTTCGCCGTGATCGCGCCAGGTGCGGTGCATGTCCCACAGCACGCCCAGCTCGTCGCAGGCGAAGGCGTTGAGCAGATCGCGCAGGCGCTCGCTGTCGCCGTAGATGCCGCAGGTCTTGACCAGCACGGCCACGTGGTTCTCCGCCGCCATGGGCAAAAGCTCGCTCAGCGACGCGCGCACGGTTTCCTCGCCGCCGTCGGCATACGCGCCCACATAGGGAACGCGCAGCTCGGCGGCCAGGCGGATCAGCTGCTTCAGCTCGTCGCTCGAGGCCGGGTCGGCCAGATTGCAGGACGAATCCAGACAGGGAATTTCGAGATTCTTTTCGCGCATTTCGCGAACGGTGGCGGAGAGATTGTACTTGTGAAAGGGGCCGCTGCGCTCGAACAGGGCCTCCATGCGCTGCGCGTCGCGGATCTCCACGCCGCCAAAGTCCATTTCGACGGCCGCGTCGATCCATTCCTTCCAGCTGCCGTCCTCCCAGCCGCGGGTAGAAAAGGAGAGCTTCATGCCTGCGCCTCCTCATACACAATTTTGTTCAGCGCGCTGATGTACGCGTGGATGCTCGCGCCGACGATGTCGGTGGAGATGCCGCGGCCCGAATAGAGCTTGCCGTTGGAGCGCAGACGCACCACGGTTTCGCCCATGGCCTCGCGGCCCTCGGTCACGGCCTGAATCTGGAAGTCGTCCAGCTCGTAGTGATGGCCGACGATCTGCTCCACGGCCAGGAACGCCGCGTCGATGGGGCCGTCGCCCAGGCACACGCCCTCCAGCGTCTCGCCGGCCTTGTTCAGCTTCAGCTGCGCGCTGGCGGAGATGACGTTGCCGCAGTTGATGACGTAATTGACGAGCTGATACGTCGGCGGAACCTGCATGGCCACGGAGGCCACGATGGTGTCCAGCTCCCGGGCGGAGACGGTGCCCTTCTTCTGGGCGATGCGCTCGAAGGCCTCGCAGACCTTGGCCGCGTCCTCCTCAGAAAGGTCGTAGCCGATGCGCTCCACAGCCTTCATCACCGCGGCGCGGTCGTCGTGAGCCGACAGGGCGAAATCGCCCACGGTCTCCTGCACGCCGCTGTCGAAGGGGGAATTCTGGCTTCGCGTGGTGTGGCACATCCATTCGATCTGGCTGGCGATGCGCTTGATCTCCGTCAGCTTCAGGTCGCTCTTCAGGCCGAAGCTGTCGCCTCGCGCGCCCAGCACGGCGGCGAATTCCACCAGCCGGGGATACGCGCCGGAGCAGGCGATGGTCTTGATCTCGGTCGCGCCGGCGCGCACCGCGGCCATGGCGCAGGCGTTGGCCATGCACAGCGCGTCGGAGCAGAGCATGCCCAGACGGACGCTCTCCAGCTCGGGCACCTCGGCGCGGATACCGGTCAGGAACTCGCCCAGCTCCTCGGGGAACATCAGACCCGCCGCGTCGCAGAGCGTGACGGCGGTCGCGCCGGCCTCGATGGCCGCGCGGACGGCCTGCACGAGGAAGCCGCGCTCGCTGCGGCACGCGTCGTCGGCGATGAATTCCACATCGCCGCAGACCTCGCGGCACGCGCGGATGCGCTCGGAGATGGTCTGAAGCACCTGCGCGGGCTTCTTGTGCCAGAAATACTCCATCTGCGCCGGGCTCATGGGGGCCTTCAGCTGAAGGCGCGGTCTGCGCGCTTCCTTCAGCGCGGCCCAGGTGACCGCTACGCTGTCCTCTTCCAGCGTGACCGGCACGGCCACGGCGCTCTGGCGCACGGCGCTGGCGATGGACTTGACCAGCAGGCTGTCGATCTTGCGGCTGCGCAGCTCGCCGACTTCGATGACCGAGATGTTCAGGCGGTCGAGCAGCTTGGCCAGTTCGATCTTTTCCTTAAAGCTCAGGGAGAATGCGGAGGAAGTGTCCGCGGTTTTGATGGTGACGTCGCTGATGGATAAACTCTGCATAGAACGCCGTCCCTCCTGTATATAGCGTATAATTCTGTATAATGCGCCGGGCTGGATGGGCGCGGACTGCGCGCGTCCGCGCCCTTGCCCGATGGGAAATCAGATTTTGTGCGTCCAGCCGAAGGCGTCGTCGAGCTTGCCCCACTGGATGCCGGTGAGCGTGTCGTAGAGCATCTGGGTGATTTCGCCGATTTTACCGCCGTTGACGATGTACTCCTTGCCGCGGCAGGCCAGCTTGCCGATGGGCGAGACGACGGCGGCGGTGCCGCAGCCCCAGGCCTCCTCCAGCGTGCCGTTGTCCATGGCGGCGATCAGCTCGTCCACGCTCAGCAGGCGCTCGGAGACGCTCATGCCCTTGGACTTGAGCACCTCGATGCAGCTGTTGCGGGTCACGCCGGGCAGGATGGAGCCGGTGAGCGCGGGCGTGACGATCTCGCCGTTGATCTTGAACATGACGTTCATCGCGCCGACTTCCTCGATGTACTTGCGCTCCACGCCGTCCAGCCACAGCACCTGACTGTAGCCCTTCTTCTCGGCGCGCTCGCCGGCGCGGTTGCTGGCGGCGTAGTTGCCGCCGCACTTGGCGTAGCCCGTGCCGCCGCGGACGGCGCGCACGTCGCTGTCCTCGATCATGATGCCCACGGGATTGATGCCTTCCTTATAATAGCTGCCCACGGGACAGCAGATGACGATGAAGGTGGCGTGGTGCACGGCGTGCACGCCCAGCGTCTCGTCGTTGCCGAACATGAACGGGCGGATGTACAGCGAGGTGCCCTCGCTGTGGGGAACCCAGTCGGCCTCCAGCCGCACCAGCTCGGTCACCATCTGGAGGAAATCCTCCTCGGGCAGCTGGGGCAGGCACAGGCGCTCGGCGGAGTTCATCATGCGGCGGGCGTTCATCTCCGGGCGGAAGAGCTGAATACCGCCGTCGGCGCGGCGATAGGCCTTCAGTCCCTCGAAGATTTCGGAGCCGTAGTGCAGGCAGGTGGAGGCGGGATGGAGGGTCAGATAGCCGAAGGGAACGATGCGCGCGTCGTGCCAGCCCTCGTCCGAGGACCAGTCCACGACGGCCATGTGGTCGGTGAAGATCTGGCCGAAGCCCAGCTTGGTTTCGTCCGTCGGCCTGGCCTTGGGAGCGGTCGTCTTTTCAACGCGAATGTTCAGCATGCTTCAGACCTCCTCATTCATAGTCGCGCCCGAGCTTGAGCGCCTTCAGATTGACGTCGTACATTTCGGGATGCTTGACCGACACGACCTTCTTCAGCGCCTTCTCCACGTCCTCGTCGCTGAACTCGCCCAGCTCGCGCAGGATGCGGCCGGTGAGGATCATGTTGGCCAGCGTGGTCATGCCGTTTTCCGAGGCCAGACGGGTGGCGGGCACATAGACGGCCTTCACGTCGGTGCGGCGCACTTTGCGCTCGATCAGTGTGGAGTCCACGAAGATCATGCCGCCGGGCTGCACCGCGTCCTCGTACTTGTCCAGAGAGGGCAGGTTCATGACCATCAGGATGTTCGGATGGTCGACGATGGGGGAGGCGACGGGGTCGTCGGACACGATGGCCGAGCAGTTGGCCGTGCCGCCGCGCATCTCCGGGCCGTAGGACGGAAGCCAGGAGACCTCCTTGCCCTCGAGCATGCCCTTGTTGACGATGAATTTGCCGGCGAACAGCAGTCCCTGTCCGCCGAAGCCCGCGATCAGATAGGAATGCGTCATGGTCAGCCCTCCTCCTTCGCGCTGCGGTCCTTGTACACGCCCAGCGGATAATAGGGAATCATCTTTTCCTCCACCCATTCCAGCGCCTTGGAGGGCGTCAGGCCCCAGTTGGTGGGGCAGGAGGAGAGCACCTCCACCAGCGAGAAGCCCTTGCCGGCCAGCTGGTTTTCAAAGGCCTTTTTGATGGCCTTCTTCGCGGCGCGGATGTTCTTGACGCTGTTCACGGCCACGCGCTCCAGATACTCGGGGCCGTCCAGCTGAGACAGCATCTCGCAGACCTTGACCGGGAAGCCGCAGGCCTTCACGTCGCGGCCGTAGGGCGAGGTCTGGGTGACCTGCCCGGGCAGGGAGGTCGGGGCCATCTGGCCGCCGGTCATGCCGTAAATGGCGTTGTTGATGAAGATGACGGTGATGTTCTCGTTGCGCGCGGCAGCGTGGACGGTTTCCGCCGTGCCGATGGAGGCCAGATCGCCGTCGCCCTGATAGGAGAACACGACGTGGTTCTCCGGGTCGGCGCGCTTGATGCCGGTGGCGACGGCGGGCGCGCGGCCGTGAGCCGCCTCCACCATGTCGCAGTTGAAGTAGTTATACGCGAGCACCGAGCAGCCTACCGGCGCGACGCCGATGGTCTTGCCCTCGATACCCAGTTCGTCGATGACCTCGGCGACCAGGCGATGCACGATGCCATGGGTGCAGCCGGGGCAGTAATGCAGCGGAACATCCGCCAGCGCGTGGGGTTTCTGAAAGACGATCATGCCTGAGCACCTCCGTTCCTGGACATTTCCATAATCTTCCTGTAGACCTCTTCGGGAGAGGGAATGATGCCGCCGGCGCGGTTGCACAGCTCGACGGGGCGGCTGCACGAGATGGCCAGGCGGATGTCGTCGATCATCTGGCCCATGTTCAGCTCCACGGACAGGAAGCTGGAGCACTTCTTCGCGGCCGCGGCCAGCTCCTTTTCCGGGAAGGGCCATAGCGTGATGGGGCGGATCAGGCCGACCTTCACGCCCTGCGCGCGGGCCTCGGTGATGGCGTTCTTGGCAATGCGCGCCGCGATGCCGAAGGCGACGACGCAGATCTGAGCATCCTCCATGCGGTATTCCTCGACCATGGTCTCGTTTTCGCAGATGGCGCGATAGCGGTCGTAGCGGTCGAAGTTCATCTGCTCCAGCTCGTTGGGGTCGAGGCTCAGGGAGTTGATGATGTTGTGCCTGCGCTGCATTTTGGTGCCTGTCACGGCCCAGGGCTTGTCCACGCAGGTGCTCTCGGGTGTGTGAATCTCTACCGGCTCCATCATCTGGCCCATGGTGCCGTCGGCGAGGATCATGCTCGTCATGCGGTACTTGTCGGCCAGCTCGAAGCCCCTGATGGTCAGATCGGCCATCTCCTGCACGCTGGCGGGGGCGAGGACGATCATGTGGAAGTCGCCGTGGCCCGCGCCGCGGGTGGCCTGATAATAGTCCGACTGGGACGGCTGGATGCCGCCGAGGCCGGGGCCGCCGCGCTGGACGTTGACCACCAGCGCCGGCAGATCCGCGCCCGCCAGATAGGAAAGGCCCTCGCTCTTGAGCGAGATTCCCGGGCTGGAGGAGGAGGTCATGACGCGATGACCCGTGGAGGCCACGCCGTAGACCATGTTGATGGCGGCGATTTCGCTCTCCGCCTGAAGGAAGGTTCCGCCGATCTTCGGCATGCGCTTGGCCATGTAGGCCGCAACCTCGGTCTGGGGAGTGATGGGATATCCAAAATAGTGGCGGCAGCCGGCCTGGATCGCGGCCTCCGCGATGGCCTCGTTGCCCTTCATCAATACCTTTTCAGCCATGTTTCCACCTCACCTTTCCACTTTGATGACGCAGTCGGGACACATCATTGCGCAGAACGCGCATCCGGCGCACTTTTCCTGATCGGTAATTTCCGCCGGATGATGGCCCTTCTGGTTGATCTTGTCCCTGGCGATGGCCAGCAGGCCCTTGGGGCATGCCTCCACGCACAGGCCGCAGCCCTTGCAGCGATTCGTGTCAAATGTAAGCTTAGCCATTCGTTTCTCTCCTTTGCTGACTTAGCGGATTTTGTCCTGAAGCTTCATCGGAAACAGATTGGGGATCTGGCTGTCCAGCCAGGGATACAGCTCCTCGCGAACGGCGGTCATCTTCAGCGGAAGGCCCGTTCGCTCGCAGATTTCCGCGGCGTAATCCCGGGAATTCAGCACGTCGCGCACCGTCGTCTCCTCGCCGAGGTTGGAATTGTTGACCACGGCGGTGAAGGGCATGCCCGAGGCAAGTTCGATTTCCCGCATGACCTCGATGGTCGAGAGCGCGTCGGCGGTCAGCGGGCGGAAGCGGTTGACGACGAAGAGCATCTCGTAGTCGTTCTCCCGGAGAATCGCGTCCCGCCAGCGGCCCAGCGCCAGCGCGCCGCGGTCGTCGCCGCCCACGTCGATGACCGAGAACAGGTCGGGCTCGTCGGTGATGGCGTAAACGTCCTGGGGCAGGGCGGGAAGGTCGACGTTGGAGCCGGCAAAGTCGGAGCAGATCAGTCGGATTCCCGCCTTTTCCAGCTCTGCCTGAGAGTCCTTGGTGCGGAAGTAGGGGTTCACAATGTCGATGTCGGCAATGGCCACCTTTTCCCGCGCGGCTTTCATCCGAAGGGCCAGATTGACGGCGATGTTGGTCTTGCCGCTTCCGTAATGGCCGGACAAAAGCACGATGCGTTTGAAATCCAAACTCGTTCCTCCTTCTTGGTGAAATGGCTGAAAAAAAGCGCCCGTCTCGAAAGAAAATTCTTTGAGACGAGCGCCTGTTTCAGCAGGATTGCCCGCGGTACCACTCAAATTGCAGCGTTTCCGCTGCCACTCTTGGACTCCAGCAAGTCCTATGCGCTGACGCGGCAGTCACGGGAAGGGTCTACGACCGCAAACGGCTTTCTTCCTTCCGGCTCGGAAGATTCAGATGTGCTCGAAGTCCGCGTCCGTGGCTCGCACCCACCGCCATTTCTCTGAAACGGGATCCTCCGTCACACTCTTCCTCATCGCTTTTGTTGGGAATTATTGTAGCGCATTCGACACGCTTTGTCAAGGGGAGAATGTTCGCACATGCACGAACTATCGGTTAAAAAACGTCGAATTTCCATCGCCTTTTTCAGAAAACCAGCTGAATCAGCAGCATGTAGGCGATGGTTCCGCCGGCAATGGACAGAAGCGTCTGCCGTTTCCAGAGGTGCAGCCCCACGGTCACGGCGATGGCGATCAGCTCAGGCAGACCGTGGCTGCCGGAGACGATGGACACATTTTTCAGGCAGTAGACCACCAGCATGCCGAAGATGGCCGGCGGCAGCGCCCTGCCCAGATACCGGACGTATTTCGGCGTGGGGCGCCTGGAGGAAAACAGGAGAAAGGGCAGAAAGCGGGTCAGCATCGTCGCCAGCGCGCACAGGGCGATGGTCACGAGCCGCTGGGTCAGCGTCATGCGTCCACGCTCCTTTCGATGGGCGCGTGCAGCGCCGTCAGCAGGAAGAGAATTACCAGCATGGCGGGGATCAGGAACGAATCCGCGCTGAAAATCGCAAGGCACACCGCGGACGCGCCCAGACCGATGAGCGCCGTGCAGTGATTCTTCTCCTTCAAAAGCTGCTCCAGCAGAATGACCACGAACATGGCCGTCATCACGAAGTCCAGCCCCTCGGTGCTGAAGGTCATCAGCGTGCCCAGCAGGCCGCCCAGCGTGGCCGCGAACACCCAGTAGAACTGGTTCAGCAGCGCGATGAAGAACATAAACCAGCCGCGATCCACGCCCAGCGGCGGCTCGGCGGCGTAGCTGACCGAGAAGGTCTCGTCGCACAGGGAGAAGATCAGATAGGGCTTTTTCCAGCCCGTGCCCCTGAAGCGATCCAGCATGGCGACGCCGTAGAACAGATGCCGCGCCTGAATCATCAGCGCCATCAGAAAGGTCTGAAGCGGCGCGAAGGGAGACAGCAGCATGCCGACGATTACGAATTCCAGCGAGCCGCCGTATACGAAGGCGCTGGTGAGCATGGGAACCCAGAAGGGAAAGCCGGAGACGTTCATGTAAATGCCGTAGGCGGTTCCCAGAAACAGAAAGCCCGTCAGGATGGGAATGGTGTGGGGAAAGGCGGCGCGAAGCGCCCTGCGAGCCTGCATAAAATCACCTCTGAGGGAAAAGTGTAGCACGATCTGCCCAGTAAATCAATGGAAAATGGGTAAACCCAAAACGGAGATTTTTGCAAAAACACTTGGAACTTTGTCGGATTTCTGATACAATAGCGGTAAGAAAATTTACGGTGAACGTGAGGAAAAGATGATGAAACTGGGCGTATGCACGGGGTTTGAGAACCTTCAGGCCGCAGCGGACGCGGGCTTTGACTATGTGGAATGTGCGCTGAACGCGCTGGCGGCGCTGTCCGAGGCGCAGTTCCGGGCGCTGGCGGAGCGCAGGGCGGATTTTCCCGTTCCGGTGGCGAAGTGCAACTGCTTCCTGCCGGGAGAGATCAAGGCCGTCGGCCCGGAGGCGGACGCGCGGGCGCTGGACGAGTACCTGGAGCGCGCCCTTTCCCGGGCACACGCGCTGGGAATCGAGCTGGCCGTGTTCGGCAGCGGCGGCGCGCGGGGCGTGCCCGAGGGCTTTTCCTACGCCGAGGCGTGGCGGCAGATCGCGTCCTTCCTGCGCCGCGCGGCGGTTTATGGAAGGAAGTATGGAATCGCCATCGCCATCGAGCCGCTGCGCCGGGAGGAGTGCAACATCCTGAACTACGTCTCCGAGGCCGTGCTGCTGTCGGCGCTGCTCGATCTGCCGGAGATCGGCGCGCTGGGCGACACATTCCACATGCGCTCCGGCGCGGAACCGTGGCCGGCGCTGACGCAGGCGGGGGAAAGGCTTCTGCATGTGCACGTCAGCCATGAACTGAGCGACCTCTCTGGGCGCGTCTTTCCCTCTGAGGGCGACGGCACGGACTACGAGGGAATTTTTGCCGCGCTCCGGGCGGGCGGCTATGCCGGCGACGTGAGCGTGGAGGCTGGAACGACGGACTTCGCCGCCGACGCGGCGCGGGCCGTCAGGTGCCTGCGGCCCTTCGCGCGCTGAGGCCGAAACAACAATTCATCAGAAATTCGTTGAAAAGCCGCGGCGTTCGTGTATAATAGAATGTGAAGAATCAAGAACAAGGAGCCGCCTGAGAAGATGGACGAGGAAAAACTCATCAAGCGCGCTGTAAAGGGCGACGCCGCGGCATTTAACGAGCTGCTGGGGCAGCACGAAAAGCGGATGTACGCGGTTTGTCTGCGCATGTGCGGCAACCATGAGGACGCGCAGGACTGCCTTCAGGAGGCAATGCTGCGCGTCTATCGCGCCATTTCGGGGTTCAAGGGTCAGTCGTCGTTCTCCACATGGCTCTATCGAGTGACGATGAACGCCTGTCTGGACGAGCTGCGCAAGCGCAAAAACAAGCTGTCGACCTCGCTGGACGGCATGCTGGACGCGGGCTGGTCGCCTGCGGACGAGCGGGACACCCCCGAAAAGCACGTGCTGTCGGCGGAAAAGCGGACGGTCATTCAGCAGACCATCGCCGAACTGCCCGAGGACATGCGCTCGGCCATCGTGCTGCGCGATATTCAGGGCTTTTCCTACGACGAAATCGCCCAGATGCTCGAGATCAACGTGGGAACCATCAAGTCCCGAATCAGCCGCGGCCGCGAAAAGCTGCGCGAAAAATTTCTGTCGCGAGCGGAACTTTTTGACAGAAACGACGTCTAACGTTATGAAACGCAATGGGGAAGGGGGAAAGATGCGTGAAGTGTTCGGAATTTATGCTGTCGTTGGACGCCTGGACGGACGGAGAACTGTCTGAGGAGCAGAGCGCGGAAATGGAGCGCCACGCGAATCAGTGCGCGGCCTGCCGCGAGCAGTGGTCGGCGGCGGAACAGCTTCGGAGCTTTCTTTCTCGAATGGATGAGGAGATTTCCGTGCCGTTGCCGGCGCAGGCGGGATGGCGCAGCGCGATCCGCGCCGAGGCCCGCCGCCGGCGGATGAAGCGGATCTATGGAGCGGTCAGCGCTGTGGCGGCGGCGGCCGTGGTAGCCTTCTGCGTAACCGCGCTGCTGCCCGGAGGCCAGAAGGCCGATTCCGCGCCGGAGACGACCGGGGTGGAGTACGCCGTGCTTCAGTCCGCGCCAAGAGCCTATGTGGAGGCCGACGGCCTGTCCGAGGAGGCGCAGCTGGAGGCCTCCGCCGCGCCGGTGGGACTGGACGCGGGTCTGGAGGTCGAGCGCAGAATTCTGGCCGACGATGTGGACACGGCCTATGGCTATGTGATGGACATCGCGGCGGAATACGGCGCGACGGTGGAGCGCGAGGCCGAGGATACGGCAGGCAAAAAAGTGTATCTGCTCGTGCCCGGCGAGAACCTGACGGATTTCGTCAGCGCCGTGGAGCACGTGGGCACGCCCGCGGACGAGAGCGCGGCGGTGGAGGCGACGACCGGAACGGTCAGTGTCTGTGTCGTCATCGCGCAGAATAATTAAGAAAGACAATTTACAGCAGGGGAGGCGGAGACGCATGAGACGATTCTGGGCAGGACTGCTCGCGTGGGGCCTGATGCTGACGCTGTGCGCGTTTGCGCTGGCCGACGAGACCAAGCTGACGGTGACCGGCAACGGCTCTGTGACCGTGACCGCGGACTGCGTGACCATCACGCTGGGCGTGGAGGAGACCGCCAAGGAGGTTTCCGAGGCGCAGAACTCGGTCAACACCCGCATCAACGCCATTTACGACGCGCTGCTCGCGGCGGGACTGGAGTCGAAGGAAATCGGCACCGACAGACTGAGCATCAACGCGGAATACGACTATTCGTCCATCCGGGGCACGCAGAAGCTCACAGGCTACACGGCGCGCAACACGCTGAAGATTCAGACCGACAAGCTGGATCAGGCGGGCGCTTACATCGACGCGGCCTTTGACGCGGGCGCGAACACGCTGGACTACATCCGCTTCTCCGCACGCAACACCGAGGAGGCGCAGCAGCAGGCGCTGCGGCTGGCCGTTCAGCAGGCGCGCGCCAAGGCGGAGACGCTGGCCGACGCGTCGGGCCTGAAGATCGCCTCCGTCGTGTCCATCGAGGAGGAGACCAACGCCTATGGCGGCTACGGCTCCGGCGCGATCTATACCAACGCCCGGATGGATATGCCGGCTGCGGAAGCATCCACGATGGTGCAGGCCTCGTCGCTGGAGGTCGTGGCCACGGTGACGATGGAATTCGCGCTGGCCGAAGGAGAATGAGAAATGGATCTGGAGAACATTAAGAGAATCAACGAGCTGACGGAGCTTTCGCGCAGGCGCGAGCTGACCGAAGCGGAGCAGGCGGAGCGCAAGCGCCGCCGCGACGCGTATCTGAAGGAATTTCGCGACCAGATGCGCGCCCAGCTGGACAACACCGTCGTGGAATATCCGGACGGAACCCGCAAGCCCTTCCGGGACGCGGGCCGCTGAGATAGAAATAGAGGAGGAAATCCGAAATGGAGAACATGGACAACGAGCTCGACCTCGTGACGTTTGAGGACGACGACGGCAACGAAATGACCATGGAGGTCGTGGACTATCTGTTCTATGAGGGCAAGGAATACGCCCTGCTGACCGAATACGACGAAAACGCCTCCGAGGACGACGGCGAGCCGAAGGACGCCTACATCATGGAGGTTCGCCCGGTGGAGGGCGACGACGAGATGGAGGAGTTCGTCGCCATCGAGGAGGCGCTGGCTGAGAAGCTGATCGACATCTTCCAGAGCGGCGGCCTCGACGAGGACGAAGAATACGAAATCGGAGAAGCGCCCGAAGAGGAATGAGCGGCTTCGTCCGTCAGGAGAGCAAATTGATTTATGCGCCGAAGATTTGTCATAGCTGGCAGGTCTTCGGCGCATCATTTTGTCCGGACATTTTCAATATTTTGCCATAAAGAAGCGCATGAAACAGAAAAGACAGAATTTGTGCTGGATGATGTTAACAATTGCTAAAGTGACATTGACGAAAATAAGACTGTGTGCTATAATGTAGACGTTTGGCCGAGGCGTTCATGTTTGCGTTGCGCGAACGTGAAACGCTTGCTTTTTCGGAGAAAACAGGATGATGGGAGCAATGTGAACCATGCCATCAAAGCGGCGCAGAGGCCGCCGCGGTCGACGCAGGAGAACGAATCCGGCACGCATCGTGCTGACAATGGCGCTGGCTGTGGTGATTCTGGTGGGCGTTTTTGTGGGATTGCATAAGTACGAGCAGTCCCGCTACCATACGAATCGGGGCGAGACCTCGGAGTACTTCTACGAGGACACGCGGATCGAGGTTGACGGCGTGGAGTACAAATCCAAGCGCGATCTGACGTCGATTTTGCTGGAGGGCGTCTCCGGCTCGGAGGATTCGGGCAGAAAGGTCGAGATGCTCATCCTGTTCCTGCTGGATCACAAGCAGCAGGAAATCCGATGGATGCAGCTGGATCCGGATACCGCGCTTGCTTCCGGCGGCGTTCTGCGCGACGCGCTTCCGTCTGAGGGTGACGAAAAGGAGCGGGCAAAGGCGCTCATGGCGACGGTGGAGAATCTGCTGGGCGCCAAGATCGAGCTTTATGTTTCGCTGGATCTGGATCGCATCGGCGTGCTCAACCGCGCGCTGAACGGAATCGATCTGGCGGTGGGCGCAGACTATTCGGCCTATGACGCGGCGATGACCGTGGGAGCGACGCTGACGCTGAGCGACGCTCAGGCGGAGCTGTACATGAACCCATCCATCCAGCTGGCGGGCGACACCTGCACGGCGCGGATGCAGCGGCAGCAGCAGTTCATGCTGGCGGCGCTGAACGCGCTGGAGCGCGAGGCGAGGAAGGACACGGGCGTGCTGAACCGCTTCTACGAGGAGCTGAGCGCGATTATGGTCACCAACGTTCGCCCGGCGCGCATGCTCAACGAAGCGGCAAAGGCCTACGATTACGAAATCTGTCAGCCTGAGCTTCTGCCCGGGGCGGAAAGCGTTTCGCCGGACGGCGAAAAGCGCTTCGAGCCCGATGCGGCGCAGATTCAGGCATGGGTGCTTGAGGTGTTTTACAACCGGAAACAGTGAGCGCGGCGAGAGCGCGCTTCGGATTATAGGAGGACGGCATGGCAAGAACGAAGGAAGCGGCGAAGACGGTGGTCGATCCCTATCAGAACGTGCGGGCGACCGTTGAACGCGAAGACGATGAAGTTCAGATTGATTTGATGGAGCTTCTCTATCGCCTGATCGAGAAGATGCGCTACATTGTGACCGCGACTGTGGCGTGCGCGCTGGCGGCCGCGCTGATCACGATGCTGTTTATCTCGCCGAAGTACACGGCGACGGCGAAGCTGTACGTCAAAAACGGCAGCGGCTCCGGCATCAACCTTTCGGATATTCAGATCGGCAATTATCTCGCGTCCGACTACACCGAGGTCTTCTCCAACTGGCACGTGCACGAGCAGGTCATCGAAAATCTGAACCTGCCCTATGATTACGACCAGATGAACAAGATGATCGACATCTCCAATCCCAACGACACGCGAATCCTGTACATCAGCGTGACCAGCAAGGACGCCCGCGAGGCGCAGCAGATCGCCAACGAGTACGCACGCGTCGCGCAGGAGTTCATCGCCGACAAGATGGAGACCAGCGAACCGTCTCTGTTTGAGGAAGCGCTGCTGCCCTCCAAGCCGACGTCTCCCAGCCTGACCAAGAATACGCTGCTGGGCTTCTTTGTGGGTCTGCTGTGCTCCTGCGGTTTCTTCGCCGTTCAGTTCCTGCTGGATGACCGTATCCGCACCAGCGAGGACATCGAGCGCATCTCCGGCCTGACCACGCTGGGCATGATGCCCGTGCAGTCTGCGGAGCGCGCGCGTCAGGAAAAGAAGGAAATTCGCAGGCAGCTTCAGACGGACGCGCGCAATGAGCGCCGCGCGGAGATGGAGAGGAGCAAGAGAGTATGAGAAAGGCCGTATTGACCCGACTGGATTCGCTGGATTATTCCGGAACCGAATCGCTGAATACCATCTGCAGCAACCTTTCCTTTTCCGGCCATCAGATCAAGAAGATCGTCATGACCAGCGCGTCGGCCGGTCAGGGCAAGTCGTTCCTGACAATGCAGATTCTGCGCAACTACGCCCGCCGCGGCAAGCGCGTGGTGCTGGTGGATACCGACCTGCGCCGCTCCTTCTTCGTCCGGCGCTTCGGCTTTAAGACAGAGGGCGAGATTCAGGGTCTGACCCATTATCTCGCGGGCTACTGCGACGTCAATCAGGTGCTGTATCAGACCAATATTCCCGGCGCATATGTCATTCCCGCCGGCCGCGACGTCTCCAACCCGATTCCGCTGATCGACGCGCCCCAGTTCGGCGCGCTGCTGGATCAGCTGGCGGAGACCTTCGACGTGGTGCTGGTGGACGCGCCGCCCATCGGCGTGGTCATCGACGCGGCGGAAATCGCCAAGCACTGCGACGGAACGGTGTTCGTGGTGGAGTACAATGTCACCCGCCGCCGCGAGCTGCTGGAGGCCCAGCGCCAGATGAATCAGGCCGGCTGTCCGATTCTCGGCTGCATCATCAACAAGGTTTCGCTGGACACCTACAGCGCCAAGAAGTACTACAGCAAGTCCTATTACAGCACCCATTACGAGGGCGATGCCGCCGAGAGCTCCGGCGGCAGAAAAAAGAGAAGCTGACGGGAATTCAGACCGTTCCGATGGGACGGTCTGAATTGGTTGAAAGCTTCGGAAAAGCGCTTGGGAGGAAGCATGTTCATCGACATTCACAACCATCTGATTTACGGCGTGGACGACGGCCCGAAGACCTTCGCGACGACTCAGAAGATGCTTGCCGCCGCCTGCAGGGACAAGGTGGAGCAGATCATCACAACGCCGCACATCACGCCGGGCATTCGGGAGTTTCCCATGAAAACCTATCGGGAGCACCTGAAGCAGGCGCAGGAATGGTGCGAGGAGAATGAACTGCCCATCGCGCTGCATTCCGGCTCGGAGATTCTCTATACCGAAGCGACGGCGCGCATGCTGGACGACGGCCGGGTACCGACGCTGTGCGACACGCCCTATGTTCTGGTGGAGTTTCTGCCCACGGATTCGTACCATCGGCTGACCCACGCGGCGGACGAGCTCTGCGGCGCGGGCTATCAGCCCATCTTCGCCCATGTGGAGCGCTACGAGTGCCTGAAGCATGCGGATCAGATTCGCGAGCTGCGTGAGCAGTATCGGGTGCAGATTCAGGTCAACGCCGGGACGATGCTGGAGAAAATGGGCTTTTTCCGCAGGCGTCGGCTGATGAAGCTGTTCCGGGAGGATCTGGTGGACTATCTCTCCACGGATTCGCACAATCTGAACACGCGCAGGACCTGCATGCGCGCGTGTCGGAAGGCCATGCTCGAGCGGTTCGACAGGGCGCAGCTGAATCGCCTGATGCACGACAACGCGCTGGAGATTATTGAATACTGAGCAAAGGGAGGAGCGGCTGTGCGGCAACGGCTTCTCCCTGCTTTTTTGTAAAACGAAGGAAAGAGGCGGAATCATGAGCGACAGAAAATGGAGATGGGGCGATCGCAACGACGGCCGGCTGCTGCGCTCCCTCAGCCCGATGACGAAGATCATGCCCTACATTATGCCTCAGCGCTGCGACGCGTGCAACAGTTTCCGCGGCGTGGTGGACGTGGGCACGGTGGAGAAGTACGTGCGCGAAAAGCGCGCCGAGGGCAAGGCGAACTTCACGGTGATGCACGTGCTGCTGGCGGCCTATGTGCGTCTGGTTTCGCAGCGTCCGGGTCTGAACCGGTTTGTCATGGGCCAGAAAATCTACGCCCGCCGGTGCTTCGAGGCGATGCTCTGCGTCAAGAAGGAGATGAAGCTCAATTCGCCCGACTCGGTGATCTCCATGGTGTTCCCGCTGGATTCCACGGCGGATGAGATCTACGAGACGGCGGAAAAGCTCATCGAGGAGGCCAAGAGCGAGACGACGAATTTCGACGACACGGCGCGGATTCTGGACTATATCCCGGGCCTTTTGAAGAAATTCGCCTTCTGGCTGCTGCGCGTACTGGACTATTTCGGCCTGCTGCCCATGAAGCTGAAGCGGATTTCGCCGTTCCATGGCTCGCTGTTCATCACGTCCATGGCCAGCCTCGGCCTGCCGCCGATCTATCACCACATCTATAATTTCGGCAACGTGCCCGTGTTCATCGCCTTCGGAATCACCGAGCGCAAGCACGTGCTCAAGTCCGACGGCTCCATCGAGGAGAAAAAGATGATGAACTACACGCTGGTGATGGACGAGCGCATCTGCGACGGCTATTACTACGCGTCGGCATTCCGCCTGTTCAACGGCCTGCTGCGCAATCCCTGGCAGCTGGACGAAAAGCCCAAGGAGATCGTCGAGGACGTGGACTGAGCTTGAGTGCGTTTCTGAAATTTCTCTGACGGCAATTTCGGCGAAAAACCGCTCGAACCTGCAGCCGCTTCTTTCGGAAACACACGCTAGAGGTAGAAGCATGACCAATCGAACCATCGGCATTCTGGCACACGTGGACGCGGGCAAGACCACGCTGTCCGAGCAGATTCTGTTTCGCACGGGTGCGCTGCGCGCGCTGGGGCGCGTGGATCGGGGCGACACGGCGCTGGACGCGGATCCCATCGAGCGCGAGCGCGGCATCACCGTGTTCTCCGATCAGGCGGTGTTTGAGCACGGCGGGCGGCGCTATACGCTGATCGACACGCCGGGCCACGCCGATTTCGCCGCTGAGACCGAGCGCGCGCTCTCGGCCATGGACGCGGCGGTGCTGCTGGCCGACGCCTCGGACGGTATCCGTCCGCACACGGCGCTGCTGGCGGGACTGGCGCGCCGCCGGGACGTGAAGCTGATTCTGTTTCTGAACAAGTGCGATCTGCCGGGCTGCGATGTGCCGCGGGTGCTGGAGCAGGTCAGAATGCGCCTGCGCATGGAGCCGCTGCTGTTCCCGACGGATTCGGAGCGCATTGCCGAGCTGGACGAGCGCTTTCTGGACGTCTATCTGAACGGTCAGGAGACGACGGAGGAGCGCAACGCAGCGCTGCGGAGAATCTTCGAAAGCGGCGCGGCGATTCCCACGCTGTGCGGCGCGGCGCTCAGCGGGACCGGCGTGGACGAGCTGCTGGACGCGCTGGATCTGCTGGTGGAGCCGAGCGTCGGAAACGCCGACGCGCCGCTGGACGCGCAGGTCTACAAGGTGCGCCGGGATTCCGCGGGGCGGCGAATCGCCTACGTCAAGGTGCGCGCCGGGCGCATCCGCCCGAGGGATGTGTTCGCCTTCGGCGATCAGACGGAGAAGGTCAACGAAATCCGCATCGCCCGGGGCGGCCGAACCGAAATGGTGAGCGAGGCGCTGCCCGGCGACGCGGTGGGACTGGTCGGTCTGAGCGTGCCCAAATGCGGCGACCGGCTGGAGGAGCGCGGCGGCGCGCGGGTCTGCACGGACCGCGCGAGCTACGAGCTGCGCCCGGCGCTGGCCGCACAGGTCACGGCGCTGGACGGAACCGGCGACACGGCGCTGCTGGCGGCGCTGCGCACGCTGGAGGACGAGGACGGCCAGCTGGGCGTGAGCTACGACGCGACGCTGAAGGAAATTCTCGTTCGGATCATGGGCCCGATCCAGCTGGAGGTGCTTGGCCGCGTGCTGGAGACGCGCATGGGCATCCGCGCGGCGTTCTCCAAGCCGAAGGTGCTCTATCGCGAGACCATCGCTTCTCCGGTGATGGGCTACGGCCATTACGAGCCGCTGAAGCACTATGCCGAGGTGAACCTGCGCATGGAGCCCGCGCCGCGCGGCAGCGGAATCTCCTTTGACAGCGAGTGTCACGTGGATGATCTGCCGCTGCCGTATCAGAAGCTGATTCGGACGCACGTGTTCGAGCGCGCCCATCGCGGCGTGCTGACCGGCGCGGAGCTGACCGACGTGCGCGTGGTGCTGACGGCGGGGCGCGCCCACGAAAAGCACACCGAGGGCGGCGATTTCCGCGAGGCGACCTATCGCGCCATCCGTCAAGGGCTGATGAGTGCGCAGTGCGTGCTGCTGGAGCCGTTTTATCGCTTTGAAATCCTCGTGCCGTCGTCCGCGGTGGGCCGGGTGCTGTCGGATATTCCCGCCATGGCCGGAACCTTCGATCCGCCCGAGACCGAGGGCGATCAGACGCGCGTCTGCGGACGCGGCCCGGTGGCGACCTTCGCCGATTATCCGACGACGCTGAAGGCGCTGACCCGGGGCGAGGGCGGAATGACCTGCTTTTCCGACGGCTATGATCTCTGCCACGATGCGGACAGGGTGATCGAGCAGACGGGCTATCGCGCCGAGAGCGATCTGGAGCAGCCTGCATCCAGCGTGTTCTGCTCCCATGGCGCGGGTGTGACCGTGCCATGGAACGAGGCGCAGGCGTGGATGCATTGTCTGAAGCGCTGACGCATGAATGAAAGCACTGGGGGAAAACCAATCTTCGAAGGGAGGAATGCGCGTGAAGGTGCGTTTGAACGAGGACGCCGAGGTGGTGCGCATGGTCAAGGAAGGACTGAAGCGCACCGGCGGCTACTGCCCGTGCCGACTGGAGCGCACGGAGGACAACAAGTGCATGTGCAAGGAATTCCGCGATCAGATCAGGGATGAAAACTTTGAGGGCTATTGCCACTGCATGCTGTATTACAAGGAAAAATGATGGAGAGAGCCGGCCGCAGGCCGGCTCTCTCCGCTTGCGTGTACACTCGGAAAATGTAACGGCAGAATGCGCGTTTATAAATGATGTGTATTGACAAATATAGACAAAATGATTATAATATAATTAAATAAGCGACGAACGAGGAGGAGAGGAAGATGCACTCCGCACATGTCCGCGAGGGCCGGCCCGATCAGACCTGCGAGGCGCACAGCCGCGCGGCGGCGGCCTATGCCGGCGAGGCGCTCGCGGGAGTGGGCCTGTATTTCGCCGCATTTCTGGCGGCGCTGGTGCACGACATGGGCAAATTCACGGACGAATTTCTGGAATACCTTCGTCAGGCGGCACAGGGGAGCGCGCGGCGCGGCTCGGTGATTCACACCTTTGCCGCCGTTCGCTTTTTCCTGAAAAAGCATGCGCCGAAGTCGTTGGAGCTGGGTTTTGCGGACATCACCGCGGAGATTCTCGCCGCGGCCGTCGGCTCGCACCACGGCTTTTTCGATGTGTACAACGCGGATGGAGAGAACGGCTTTCAGCACCGCATGGAAAAGCAGCCCGAGTACGACGAGCGCGCGTTCCGGGCTTTTCTTCAGGAATGCGCGGGAGAGGACGAGCTGAACCGTCTGTTCGACCGGGCAGTGGAGGAAGTGACCGCGGTGCTGAACCGCATTGACGCGCTCTGCGACACGGACGAGGAGCTGCAGTTCATGGTCAGCCTGCTCGTGCGGCTGCTGACCTCCGCCGTAGTGGAGGGCGACCGGCGCGACACCGCCGAGTACATGTCGGATCGGCGCGTGGGCGTCTGCCCTCCAGCCGACGCGGCGCTTTGGGAGCGCTGTAGCCGCGCCATCGAGGCGCGCATCGGCCGGTTCGAATGCCGCGAGCCCATCCAGATCGCCCGGCGCGCCTTCTCGGACGAGTGCCGCGCCTTTGCCGATCAGCCGTCGGGCGTGTACCGGCTGGATCTGCCCACCGGCGGCGGAAAGACGCTGGCGGGGCTGCGCTACGCCGTGGCCCACGCGCAGGCGCAGGGCAAGCGGCGAATCTTCTACGTCGCGCCGCTGCTGTCCATCATCGATCAGAACGCGAAGGAGATTCGCGAGGCGCTGGGCATGGAGGAAATCCTTCAGGAGACCTGGGACGCGCCCGTCATCATCACGACGCTGGTTCGGCTGCTGGACACGCTGTTCTCCGGGCGAATGTCCGAGGTGCGCCGCTTCAAATCCCTGTGCGGCAGCGTGCTGATCTTCGACGAAATCCAGTCGCTGCCCAACAAAACCCTGTCCATGTTCAACCTGGCAATCAATTTCCTGACGGAAATCTGCGGCGCGACGGCGATTCTCTGCTCGGCGACGCAGCCGACGCTGGACAAGGTGGAGCATCCGATCCGGCTCTCGGAGAAGAAGGTCGTCTCCGAGGAAACCCTGGAGCGCTATGCGCCCATCTTCCGGCGAACGCGGCTTCTGGACGCGGGGCGCATGCGGCTGGAGGACATTCCGGCATGGCTCACGTCCATCATGGACGCGGACGAGCGGCTGCTGGTGGTCTGCAATACCAAGAGAGAGGCCGCGGCGCTGTTCGAGCGGCTTGATCTGCCGGGAACGCTGCGCTTCCACCTCTCGGCGGGCATGTGCATGGCCCATCGCAAGCGCGCGCTGGACGAGCTTCGGGCGGCGCTGGACGCGAAGAAGCGGCTGATCTGCGTGTCCACGCAGGTGATCGAGGCGGGAATCGACGTATCCTTTTCGAAGGTCATCCGCCTGACTGCCGGACTGGACAACGCCGTGCAGGCGGCAGGCCGCTGCAATCGCCACGGCGAATCGCCCGGGCCGCGCCCGGTCTATCTGCTGCGCGCGGAGGACGAAAAGCTGGGCAGTCTGACGGAGATTCAGGATGCGCAGAATGCGCTGAACGCGCTGCTGGCCGAGTACGCGCAGCATCCCGAGAAGTTTGATGGCGATCTCGCGTCCAATCGGGCGGTGGAATTCTATTACAAATATCTCTATGGTCATCAGAAGAATAACGCGCAGAACTATCCGCTGCGCGGCGGCGGGACGCTGCTGGAGCTGCTGTCCGAAAACGAGCATCGCGCGGCGAAGAACGCGCATCCGGACTTCTGGTTCCTCTGTCAGGCCTTTCAGACGGCGGGAAAGGAGTTTACGGTGTTCGACGACCAGACGGAGAGCGTTTTAACGCCCTATGGCGAGGGCGCGGCGCTGATCGTGAACCTGAACGGCGAGCGGGCGCGCTATGATTTCGAATACGCGAAGGCGCAGCTCGAAATGGCGAAGGAATACTCGGTCAGTCTGTTCCCGGACGCGGTGCGGCGGCTGCGCGCGGAGAACGCGGTTTACGAAATCGGCGTGGGCGTGCTGGCGCTGCGCCCGGAATATTACGACGAGTACACGGGCGTGCTGTCCGCGGCAAAGGAGGGAGCTTCCGCTTGCGATATCCAAATATTGTAGAATTTGAACTGTACGGCCCCTATGGATTGTTTTCCGATCCCATCACGCGCGTGGGCGGCGAAAAATCCACCTATCAGGTGCCGACCTACGAGGCGCTGAAGGGCGCTCTGTCGTCGGTTTACTGGAAGCCGACGCTGATCTGGTACATCGACGCGGTGCGCGTGATGAATCCCATCCAGACGGAGGTCAAGGGCGTTCGCACGCTGCCGTATGCCAAGGGCAACAGCGATCTGTTCTATTACACCTATCTGAAGGACTGCCGCTATCAGGTGCGCGCCCATTTCGAATGGAACCGCAACCGCCCGGAACTGGAGCAGGACCGCAACGAGTACAAGCACCACGAGATCGCCCGGCGGATGATCCGCAAGGGCGGTCGGCGGGATGTGTATCTGGGCGCGCGGGAGTGTCAGGCCTATGTGGAGCCCTGCGAATTCGGCAGCGGCGAGGGCGCTTACGATCAGATTCCCGAGCTGGCCTTCGGACTGATGGTGCACGGAATCACCTATCCCGACGAGGCGTGGTCGCCGGAGACGCAGGGGCGCATGACCGTCAACTTCTGGCGGCCGGTGATGAAAAACGGCGTGATCGAATTTCCCAAGCCCTCTCAGTGCCCGATTCACAAGCCGCTGCACGAGATGGAGATGAAGTCCTTCGGCGACGGCAACTTCACCGGTCTGGGCGAATTTGCGGAGGTGGACGGATGGGACTGATGCAGAAGGCGCTGGAAACCTACGACGCCATGAGCGCGTGGGTGGGCGTGGCGGTGGAGAACCGGGAAACCCTCGCGCCGGTGGGGCACATCACCGCCAAGGCGAAGATCGAAATCACGCTGGACGCGGATGGCGGATTCGTGCAGGCCCGGGCGATGGACGAGAAGATCATCATCCCCGCGACGGAGGAATCGGCGGGCCGCACCAGCGCGCCGGCGGCGCATCCGCTGTGCGAGCAGATCGGCTATCTGCTGCCGGGCAACGAGGAAAAATTCAGACTCTACACGCAGCAGCTGGAACAGTGGGCGAATTCCAGATACGGAAGCCCCAAGCTGAACGCGATTCTGAATTACGTTCGGCGCGGAACGCTTCAGACCGACCTTGCTCGGGCCGGGCTGCTTCAGATGGACGAAAAGGGCGCGGTCAAGAACGAAAAGGACATGGTGCGCTGGATTGTGAACGGCGTGGGCGAGGAGAGCGGCCCGGTCTGGACGGATCCCAGATTGCTGCGCGGCTTTGGCGAGTTCTATCTCGAGAGCCGCGCGGGAACCGCCGATCGTCTGTGCATGCTCACCGGCGAGGAGACCCTCGGCGCGGCGCAGCATCTCAAGGGCGTGGTGCCGATGCACGGAAACGCCAAGATCATCTCGGGCAACGATACGTCGAATTTCACCTATCTGGGGCGCTTTGCGGACGCGGGCGAGGCGGCCACGGTGGGCTATATCGCCTCTCAGAAGGCGCACAACGCGCTGAAATGGCTGGTGTGCAACGACGGCTATCCCTTCGGCAGCCGCACGTTCGTCTGCTGGAATCCTCAGGGACTGGAGGTGCCCAAGGTTCAGACACCGCTGGGGAAAAACCGAAAGTCCGATGGAAAGGAAGAACCGCTGAAGCCGACGGCGTATCGGGAAGAGCTGGAAAAGACGGTGCGCGGCTGGAAGAATTCGCTTCCGCAGAATGCGGGCGTGGTGCTGGCGGCCTTCGACGCGGCCACGGCGGGACGGCTGGCCGTGCTCTATTACAACGAGCTTCAGGCCTCGGACTTCATCGACCGGCTGGCTTATTGGGACGAGACCTGCTGCTGGTACGACAGCCGCTGGGGCACGATGTCGCCGCTGCTGGACAGGATTGTGCAGTTTGCCTTCGGCGTGCAGCGCGGCAGCGACGAGTCGGCGCGCGTGGAGGTGGACGACAAGGTGCGCGCGCAGCAGCTGCAGCGCATGCTGACCTGCCGCACGGAGAAGGGAGCCATGCCCGAGGACGTGATGCGCGCCTTGGTGCGCAAATGCGACAATCTTCAGGTTTACAACGCCCATAACCGCGACACGCTGCTGTTCACGGCCTGCGCGGTGGTTCGAAAGTACAGAATGGATCGCAAGAAGGAGGATTTGCCCATGGCACTGGAACCCGATAAGAGGGATCGAAGCTATCAGTTCGGGCGGCTGCTCGCCGTGCTGGAAAAGGCGGAGCGGGACACCTATGACAAGGATGAAAAGCGCGAAACCAACGCCATTCGCCTTCAGCCCATGTTCGTTCGCCGCCCGGGAACCACGGCGAAGACCGTGCTGGAGCAGGTGAAAAACGCCTACTATCCGCGGCTGTCGGTGAAAAGCCGAAATTTCTACGAGATACTCATCGGACAGATCATGGAGCAGATTTCCGAATGCACGGAAGAAAAATACGACTCGCCGCTGACGGAGACCTATCTGCTCGGCTACTATCTGCAAAAGAACGCGCTGTACACCAAAAAGCAGGACGATACGGAGGTTGAAAACGATGACGCTCAGGAATAAGATCGATTTTGTGGCGCTGGTTTCCGTCACGAACGCAAACAGCAACGGCGACCCGCTCAACGGCAACCGCCCGAGGACGGACTACAGCGGCTTCGGCGAGATTTCGGACGTGTGCATCAAGCGCAAGATCCGCAACCGCATGCAGGACATGGGCCTGCCCATCTTCGTGCAGTCGGACGACCGCTGCGACGACGGCATGGCCAGTCTGAAGGATCGCGCCAAGCCGCTGTCCGAGCTGAAGGATCCGGTTAAGTTCGCCCAGATGGCCTGCGAAAAGTGGGCGGACGTGCGCGCCTTCGGCCAGGTGTTTGCCTTTAATGGCTTCGGCTGCAAGTCCGTGGGCGTGCGCGGCCCGGTGTCCATCCATCAGGCGGTCAGCGTGGATCCCGTGGAGGTGCTGTCCATGCAGATCACCAAGAGCGTCAGCGGCGAGCGCAAGAACGCCCAGGATCGCGGCAGCGACACCATGGGCATGAAGCACTTCGTGCGCTTCGGCCTGTATGAGGTCAAGGGCTCCATCAACGTGCAGCTGGCGGAAAAGACGGGCTTCAGCGAGGAGGACGCGCAGACCATTCGCGAGTGCCTGCGCACGCTGTTCGTCAACGACGCCTCCTCCGCGCGTCCCGACGGCTCCATGGAGGTCGTAAAGCTCTACTGGTGGCAGCACGACTGCAAGGACGGCCAGTATTCCTCCGCCAAGGTGCACCATTCGCTGCACGTTCAGCGCAGGGCGGACGTGGCGGTGGCTTCCTCCGCGGGTGATTACGACATCACGCTGGACGAGCTGCCCGGACTGAACTGCGAGGTCATCGAAGGACTATGACGCAGGACGACGATCTTCAGCTCTCGGGCATTCAGCACTTCTCCTTCTGCCGCCGGCAGTGGGCGCTGATTCACATTGAGGATCAGTGGCAGGAAAACGGTCTGACGGCGGAGGGGCGCGTGCAGCACGACCGCGTGCACGACGAGAGCATTTCGGACTTTCGCGGCGGTGTGCTGACGCTGCGCGGCATGCGGATTCGCTCGGATCGCCTGCGCGTCAGCGGCGTCTGCGACGCGGTGGAATTCACGCCCGATCTCGACGGAATAGCGCTGCGCGGGAGGGAGGGACTGTGGCGGCCCTGCCCGGTGGAATACAAGCATGGCGCGGGCAAGCTCAGCGACTGCGACCGGCTCCAGCTGGCCGCTCAGGCGCTTTGCCTCGAAGAAATGCTCTGCTGCGAAATCCCCGCAGGCGCGCTGTTCTATTGGAAAACCCGCCGCCGGGAGCGTGTGGAGATCGACGCAGGGCTGCGCGAAAAGACGGAGCGCATGCTCCGCGAGATGCGGGAGTACTATGATCGCCGCTATACGCCCCGCGTGAAGCCGGGAAAGGCCTGCGAGAGCTGTTCGCTGAGCGACGCGTGTCTGCCCAGACTGCTGCGAAAGGGGGAGGCCGCCTCGGTCGCGGAGTATGTCCGCAGGCACGCGGCGGAGACGGGAGAATGAAAAAGCTGCTCAACACGCTGTACGTCACGTCCGAGGACGCGTTTCTCGCGCTGGACGGCGAGAACATCGTCGTCCGCTTCGCCGACGACACGGAGAAGGCCATCCCGCTGCACCTGCTGTCCTCCGTCGTGTCCTTTTCCTACAAGGGCGCGACTCCGGCGCTCATGGGCAAGTGCGTGCAGAGCGGCGTGGCCATGGCGTTTTACACGCCGCAGGGTCGGTTCCTCTGTCAGGTGGGCAACGAGACCGCCGGCAACGTCTATCTCCGCCGCGAGCAGTATCGCCGGGCGGACGACGCGGCGCAGTCGCTGGCCATTGCGCGGAATTTCATCGCCGGAAAGCTCTACAACGCCAAGTTTGTGCTGCTTCGCTGCGCCCGGGATCACGCGCTTCAGGCGGACGCCGAGAAGCTCCGCGGCGCGGCGGCGTCGCTGCACGAATCGCTGAGCGCCTGTCTGTCGGCTCAGAGCGACGACCGGCTGCGCGGCGTCGAGGGCAACGCGGCCTCGGCCTATTTTCAGGCCTTCGACGAGATGATTCTCCGAGAAAAGCAGGCCTTCGCCTTTCGTGGGCGCAGCCGCCGTCCGCCGCTGGATCGAATCAACGCGCTGCTGTCCTTCGCCTATTCGCTTTTGACAAGCGATTGCGCCGCCGCGCTGCGCGGCGTGGGGCTGGATCCCTACGTTGGCTTCATGCACGTCGACCGCCCGGGCCGCAAATCGCTGGCGCTGGATCTGGTGGAGGAGTTGCGTCCGGTCTGTGCCGACCGCTTCGTGCTGACGCTTGTCAACAACCGTGTGCTGTCGCCGGGCGATTTCGTCGTGCAGGAGAGCGGCGCGGTGCTTCTGACCGACGAGGCGCGCAGGACCTTCCTGAGCGAATGGCAGAAGCGCAAGCGCGAGACGCTGACGCATCCCTATCTGGACGAGAAAATCGAGTGGGGACTGGTTCCGCACGTGCAGGCGCTGCTTCTGGCGCGCTATGTTCGCGGCGATCTGGATCAGTATCCGCCGTTTTTCTGGAAATGAGGCGAACATGCTGCTGCTGATTACCTACGACGTGAACACCACGACGGCCAGCGGTCGCCGCAGGCTTTCGCGCATCGCCAAAATCTGCTGCAATTACGGCCAGCGCGTGCAGAACTCGGTGTTCGAATGCGTGCTGGATTCCGCCCAGCTCGTCGGCGTTCGCGCCCAGCTGCTGGACGTCATGGACGAAAAAATCGACAGCATCCGCATCTACAACCTTGGCAATCGCACCACTGCGCGCATCGAGCAATACGGCCTTAAGCAGTCTTACGATCCCGAGGGTGACCTGATCCTGTAGCCAAAGCAGGGCAGATTTGTTTTGCAGAGGGGACGTCTTGCTTGAAAATGCCGGAGAATCATAGCAAAATAGTGCGCAGAGAGGCGTGCGGCAGTGATGGCTTTCCGTGTGACGGAAAGGCATAAGGAAATCTGAAAGACAGTCTGCATCATCGTCCTAAAAGCAGATCATGGGCAGAATCCCCAATCGTGCGAAGCGGAAGCTGCGCCCATTTCCCCGGTCGGTTCGCACCAAAACAAGTCGAAATTCGCCGCTTTTCCGCCACAAAAGTGAAGAAAAAGCAGCACCCCTCACGACAAATTCGCAAGAATTCCCATATGTTGTGTTCCAAAGGCAAAATAAGGGAATGTCTTGCCGTCGCCTCCCGCGAGGGAGGCGTGGATTGAAATTTTGTTGCCTAAAAATGAGGAGGTGCTTTTTGTGTCGCCTCCCGCGAGGGAGGCGTGGATTGAAATGCTTTAATCTGGTGCCGCATTTTCGACACCGTCACGTCGCCTCCCGCGAGGGAGGCGTGGATTGAAATGATGGCCATGACCAGCTCGTCGACGCTCAGGCCGGTCGCCTCCCGCGAGGGAGGCGTGGATTGAAATGTCGCGCCGGTCGGCGCGGTCGTTATTCGCGGGGGTCGCCTCCCGCGAGGGAGGCGTGGATTGAAATAAGCGAATTTTTGGTTTCCCCTTGTTTGTCCTACGTCGCCTCCCGCGAGGGAGGCGTGGATTGAAATGCTAACTGGGGCGAGTTTTTCCAAGGATTGTTTAAGTCGCCTCCCGCGAGGGAGGCGTGGATTGAAATGAGCGCCGCATAAACGCGTTGACCATGAGGTACGTCGCCTCCCGCGAGGGAGGCGTGGATTGAAATGCCGAGGTGGTCGGCGACGCGCCGCTGCGCGGCGTCGCCTCCCGCGAGGGAGGCGTGGATTGAAATCTTCCAGCACGCCGACGCTCTCCACGACGCATCCCGTCGCCTCCCGCGAGGGAGGCGTGGATTGAAATTGTCGACGCAGTCCATCGGATTCCACCCGATGACCCGGTCGCCTCCCGCGAGGGAGGCGTGGATTGAAATCCGCGCTGCCGTCCGTCTCGCGCTCCCGGGCTACGGTCGCCTCCCGCGAGGGAGGCGTGGATTGAAATTTGAAGAGGGCGGAGTGACCCATCCCCATTTGGCGTCGCCTCCCGCGAGGGAGGCGTGGATTGAAATAGAGTTACGGTGGCTCGCATATTGTATCCGCTCGGTCGCCTCCCGCGAGGGAGGCGTGGATTGAAATACGTCATCCACATTGAGCGCCGGATGGCCCTGCACGTCGCCTCCCGCGAGGGAGGCGTGGATTGAAATCGCCTCCCGACCCGAGCAAAACCCAAATGCCGGGAAGTCGCCTCCCGCGAGGGAGGCGTGGATTGAAATATAATGCGATCATAAAGGCCCTGAAGGTCGCTCTGTCGCCTCCCGCGAGGGAGGCGTGGATTGAAATTCGGTCTCGAAGAAGTCCCCACAATCACCGTAGGTCGCCTCCCGCGAGGGAGGCGTGGATTGAAATATAGCGCCCGCCCGGCGCATGGCTCGGACGGGCGGTCGCCTCCCGCGAGGGAGGCGTGGATTGAAATATGTTTTTGTCCTCCTTGTTTTTCGAAGCAGCCCGTCGCCTCCCGCGAGGGAGGCGTGGATTGAAATCGACCCTGCTCCGCGATCTGATCGACGGCTATCTGGTCGCCTCCCGCGAGGGAGGCGTGGATTGAAATACACGCTGGGCATACAGCCGCAGGACGCGCAGGGTCGCCTCCCGCGAGGGAGGCGTGGATTGAAATGGAGAGTCGAGCCATGACGGAAACTCGACACTTGTCGCCTCCCGCGAGGGAGGCGTGGATTGAAATTCGCGCGCGCGGAACGGACACAAACAGGCGGAGGTCGCCTCCCGCGAGGGAGGCGTGGATTGAAATGCCACCGCGCGGAGCGCGCGTCACCCGCCCGGCCGTCGCCTCCCGCGAGGGAGGCGTGGATTGAAATGCTTTTCTGGCCGCGGGCGGGGCCGGGGCTGGCG
>USDD01000008.1 GCA_900553265.1 uncultured Eubacteriales bacterium
CGAAGCTCGCCGCGCCCGCCCGCGCCATCAGCTCCCCGGTCGTGCCCAGCGCCGCAAGCCGCCCATGGGACGGCACGGCGATGCTGTCAGCCCCGCACGCGTCGCCAATTTCGCTGGGAGCGGCTTTTTCGCTCAGCCTTCTCCGCCCGCCAGCCGGACGAACGCGTCCTCGAAGCTCGCCGCGCCCGCCCGCGCCATCAGCTCCCCGGTCGTGCCCAGCGCCGCCATCCGCCCATGGGACAGCACGGCGATGCGGTCGGCCAGCTGCTCGGCCTCGCCCAGATCGTTGGTGGTCAGAATCAGCGCCGCCCGACCGCGCAGCGCGCGGATGCGCCCGCACAGCTCCCGCCGGGCCAGCACGTCCAGCCCCAGCGTCGGCTCGTCCAGCGCCAGCACGGCCGGATTGCCCAGCAGCGCCATGGCGATGCTCAGCCGCCGCTTCCATCCTCCGGACAGGCGCTTTGCCCGCTGCGAACGCACCTCCTGAAGCCCCAGCTCGCCCAGCGCCGATTCCGCCGCCCGGCGCGCATGGTCTTTATCCATACCGCGCACGCCGGCCATCAGCTCCAGATTCTCCCACACCGTCAGGTTCTCGGCCACGGCGCTCTCCTGAGGCGAAAGGCCCAGCGCCGCGCGCGCCTCGGGACTTCCCGCGGGATGACCCATGACAAAGACCTCGCCCGAATCGGCGGGGAGCAGCCCGGCGGCCAGCTTCAGCGTCGTGGTCTTGCCCGCGCCGTTCAGGCCCAGCAGCGCCAGCGCGCCGCCCTCGGGCACCTCCAGCGAGAGATTGTCCACCGCCGCGCGGTCGCCGAACCGCTTCGTCAGATTTCGAATTTCCAGCGCGTTCACGGCTGTTCCTCCTTTCGGCTCTGCAAAAGCGCGTTCAGCTCGCGGACGCGCTTTTTCCATACCATATACTGCACGCCCCATGTAATGGCGTAGGTTCCCCCGGCGCTCAGCGCGAAGGACAGCACCGCCGGCGGCGTGATAGGCGAAAAGCAGATCAGCTCCACGGGAATCCATACCGCCGCCGTCAGCGCCAGATGCAGCGCGCCCTGCCTGAAAAAGCTCCACCTCTCCACCTCGAACAACAGCGAACCCGCGCCGAAGGCGAAGCCGATCAGGCCGATGAGCAGCGGCTGGAGTCCCGCCGCCGTGACCGGACTGCCCACGCGCTCCACGAATTCCGGCACGCACACGGCCTGCGCGCCGCACAGGCCCATAATCAGCGTGACGACATTGCTCGCCGCCACGCAGACGCAATAGCTGACCGCGCCGCGGCTCAGCGCCTTTTTCCACATATGGCTCACCTCTCGAATCGTTTTTTGATCTTCGCCACCTGCCGCCGGGAGACATAGGTGACGGTTCCGCCCTCCAGCGTCAGCCGGATGGTTCCGGCGAGGCTGAAGTCCATGCTCCGAATGGCCGACGCGCGCACCAGCTCGGAGGACGAAATGCGCACGAATTCCTCGCCCAGCCGCTCCTCCAGCTCGTACAGGCGAAATTTCACCGGGAAAACGCCCTGCGCCGTCTGGGCGAACACCCGCTGTCGCTGGGCATAGACGCGCAGGATCTCCTCGGGCTTCAGCAGCGTCACGCCGCGCGGCGTCTGGGCGGACACGGCGCGCTCCGGCTCGGACAGCCGCCGCGCCAGCGCCGCCAGCTCGTCCGTCAGCTCCGGCGCCTGCAGCACCAGCCTCGGCTCGCTCAGCGTCGGATCGATCTGAATTTCCACCCTCACGTGCTCTCCACCCCCCACGGCTGCATCATAGCACTTCCCGGCCGGAATGGCAACCGATTTGCGCCGTTCGGTCGTTTTCGGCGCACGATCGGTCATACAAAAACAGAATTTACACAATGGGGTTGTTCCCTCGGGCAAATCTATGTTATAATATCAGCTGAAGAAACGGTCGAACGCGGCCGCGACGACGGGGTCTGCGCCCCGGCCAAACAACAGAGGAGGCGTACCAAGTTGAACGCAATCGAAAAGCGTGAACTGAAAAAGTTCGCTGCGGAAATCCGCATCACGCTCCTCGAGGAGCTGAAGGCCCGTGGCTTCGGCCACATCGGCGGCTCTCTGAGCGTGTGCGATCTGCTGGCCGTGCTGTACGGCAAGGTCATGAACTACAAGGTTGAGGATCCCCAGTGGGCCGACCGCGACAAGCTGGTCTGCTCCAAGGGTCATGCCGGCCCGGCGATCTACGCCACGCTGGCGCTGAAGGGCTTCTTCCCCAAGGAGGAGCTGGCGACGCTGAACCGTCCCGGCACGAAGCTGCCCAGCCACTGCGACAAGAACAAGACCCGCGGCGTGGACTGCACCACCGGCTCTCTGGGCCAGGGCACCTCTCAGGCCGTAGGCATGGCGCTGGGCGACGCCATCAAGGGCCGTCCGTCCCGCACGTTCCTGATCGTCGGCGACGGCGAGCTCAACGAGGGTCAGTGCTGGGAGGCGGCCATGTTCACCGCCGCCAAGAAGGTTTCCAATCTGGTCTGGATCATTGACGACAACAAGAAGCAGCTGGACGGCCCCACCGACGAAATCCTGCCCGCCTTCGATTTCCGCGCCAAGTTCGAGGCCTTCGGCTTCGACGCCGTGCGCATCGACGGCAGCGACGTGGAGCAGCTCTACGACGCGCTGACCCGCAAGCCCATCGCCGGCAAGCCCATCGCCATCATCATGGACAATGTCAAGGGCCGCGGCGTGAAGGCCGTCGAGGAGACCGCCGCCAACCATTCCATGACCGTGGACGCGGCGACCTGGGACAGCTACATCGACGCGGTCAAGGCCGATCTCGAAGCGCTGGAGAAGGAGGGCGTCGAAGCATGAAAGTGATTTACAACGGCTCTGCCGACGTCAAGGCGTTCAAGGACGTTTTTGCAAAGATGATTCCCCAGATGATCGACGACGACCCCAACGTCGTCTATCTGGACGCGGACCTGATGAGCTGCATCGGCGTGGCCAAGGCCGCCAAGACCCGCACCGACCGCATGATTAACTGCGGCATCGCCGAGGCCAACATGGTGGGCATCGCCGCCGGTCTCGCGGCCGTGGGCTTCAAGCCCATCTGCCACAGCTTCGGCCCCTTCGCCTCCCGCCGCTGCTACGATCAGGCGTTCATGTCCGCGGGCTACGCCCACAACGACATCACCATCATCGGCACCGACCCGGGCGTGTGCGCCGGCTACAACGGCGGCACCCACATGCCCTTCGAGGACATGGCCATGTACCGCGCGCTTCCGGGCGCGACCGTCGTGGACGTGACCGACACCGCCATGCTGGAGAACATCTTCCCCCAGCTGGTCAGCCGCGCGGGCGTGAAGTATCTGCGCGTCAACCGCAAGAGCAACGATCTGGTCTATGAGGCCGGCTCCGAGTTCGAAATCGGCAAGGGCGTCGTGCTCCGCGAGGGCAAGGACGTGACCATCATCGCCTGCGGCTTCATGGTCGGCAGGGCGCTCAAGGCCGCCGAGGAGCTCTCCAAAAAGGGCGTCGAGGCCAGCGTCATCGACATGTTCACCGTCAAGCCCCTGGACGAGGATCTGGTCGTGGAATACGCGAAGAAGACCGGCAAGGTCGTCACCGTGGAAAACCACAACAAGATCGGCGGCCTGTACAGCGCCGTGACCGAGTGCCTGTCCCAGAAGCTGCCCACGCCGGTGCACTACGTCGCCGTCGAGGACGAATACGGCGAGGTCGGCCCGGTGGACTACCTGGCCGAGCGCTTCGGCCTGACCGCCGAGCACATCGTCGAGGTCGCGGAAAAGGCCGTCAAGGGCTGATTCCGGACTGGTAAAGAGAGTGCCCTTCCGCTTTGCGGAAGGGCACTCTCTTCAGTCTCTTCACAGTTCGTCGATTTCCTCGATGGACACGATCACGTTTCCATAGGGCTCATACCAGACGTATCCGATTCTCAGCCGCTGGCCGTCTCTGCGGATGACGCCGCCGTTGACCCTCGCGTTGTGATAGCCCGTGATGAGGCAATTGTCCGAATACTCGAAGTGCACGCCGCCGAGGTCGAAGGATTCGCTGCTCTTGCCCTCCTTCGGCATCGGAACGAAGTTCTCCACCTGCCCCTCGACGGTTTCATATTCCCCGCGCTGCCACGCGCCCACCACCGTGCGATGCATGTCCAGCTGGCCGTGCAGAATCAGCAGCGTGCAGACGCACACGAACACGCCGCCCAGATACAGCGGAAGCCTCGACCGTCTGCGGCTGCCGGCGTCCGCCGCCGGCCGGTACTTGAGCCGAATAACCAGCGCAATCCCCGCGAGCATCAGCAGCGGAAACAGCATTATAAAATAAATATAATGTCGCCGTATCCCGTCGGAACCTGATAGAGCGTCCGAGCCATCCGCATCGCCTCCGTTCGCAGCCCTTTTCAGCATCGCTCATGGTGCTTCGCCAGCCCACCTGTCCAATCATTATCATAGCACATCCTCCCCTCCCTATCAACCTCCGAACGTCGGAATGCTCTGTCTTTACAAAGCCGCAGTTCCGTGTTAAAATGTTCCTGAAAAAAAGCGCTGCCGGGCGACGCTCCGGGCATTGGAGGGAACATGAAGAGATTCGCTGCGTTTCTGTCGCTGCTGCGCACGCTTTTTGCGGACTGCGCCGCCGGGGAAGAGAAAATGCGGCCCATGGAAATCATCAATTCGATTCTGACAAACCTTGCGATCAGGCGCTTTCTCGAAAAGCGCGGAATTCTGACTGAAGACAAAGAAGCCTACAACTACACGAACGCCTTTCTGACCGCCGCTGTGGAGAAGGATCTTCCCGCCATGAAGGCGCTGTTCGCGCCGAACGCCGTTTCCGAGATCGGCGAGGAGACGCTGGACGAAATGCTGAACGCGTTCACAGACTATTTTGAGGTGGATTCCTTCACGCTCGTAGAGCCCATCGGGCCGAATACTTCCGAAAACATAAATCATGGAAAACGATCCAAGGAGCTCATAGGCCGCGAAATCGTCACGGCGGGAACGCGTGAATACCGCATTGCCCTGCGCTGCATCTCCCGCGACGACTGGGAGCCCGGCAACATCGGTCTGTGGTCGCTCTACATCATCGACGCCGCCGTGGACACGAGCGACGACCCCTATTTGGGAGACTTTCAGCATCGCGCGGGCATTTTCTTCGACGTTCCCCGCTCGAGATGACGCAAACCCGCCGGTTCTCGCTCTGAGAACCGGCGGGCGTTTTTATTTCGCAATGGGAAAGCTCACGGTGATGCAGGTGCCCTCGCCGGGCACGGAGCTCAGGTCAATCTTCGCGCCGTGGAGAAGGGCGGCGTGCTTGACGATGGACAGGCCGAGGCCCGTGCCGCCCAGCTCCTTGGAGCGGCTCTTGTTCACGCGGTAGAACCGCTCGAACACGCGGCTCTGCTCCTCGGGCGGAATGCCGACGCCCGTGTCGCTGACGGAGAGCAGCACGTCGCTTCGGCGATTTTCGATGTTGACGTTCACGCTGCCGCCCCGGCAATTATACTTGATGGCGTTGTCGCAAAGATTGCGGATCATCAGGCTCAGCAGCTGGGGAACGCCCGTCATGGGCGCGCTCTCGCCGGTGAGCGTCAGCGTCACGCCCGATTCCTCGGCGTAGGGGCGCAGTCCGTCCGTGGCCTGCTTCGCCAGCTCGAACAGATCCGTTTTTTCGCGCTTCATGTCCTCCGCGCCCTCGTCCAGATGGGACAGGCGAAGGATGTCCTCCACCAGCGCCGTCATGCGCTTCGCGTCGGAGAGGATCTGCGCGGAGAATTTCGGCACGTCATCGGACTGAACCATGCCCGAGGCCAGCATCTCCGCATAGCCCGCGATGGTGTGCAACGGCGTCTTCAGCTCGTGGGAGACGTTGGCGGTGAATTCCCGGCGCAGCTGCTCGTTTTTGAGCTTCTCGGTCACGTCGAACAGCGTCAGCACCGTGCCCACCCGCTTGCCGTCGGATTCCACGAGGCTGGCGTTGAGCTGGTAGCGCACGCCGCCGAAGGTCAGCGTCTCCTGAGCGCGCTCGCCCTTCTGCGCCTGCCGGAGGACGTTCTGAAGCTCGCAGGAGTGGTTGAACAGCATGAAATCCTTGCCGATGCAGTAATCCGTCACGTTCAGGATTCGCTGAGCCGCGGGATTCAGGCTCATCACGCAGCCATTTTCGTCCAGCAGGATCACGCCCTCCTGCATGGAGCCGGTGGCGGCCTCCATCTCGTGCTGCCTGCGCTTGAGCTCCGCGCGCTGGATGGTCAGCTGGTTCTGCTGATAGCGCAGGCGATCCATCAGCGGCGCGAGCTCGGGATAGACCGCCGTCTCGTCCGGCGGATCGAGCTTCATGCCGTTCAGCGGCTGAACGATGCGCCTGGCCAGCCGCGAAGCCAGCCAGAGGGAGAGGGCCAGACCCAGCGCGATGACGATCAGTATCGGCTGGGACAGGCTGACCAGCAGCGTCAGGATGGTGTACTGCGCGTCCGAGACGCGGACGATGCTGCCGTCCTGAAGCGGCAGGGCGACGTACATCTGCCGCTCGGTCAGCGTGTCGGAATAGCGCGTGCTCTCGCCCTCGCCGAGCCGGAGCACCTGCTGAATCTCCTCGCGGCCCAGATGGTTGTCCATCGCGCCGGCGTTGGCCTCGTTGTCGTAGAGCACCTCGCCGTCGCCGGCGATCCACGTCACGCGGGTTCCGTCCATATCCAGACCGTCAAAGAAGTCCATGCCCTCGTCAGACACGCCCCGGGCCACCAGATGGGCCTGCTGACGAAGCTGCCGCATCTGCTCCGAGGAGAAGTAGCCGTAGAGCAGATCCATAACCAGCGCCATGGAGCCGACGAACACCGCCAGCGCCACCACGCAGATCGACCGAAAGATTCGGCGGGTCATTTTTTGCCTCCCATTCTGTAACCCACGCCGCGCACCGTCTCGATCAGCGAGGCGCAGGGCCCCAGCTTGGCGCGCAGCGTGCCGATATGCACGTCCACCGTGCGGGTCTCCCCCGCAAAGTCGTCGTTCCACACCGCGGAGAGCAGCGCGTCCCGGGTGAACGCGCGCCCGCGGTTGGTCATCATCAGATAGAGCAGATCGTATTCCTTCAGCGTCAGCGGCGCTTCCCTTCCGTCCACCAGCACGCGATGAGACACGGGATCCAGCGTCAGCGCGCCCTCCTGCAAGAGCGTCTCCTGCGCCGGCTCCGGCTCCGTGCGGCGCAGCACCGCGCGCACCCGGGAAACCATCTCCATCATGCCGAAGGGCTTGGCCAGATAGTCGTCCGCGCCCAGATCCAGCGCCAGCACCTTGTCGTATTCCTCGCCCCTGGCAGTGGTCATGACGACGGGAACGCGGCGCGTGTCGCCCCGGGCGCGCAGTTTTTTCAGAATGGAAATGCCGTCCTCGCCGGGCAGCATGATGTCCAGCATGACCATCTGAGGTTTTTCCGTCTCCAGCGCCTCGAACATCGCCGCGCCGTCCTCAAAGCCCTTCGCCTCAAAGCCCGCCGTTCCCAGCGCATAGATCATCAGATTCCGAATGGCCGCGTCGTCCTCCACACAATAGATCATGCTCTCACCTCGGAGATTTTTTCTCCATTATACACTAATTTTCGTGTATATGCGCGTTCCGGCGCAAAAATTACAGAGAAAACTCCGCGGCGTAGGCGTCGTACTGAGCGTCGAAGTCGCCGTCGCCGTTCTTCTCCCGGCGCAGCGTGTCGTGCAGCGAGAGCTGATGGCGCGCGATGTCCATCACGCAGCCGGCGACGTTGGAGCAGTGGTCGGCGGTGCGCTCCAGACTGGTCAGCAGATCCGACCAGACGAAGCCCGCCTCGGCGCTGCATTCGCCTTTGGTCATGCGCAGGATGTGGCGCGTGCGCAGCTCCTCCTTCAGCGTGTCGATCACCTGCTCCAGCGGCTCGACCCGGGAGGCCAGCTGCGCGTCGTTTTCGTGGAAGGCGCGGAAGGTCAGCGTCAGAATCTCCTCCACCGCGCGCATGAGCACGTCCATCTCCCGCGCGGCCTCGGGCGAGAAGGAAATCTCCTTGTCGCGCATCTCCTCGGCCGACTTCAGGATGTCCACGGCGTGGTCGGCGATGCGCTCGAAATCGCCGATGTACTTGAGCATCGCGGTGGTCTCCTCGCTGTCCGCCTGATTCAGCGGCTCGGCGCTCAGGCGAATCAGATAGGTGCTGACCGCGTCCTCGTACTGGTCGGTGCGGTTCTCGTCCTCGCGGATCCGCCACGCGGCCTGAGGATCGAACTTCTTCACCGTCTCCAGGCTCGCCTTCAGCGCGGCGCCCGCGTCCTCGGCCATGCGCGTCACCAGCTCGTGGCAGCGCTCCAGCGCCAGCGGCGGAGTGGCCAGCAGACGCTCGTCCAGCAGCGTGGTCTGCTCCTCGCCCTTCTTCGTCTCGGGCACGATCCACAGCGCCAGCTTCTCCAGCATGCCGGACAGGGGCAGCAGCAGCGCCGTGCACAGCACGTTGAACACGGAGTGGGCCACGGCGATGCCGAACATGGTGGCCGGCTGAGCCAGCAGCGCCGGCGCGAACAGCAGCCGCACGAGGCTGAACACGCTCAGCCAGACCACGGTTCCGATGATGTTGAACATCAGATGCACCACCGCCGCGCGCCGGGCGTTCTTGTTGGTGCCGATGGCCGACAGCAGCGCCGTCACGCAGGTGCCGATGTTCTGACCCATGATGATGGGAATCGCCGCGCCGTAGCTGACCTGTCCCGTCACCGCCAGCGCCTGCAGAATGCCCACCGACGCGGAGCTGGACTGGATGATCGCCGTCAGCACCGCGCCCGCCAGCACGCCCAGCGCCGGATTGGTGAAGGTCAGAAACAGCTTCTGGAAGCCCGGCACGTCCTTCAGCCCCGACACCGCGCCGGTCATGGTCTCCATGCCGAACATCAGCGTGGCGAAGCCCAGCAGGATCATGCCGGTATCCTTCTTCTTGCTGCTTTTGCAGAACATGTACAGCACGATGCCGATCAGCGCCAGCACCGGCGTAAACGAGCTGGGCTTGAGCAGCTTCACCCACAGCGCGCCGCTGCTGATGCCGCCCAGACTCAGCAGCCACGCCGTCACCGTGGTGCCCACATTGGCGCCCATGATGACGTTGATGGCCTGCCTGAGCGTCAGAAGGCCCGAATTGACGAAGCCGACGACCATAACCGTGGTGGCCGACGAGCTCTGAATCACCGCAGTGATGCCCAGACCCGTCAGAAAACCGATCATCTTTCTGCCGGTCATCTTGCCCAGCAGCGTCCGCATCTTGCCGCCGGCGCGCTTCTCCAGCGCCTGCCCCATCAGGTTCATGCCGAACAGGAACAGACACAGACCGCCGATCATATTCAGCCCGTCGAAAATACTCATGCGCTTCTCTCCTCATAAATCTCTCTGATTCTCTTCTTACAGTATCAGTATAGAGGAAGCGCATCAATTGTTTTACCCTTCGAACATCAAATCTTTGTAAGGCGCTTTGCCCAGTCCTGACCGGCGTGCGGGAACAGCGCCGCGGACGGCGATACCTGTCCGAAGGAGAAGCGGCCGCACCGCTCGACCGCTGAAAAGGCCCGGCATACCCTTTCCTATGCCGAGCCCTGTTTATTTTATTTGACCGCGTTGGCCAGCATCAGCTTCAGGCGGTTTTCCTGATTGACGCGGCTCGCGCCCGCGTCGTAGTCGATGGCGACGATGTTCACGTCCGGGCACAGCTCCTTGATGGGCTTCATCATGCCCTTGCCGCAGATGTGGTTGGGCAGGCAGCCGAAGGGCTGGGTACAGACGATGTTCCTGCAGCCCGAGTGCGCCAGCTCCAGCATTTCCGCCGGCAAAAGCCAGCCCTCGCCCATCTTCACGCCCGGCGAAATGACCTTTTTAACCTCTTCCACCACCTGATCGAAGGGCGTGACGCCGTCGAACACGCCGCTCTGCCGCAGCACCCTGTCGATCTCTCCGCGCTTGCGCAGGAGCAGGCGATAGGCCGGCAGCACCACCGCGTGCTTCAGCGCGCCGCGATGGTAAATTTCATGCTCGGCGACGCTGTTGTACACGGCGTAGAGGCAGAAGTCCATGAGGCCCGGCACGACGGGCTCCGCGCCCTCCTGAATCAGGAAGCGCTCCAGATGGTTGTTGGCCAGAGGCGAATACTTGACGAAGATCTCGCCCACGACGCCCACCTTCGGGCGTATCTGGCGCTCCATCGGAATCGCCTTAAAGTCCTCCACCATCGCGCGGTAGTTTTCCCGGATGCGGCGCGTGCGGATGCGGCGGGACGTGCCCAGCTCCCGGCCAAGGCGCTGCGTCCAGCGGTCGGCCTGAGCCTCGGCCTGACCGGCGGTCTTCTCGTAGGGCCGCGTCTGGTTGACCAGATTCATCAGCAGGTCGCCGTACAGCACCGCGTACAGCAGCCGATGGTACGTCCGAAGCGACAGCCGGAAGCCCGGATGCTTCTCGATGCCCGCCAGACTGAAGGAGATCACCGGGACGTACTCCATGCCCGCCCGCTTCAGCGCCTTGCGAATCAGCGAGATGTAATTCGACGCGCGGCAGCCGCCGCCGGTCTGAAACATGATCAGCGCAACCTTGTGGGGATCGTATCTGCCCGAGAGCAGCGCGTCCATGAACTGGCCGATGACCAGAATGGCGGGATAGCACGCGTCGTTGTGGGTGTACTTCAGCCCCGTCTCCGCGATCTGCGGCCCCTCGTTCTGCAGAAGCTCCATGTGCAGGCCGTAGGTCTCCAGCACGCTGATAATCAGCTTGAAGTGCATGGGCAGCATGTTGGGCACGAGAATGGTGTATTCCCGCTTCATTTCCTCCGTGAACGGAACGTAGCTCTTGTCCTGCATGTCAGTTTCTCTCCTCCAGCGCCCCCAGCAGACTGCGCAGCCGGATGCGCACCGCGCCGAGATTGGTGATTTCGTCGATCTTGATCTGGGTGTAGTACCGACCGCTGCGCTCGAGGATGGCGCGCACCTCGTCGGTAGTGATGGCGTCCACGCCGCAGCCGAAGGAGACCAGCTGCACCAGCTCCACGTCCTCGTTCGCCGCCGCGAAGGCCGCCGCGCGATAGAGCCGGGCGTGGAACGTCCACTGGTCCAGCACATGCACCGACTGCACCGGGGCCAGATGGCACACGCTGTCCTCGCTGACCACCACGCAGCCCAGCGAAGTAATCAGCCGGTCCACGCCGTGGCCGATCTCCGGGTCGATGTGATACGGCCGTCCGGCGAGGACGATCGTCCGCCTGCCGTGGGTTCGGGCGTAGTCCAGCGCGGCCTCACCCTGCCGGCGCAGGCGCTGTCGATAGTCCTCGTAGGCGGCGAAGCCCGCCTTCGCCGCCCGTGCGACCTCCCGCCGGGTGATGGAGGGATCCAGCTTATGCAGCGCGGGATAGAGCGTCCGGGTCAGCGACCGCGCGTCGTCCACGCGCAGCTGGGGATGGAGGAACCGCGCGCCCTTCAGCGACTCCATGTTGCCCTGGAGCAGCTCGGCGTAATAGGCCACCACGGGACAGTTGTAGTGGTTGTCCGACGCGCCCTCGTCGATGTTGTAGGTCAGCTCGGGATAGAACAGCGTATGAACGCCCTGCTCCATCAGCTCCTCCATGTGGCCGTGCATGATCTTCGCGGGATAGCACGCCGTGTCGGAGGGAATGGAGAACTGGCCCTTTTCGTAGGTCGCGCGGTTGGACAGGGCCGAAAAGCGCACCCCGAAGCCCAGTGAAGTGAACAGTCCGTGCCACAGCGGCGCCAGCTCATAGGTGGACAGTGCCATGGGAATGCCGATCTCTCCGCGCCTTCCGGCCGCGGGCTTCAGGCTCTTCAGATACTCGCGCTTCCATTCGTGCAGATTGGGCAGCTCGTTTGCGGCCTTTCCGCCCAGCGCGCGCTGGCACTGATTGCCGGAGACGAACCTCTCTCCGTCGGCAAAGCGGTTGATCGTCAGCCGGCAGCGGTTGGCGCAGCCGCCGCAGACGGCGGCGGTGGAGTGATGCTCGAATTTCTCCAGCTGCTCAAGGTTTAACAGACTGCTCTTTTCGCACTTCATCACGTGCAGCGCCGCGCCGTAAGCGCCCATCAGGCCCGCGATGGTCGGGCGCACCACCTGCGCGTCGATCTCCCGCTCGAAGGCCCGGAGCACGGCGTTGTTGAAGAACGTGCCGCCCTGCACGACGATGTGCTCGCCCAGCTCCTTCGGCGAAACCGCGCGGATGACCTTGTACAGCGCGTTTTTCACTACGCTGATGGACAGCCCCGCGGAGATGTCCTCCACCGACGCGCCGTCCTTCTGAGACTGCTTCACCGACGAATTCATGAACACCGTGCAGCGCGAGCCCAGATTCACCGGCGCTTCCGCGAACACGCCCAGCTCCGCGAACTCCGCCGCGGTGTAGCCCATGGCGCTGGCAAAAGTCTCGATGAACGAGCCGCAGCCCGAGGAGCAGGCCTCGTTGAGCATGATGCTGTCGATGGCGCCGTTTCGGATGCGGAAGCACTTGATGTCCTGCCCGCCGATGTCCAGAATGAAATCCACGTCCGGCTGGAAGTGCTTCGCGGCGGTGTAGTGGGCGATGGTCTCCACCACGCCCTCGTCCGCGTGGAAGGCGTGGCGAATCAGATCCTCGCCGTAGCCGGTGGCCGCGCAGCCGCAGATCTCCACGCGCCCCGCGCAGCGCCGCTCGATCTCCATCAGCTGCTCGCGCACGAGGGTAACGGGATTGCCGTGGTTGGAGCCGTAATAGGTGTACAGCAGCGAGCGATCCTCGGCGACGAGCGCCAGCTTGGTGGTGGTGCTGCCGCAGTCGACGCCCAGCCACGCCCGGCCTTCGTATTCCTCGAGGCTGCGCCGGGGCACGGCGGCCTTTTCATGGCGCGCGAGGAACTCGCGATAGCTCTTTTCGTCCTCAAACAGTGCCGGAAGCCGCCCCGCGCCGCTCTTCTCCGCGTGGGCGCACCGCTCCACGCGCTCAATCAGCTCGCTCAGCGCGCAAATCTCCCGGTCGGAGGCGCACTGCGCCGCGCCCATGGCCACGGCGTAGAGGGCGTATTCCGGGAAGATCGCGTTCTCGTCCGACAGACCCAGCGTCTCCTGAAAGCGCTTCTTGAGGCCGTCGCAGTAGTACAGCGGCCCGCCGAGGAACATGACCCTGCCGCGAATCCTCCGGCCCTGAATCAAGCCGGTGATGGTCTGATTGACCACGGACTGATAGATGCTCGCCGCGATGTCCGACTTCTTCGCGCCCTGATTGAGCAGCGGCTGAACGTCGCTCTTGGCGAAAACGCCGCAGCGGGAGGCGATGGGATAGATCTGCTCCGCCTCCAGGCTGGCGCGGTCCATCTCGGCCACGGACATGTCCAGCAGCACGGCCATCTGGTCGATGAACGCCCCCGTGCCGCCGGCGCAGGTGCCGTTCATGCGCTCGTCCATGCCGCCGTCGAAGAAGATGACCTTCGCGTCCTCGCCGCCCAGCTCAATCACCATGCCCGTGTCCGGCGCGTACCTCTCCACCACCTTGCCGGTGGCGTACACCTCCTGCACGAAGGGCAGGTTCGCGCTCTGGGCCAGTCCCAGACCCGCCGAGCCCGAGAGCACCGCCGAGACGCGGGCGGACGGGAACTGCGCCTCGATCTCGCGCAGCATCTGAAGCGTCGTCTGCCGAACCCGGGACAGATGCCGCCGGTAATCCTGAAAGACGATCTCTCCATCCTTCGTCAAAACGCACTTCACCGTCGTGGAGCCCACGTCCACGCCCAGCGCGCAATGCGCCTGCATTTTCTCTCCCGCGCCCATCCTTCGTCCCGTCCTCTCCTTCGTAAATTGCCCGGCAGAAATCAGCGGTTCCGAAGCAGCGGATCGGGCAGCTCGCTGAGCGCCGCCTGAATCTCGTCCGAGATGCGGGCGAACTCCACCAGCCGCTCCATGCCCACGCGCTCGATCAGATACGCGATCTTATTGTGAAGCTCCCGCTCCATCCGCAGAAACACGTCCTCGCCCTGCCCGGAGATGCGCACCGTGGTCACGCGGCCGTCCGCCGCGCTGCGCCCCGTGCAGATGAGTCCCTTGCCCTCCATTTTCTTCAGCAGCACCGCGACCCGCGCTGTGCTGACGTTCATAAAATGGCTGATCTGCCCGGCGCTGACCGGCTCCTCGGCTCTGTGCAGAAACAGCAGCACCGCGCCGATGCCCATTGCCGTGCTGCCGACCTCCCGATAGCGCTCTCCCGGAGCGGACGCGCGCAGCAGCGCCAGCACCCGCTCGATTTCCTCCGCCGTCGCCATATCGCCGTTCTCCTCCGCGTAATTACTAACCCTGTTAGGATTATAGAATCCCTTCGCCAGCTCTGTCAAGCGGCTCTCGTTAAATTCCGGGAGAATTGTTGGCGCAAAAAAGCCCCCTCCGAGGTTGGAGCGGGCGAAAAATCTTGCGTTTTCCCGTTGTTTCCTATCCCAGATGGAGTTGGCGGAAGTCAACCGCCTTTTATTCTTCAAGAATATAGGCAACGCCATACTTCTCGTAGCCAATGGATTCTGCCAAAGCGACTGACGCGATATTTTCCACATGGCACTCCCATTGAGGGCAAATCCCCTGCTCTATTAAATGATGGGCGGCCAATGCAGCGGTACGCTTTGCGTATCCCTTTCTGCGCTCGTTTTTCAACGTTACGATTCCAGTATGCTGAATTACATCCTCCATATATGGCATATCCGGCGCATCGCAAACGGATACCAGCTTGCCATTCACAAAATATCCGGTGAAGTATTCCTTTTCAGCCTTATCCTCAAAGTATTCCTGCAACCACCCGCTCGGATCCGCCGACGGAGAAGCGGCTCGAAAGAATTCTTCATACAGAGGGTAGTCCGTTTTCTTTAGCACCTGCGCGTTCCCGTATTCATGCACGCATTCCTTCCTGAATTTCATCAACTGCATTTTTTTGATCTTGAAAGAAGCATCCACCGTCTTCAGAATATCCGCAGCGCCTACGCCCTGTAATCTGCCGAAAAAGTCGGCATATTGCGGCGCATAAGAAGCAACGCACATATTGTCCTTTGCCAGCACAAAGATTGAATATTTACAGCCGAAACCTCTGACCTCCTCATTTCGGGAATCGGCGCATACAAAGGATATGCCGCTTACCGCTTCCGATAAATTTATCCCACAAAAGCAGGAGTAGAAATCATTGGTAATTGCATCAATTTCCCGTTCAGTCAGCCTCGCCATCTTTATACCCCCCCCATTTTAGAATTGCCGCCGAAGCGGAGCGGGCGAAAAATTATGGATGCAGATACAGGAATTCGTGGCCCTCGCAGCCGGATTCCGTCTCGATGAAGGCGAAGGTTCGGCGGCTGTCGACGGCGATATAGGGGCCGCTGCCGAGGGATCGGTCGATCGCCTCCCGGAAGCTCAGACGCGCCCGATCCCACTCCTTTGATGGATGCAGCACCAGCACCTGCGGATTGCCGACCTCGCGCAGGAAGTCCCGTCTGTCCAGCACAAACCGACCGCCCTGAATGCGCACGGGATGGACGCGCGCCGGCTTCAGCAGCTCCCGCGCGCCGTGAGCGAATCTCCAAAGGCCGTCCGCGCGCCGGCGCTCCCGCTCCAGCTCCCAGCCAAGGCGCTCCCTGCGGTTCGGCACGACATACTCGTCGAGAAAATACCGCTCCTCTGCGGTCAGCGCGCTCTCCATCGGACGTTCCCACCTCTCCATGCAGAATCGGAAGCGGGCAAAGCCCTCTCCGCGCCTGTATTTTACGCCGCCGACCTTCGCATTGTCAATGGCGAACGACGGAAGGGTGAGTTTGCACATTGTGTTATAAAATTTTTATCGCCTTCATCGTTTTTTGAAAGGCTATTATAAAATCAGTTTATACATACTATAATTTTCTCACAACATAAAACACATTGTCAAAGGAGCGTGACGTTCGTCATAGCTGCATTCAGGCCGTCTCCGCCGCGGAATTTCAGAAGGGCGTTCTGAAAAAGCAGGTGCGGCTGAAGGCCGAGGTGCTGGAGAACAAGGCCATGCGCGAGCGGATGGATCGCCTTCAGAAGCAGGCGGACGACTCCATCGGCCTGATCTTCTATCGAATGGTCGGCCTGTCCCTGTAGCTTTCATCCGGCGAAAATCATTTCTGTGGAGGTATCGGTATCCATGAACAGGCTGTTTATGATCGGCAACACCCACTTTGACCCATCCTGGCTGTAGACGTGGGACGAGGCGATGGCTTCCATCCGCTCCACCTTCCGTAGCGTGCTGGAGCGCATGAAGGAGGATCCCGACTTTATCTACAGCTTCTCTGCTCCCGCCGTATTCGAATGGATTGAGCAGGTCGATCCCGATCTGTTCGAGGAAATCCGCGTGCGCGTTCAGGAAGGCCGATGGGACGTTCGCGCCGAGGGATGGTGGCTGCAGCCGGACTGCAACCTTCCCTCGGGCGAAAGCCTCGTTCGTCAGGGGCTCTATGGACAGCGGTATCTCCGGGAAAAATTCGGCGTTACCGCAACGACCGTCTGCAACTCGGACAGCTTCGGCCACAGCGCCATGATGCCGCAGATTCTCAAAAAGAGCGGCGTGGACTATTACGTCTTCTCGCGCCCGTCCGCTTCGGAAAAAGCATTGGAGGACGACCTGTTTCGCTGGACGTCGCCGGACGGCAGCAGCGTAAAAGCCTATCGCGTCGGCAGCGAGGGCGACGGCAGCTATGCGCAGAACCTGAGCGGCTGCATGACCGCGATGCTTCAGGCGCTTTGTGGCCGCGCGCACGACGGCGCCATCGTCTACGGCGTCACCGACCACGGCGGCGCGCCGACGAAGAAGGTGCTGCGCGAAATCCACGAGATGCAGTCTGCCCGCGCGGACGCCGAGATTCGCTTTGGCTCCACCACCGACTTCTTCTCCGCGCAGAACGCTGAAGAAGTACCGATGTTCCGCGGCGAACTGCAGCCCCTGTTTTACGGGCCCTTTTCCAACCACGCGGAGGTCAAGCGCAACAACCGCCATGCGGAAGCGAGCATCCATCGGGCGGAGCGCGCCTCCATGCTGGCCGCGCTGATCGGCCGCCGCCGCTATCCCGCCGACGCCATCCGGCAGTGCTGGAAGGACGTTCTGTTCAATCAGTTCCACGATATTCTCGGCGGAACCTGCATTCCCGAGGTGTTTACCGACGCACGGAATCTGCACGGCCGTGCCATGCAGACGGCGAACGAAATCACCCATTTCGCGCTGCAGAGCGTCTGCTGCCGCATTCAGACCTTCGGCGACAATCAGACCAGCGTATGGAACCTGATTCTGTTCAATCTCACCGGGCATTCCTTCGAAGGGCCGGTCGAAGCCGAAGTGCAGTGGGCATGGGAATTCCCGTGGTATCAGGGCGGATTGGAATGCGTGGACGAGAGCGGCCGCGTTTTCCCCTGCCAGATCATTACGGAGGGCTCCAAAATTCCCGGCTTCCGCAGTCGGATTCTGTTCAACGCGGGCGTTCCCGCGATGGGCTGGAAGACCTTCATGGTGCGCCAGACGCGTCAGCCCGCGAACCGCCGATTTGACGAAACCGGTCTGCAATCTCCGTTCCGGTTCGAAATCTGCGAGGACAGCGGCGACGTATGGTGCTTCAACACCGCAGAGGGCTACGGCAAAAGCTGTGAAGCGCCGACGCTGATCGAGCGCCGCACGGTGGAAAAGGGCGCGCTCATGACGCGCGTCCGGCAGATCTGGCACTTCCGCAGCTCCGTCCTGACGGAGTATATCACGCAATATGCCGAAAGCGAAGCCATTGACTGCGAATACACGGTCAACTGGAACGAACCGCACGCCGTTCTGAAGCTCATTCCGCAGGGAACGGAGGCCGTCGATTCCGTGCTCGCGGGCGTCCCGGCGGGCTCCATTCGCCGACCGGCGGACGGGCGCGAATATCCCGCGGCGGATTGGATGGTCGCCGGCGACCGGACATGGCTGCTCGACGGCGTGACCGCCTATGATACCGCGGGCGGTCTGCGGCTGACGGTCGTCCGCAGCCCCATCTTCGGCGATCTGCGCATGGGTGAGCTGGACGAGCGGCTGGATTACCGCTACATGGAACAGGGCGCGCACTCCGGACGCATCCGCGTTCTTCCCACCGCGCTGTCTCCGCTGGACGCGGCAAATCAGGCGGAGCAATGGATCAACCGTCCGATCATCGTCTGCGAGGCCAATCACGGCGGAGACCTCGCGCCCGCCGGTCAGCCGCTGGAACTGACGGACGGAGCCTTCCTCTCGGCATGGAAGCGCGCCGAGGACGGCGACGCTCAGATTCTTCGAATCGTTGAAATGAACGGCTCCGCTCGGAAGCTCTCCATTCGGCTCGCAGACGCGCACAGCTTCGAAACGGAGCTGCGGCCCTATGAGATTCAAACCCTGCGCTTCTCTTCAGACGGAAGATGCACAGAGGTGAACCTGCTTGAGGACGGAGAATGAGGAAGCCCGGCCGCGCCTCTTCCGCGACAAAAGCGGCGGTCAGCCGAAGCTGACCGCCGTATCCATTTCTGTCAATCTTTCCTATTTTCGCCGTCAGGCCTTCTGCGCCTCTGAGGCCACGCGCAGCGGGTTGATGAACGGATATTCCTCTCCGCTTTTCACCTGAACCTGCACCTGATAGACGTCGCGAACGGAATCGCAGGTGATCACCTCGTCCTTGGGGCCCTCGATGGACGGCATGCGGCGGCGCATCATCAGAACGCGGTCGGAATAGCGATAGGCCAGGCTCAGATCGTGGATAATCATCACCACGCTCATGCGCTGCTCCCGCGCGAGGGAGCGAATCAGCTCCATGGTTTCCAGCTGATAGCGAATGTCCAGATTGCTGGTAGGTTCGTCCAGCAGCAGCACCTTCGGCTCCTGCACCAGCGCCCGGGCGAGAAAAACGCGCTGCCTTTCGCCGCCGCTGAGCTCGTTCAGACTGCGAAAGGCGTATTCCTCCAGGCCGAGCCGCTCAATCGCGCCGAACACGATTTCGCGATCCTCCTGCGTCGGCCGGATGCGGATGTACGGCGTGCGGCCGAGCATGACGGCTTCGACGACGCTCACATCCAGACCGCCGCCCACGTCCTGAGGCACATAGCCAAACAGCCGGCCGATCTCGCGCCTCGACATCCGGTACACATCCGTGCCGTCGAACGCAATGCCGCCCGAAGCCGGGCGATGAATGCGGTTGATGCACTTCAGAAGGGTGGATTTGCCCGCGCCGTTGGGGCCCATGATGGACAGCACCTCTCCCTCTGGGAGGGAAAAGCTGACGTCCTCAAACACCGGCGGCTGCTTCTTATAGCGGAAGGAAAGCTTCTTTCCCTCAAGCATTCAGCGCTCGCCCCCTCTTCTGGCTGAGAATGAGATGCACAAAGATCGGAACGCCGACATACGCCACGACGATTCCCACCGGAATCACCACCGGGCTGAACAGCGTGCGGCCGATGGTGTCCGAAAGCACGAGCAGCATTCCGCCGCAGATGCAGGACAGCGGAATCAGCGTACGATGATCCGAACCGACGATCATCCGCGCGATATGCGGCGCGACGATGCCCACAAAGCCGATCACGCCCACAAAGCTGATAATCAGCGCGGAGAGCATCACGGTCAGAATTCCCGTAATCAGCCGCACCGCCGTGACGTGAATGCCCAGCGCCCGGGGCACGTCCTCAGAAGCGCCCGCCATGGCATTGAGATGGCGGGCATAGAACATGGAGACCACAAACACCGCTACGAACGCGCCCGCGACGATTCCCACCTGCGGCCAGGTGGCCTTCTGAAGGCTGCCGAACGTCCAATGGACGATGGTGCTCAGCTCCTGCTCGTTGGCCAGATACTGCATCGTATTGGACAGCGCGCTGAACAGATAGGACAGCGCCGTACCCATCAGCACCAGCGTTGTGACGTTCATCCGCCGCGCGGCGGAAACGCCGTACACGCCCGCCGCGCAGAGCATCGCCATCAGAAACGCGCCCGCCATTTTCATCAGCTGGCCGTCTATGCCCGCGAGGAACGGCAGCTTTCCCGAAAAGAGCACCACCGCCGCCACGCCGAAGGACGCGGCGTTGGAAATGCCCACGGTATACGGCGAAACCAGCGGGTTGCGCGTAATGCCCTGCATCACCGTTCCGCACAGGGCGAGGCCCGCGCCCGCGAAGACCGCCATGATGACCCGGGGCATGCGCAGCAGCCAGACGATCTTGGTGGTCGTATCGTAATTGGGCTGTGCGCGCACGGTCTCGTCGGCCCAGAACGCGTGCACCACGTCCGAAAACGACAGGTCGGCTGCGCCCACGCAGATGGAAAACACCGCCGTCACAAACACCATAACGCCGCAGGCCGCCAGAATGGCGGCCTTGGCGCGCATGTGCCGGTCATATTGCCGGCGCACGCTGGAAATATCCGTTTTGCTCATGTCTTTCAGTCCAGTCTGGCCCTTCGGCCTTTCTCTGTCGGCAGACATGTTATTGCAGCTGGCCCACCTGACCGGCGCCAAGGGGCTCCGCGTTCTGGTAAACCGTCAGCCATTCGTTGAAGAAAGCGTCGGGATCCAGCTCCGCAAACACGTCGGGGTACAGCCACTTGGCGATGTAGCAGCTGGCGACGATCTTGAAGCACGCGTTGCCGGCGAAGGCGGTGAAGCCGTAAACCTGCCTGTTCTGCACGGCCGTCAGCTGATCCCAGCCGGGGCGCTGGCAGACGTCCGCCAGCACGGCGGGAATCTCGCTCTCGTCCAGCTTGAGATAAATACTGGTGCCGGCGTTGGCGCTGGTGGAATAGACATTATACAGAATCATGTCGGGATTGCGCTCCAGAATCAGCTCGGGATCCACGGCGAAGCTGTGGACGCTGCCCTTGGAGGAATCCTCGTCCGCGATGTTGATGTCGCCGAACAGATTCAGTCCGCCGCCCGCAACGATCATGTCGTTCCAGCCGGAGCCCACCAGGCAGGTGCAGTAATCGCCGCTGTTCTCAAAATAAACGGTCTTGCGCTCGGCTTCCGGAATGTTCGCCAGGCCCTCGCGAATCTGCTCCAGCGGAGCGCTGCAGAAGTTGATGTATTCTTCGCCCTTCTCCTCCACGCCAAAGGCGGCGGCAATCACGCGAACCTGCGGGGCGAAATTGGTGTTTTCCCAGCCGGTGGCGACGATCACCTGAATGCCGAAGGGCTCCAGCTTCTCCGCGGCTTCCTCCCAGCTGCCGTTGCGGGGGAAGATCACCGCGTCGGGATTCATGGACACGATGGTCTCATAGTCGGGTTCGGACTGCTTCTGGCCCGCGATGGCGGTCAGATCCAGCTCCGGCCAGTAGGCGGCGTCCTGCGCGGTGTTGGCGTCGATGCCCACTACGGCGTCAATCTTGCCCAGCGCTCGAACGATTTCGACGTTCATCTTATTGAACACAACCACGCGCTCCAAGGGCTTCTCCAGCTCAATCGTGCGGCCGGAATCGTCCACAAAGGAGATTTTTGCAGTCTCCGCCATGGCGAGACCGGGAATGCACAGCGTCATCGCAAGAACCAGCAGAACCGAAAGGATTTTCTTCACGTTCATTTTTCATACTCCTGTCTTTGTCAGCATTAAAAACGGTTTCGAAATTCGGAAAAGCCTGAACGTCCTTACGCAGACATCGCTCCTTTCCTGACATGATTTCCGCAAAGCCGCCGCATAAAAAAACGGCTCCCTGCGGAGCCATCGAATCCGAGCATACGCATAAAAAGCGGCTCCGTTTCCGGAGCCATTCATAGCATAAAACTGCATACGTCAAACACACTTCTTCGCTGTCCTTCGGCCATGGCTCGCAGCCTGAGAAGCATGGAGCAGGCCGGTATTCTGGCTCGAAGGTCATCGCGCGCCCCCGCCTTCCCGGTTTCCCAGTGGCTTTGTTGAGGGCGGCTCGCTTCATACAGCAGCGGCACTGCACAGGATTCGCACCTGTTTCCCTGCGATTCTGCAATCGCGCCTGTTCCATCGAAGTGTTTCGATTCGGTTGTCAGCCTTCATTCTATCAGCGCCCTTCGTCTTTGTCAATGACGCAGAACCATCCTGTTGTAATTTTACATTTAGGGCGCCACCGCACAATTCGGCGGTGCGTCAGGCTCTGTCTTTTCCGCCATCTGCGGCATGCAGATTCCTCGATTTACCTCCAGTAAACCTTCGAAATCTGCATTTGCATCTGACGAAAAATCCATTCGCCGGCCAACCGCCTCATTTGTGCGGTGTTGCCCTAGACCCGATGAACGCGCACAATCCGCCTGAAATTCCTGTTGACATTCCCCGGAGGGATATGGTATAATTATTTCATCGAGTGAAGAAATTGTGTGCGAACGCCGCGACGCGCAGTCCGTCGTATGGAGTTTCCGCAAATCAATCCGAAAACAAGGAGGCAACACATGGAACAGAAAATTCTGAACGTGGGCGTGATTTCATGCAGCGGAATGGCGCAGTCTCATATGCTGGCCGTGAAGGCGCATGAGCGGGCGCGCCTGGCCGCTATCTGCGATGTGGACGAGGAGAAGCTCCGTCAGGCCGGGGAAAAGCTGGAGGTGGACGCGCGCTACACCGATTATCACGAGCTGCTGCGCCATCCCGGGCTGGACGCGGTCATCATCGTCACGCCCGATCAGCTGCACCGGGAAATGGTGGAGGCCGCGCTGGACGCGGGGCTGCACGTGCTGTGCGAAAAGCCGCTGGCGCTGACGCGCGAGGATCTGAGCGCCATCGTCGCCGCCGGGAAAAAGAGCGACCGCAAGCTGATGGTGGGCCAGATCTGCCGCTTTACGCCCGGCTTCGTGGCGGCGAAAAAGCTCGTCGACGAGGGGCAGATCGGCGAGCTGTACTTCGTCGAGAGCGAATACGCCCACGATTACCAGCAGATTCTCTCGGAAAACGGCTGGCGCAGCGATCCCATCCGCAACGGCGTGGTGGGCGGCGGCTGTCACGCCGTGGATTTGCTGCGATGGCTGGCCGGCGATCCCACGGAGGTCACGGCCTACGGCACGCACAAGATGCTGCCCATCGTCCATTACGACGACTGTACCATCGCGATTCTGAAATTCCCCGGAAACGTAATCGGCAAGGTGTTCGTCTCCACCGGCTGCAAGCGCGAGTACACCATGCGCAGCGTGTTCTATGGAACGAAGGGCACCATCATCTGCGACAACTCCACGCCGTACATCACCCTCTTCCGCGAGGAGGAGGGCAGGCCGGGCTCCGCGTCCGAACCGCATAAAATCGACGTGCAGCTGGCGGACCACAACACCTTCGGCGAATTCCGCGCCTTTGCAGACGCAATTCTGAACGATACTCCCGTTCCCACGGACGCGGAGCAGGGTGCGCGCACCATCGCCGCCTGCATGGCCATCGTTCAGTCCGCCGACGAGGGACATCCCGTCGCCCCGAACTACGATTTTACGAAATAACCTCCGTCTGTTCAAAAGTCCCGACGCGGCAATGGCCGCGCCGGGACTTTCTCTATGGAGACTTACGCTTCGCCCGGGCAGGCCTTCAGCGCAATCAGGCGGATTGTGCCGTCGTCCGGCGCAGTTTTCACGACCCGCACGGAGACGATTTCCGATTCCGGATGCGGGTTGGGCACGGTAAATTGGAAGACCGTCTCGTTCGGCCGGCGAATGGGCAGCGCCGTGCCCGCCGTCTCCACCAGCAGCGAATCGAAGCGATAGCTGTCCGCGCCGTTCATGCCCGGATGCTCCCGATCCAGCGCGCGCGTCCAGCAGCGGTGGGCATTGGTGACGTTCACCCCGTAGAGAATGGGGATTTCCATGCGCTCGCCGTTGGCCCATTCCACGGCGTAATGCCCGATCTGGTCGTGCTCCAGCTCCATGGGCTGGCTGCTGATGTAGACGTAGGGGCGCTGCACGTCGGTGGTGTGGGTGATGCGCAGATGCGGCCCGCGCAGCGTTTTCTCATTGCGCAGCTCGTACAGGTCGGCAAAGATCGCCTCCAGCAGCTCCGGGAAGTTGTCCTCGCGGTACTCGTCCGTCCAGAACATCATCGCGGCGCAAAGCAGGCACGCCGCCACGGCGTTGCGCTGGAAGGTCATCCATTCCAGACTCGACCAGTGGGACGGCCCGCCGCCCAGCACGCCCGCGCGGCTCCTTTCCGCCCAGTCGACCATGCCCAGCGCGTCGAAATTGCCGTAGACCATGGGGAATCCGCGGCCCAGCAGCTCGCCGTCCAGCCGGCGGTCGATGCCCCAGTACCAGTGCATGCAGAGCACGTCCTTCGGAATCAGGTCGGCCGCCTGCCACGTGGCGGGGCGATAGAATTCGCCGCGCTCGTCGTTTCGATACATGTCCGAGCCGCCGTAGCGCGTTCCGTTTGCGTCCACGGCGTTGAGCAGCTTTTCCGCCCAGATCATCGTCCGAACGCCCTTTTCGGCGAGATAATCGTGAATGCGCGTCACGTCCGAGGCATAGACCTCGGCGGCGTTCTTCCCTTTGCAGCGCGGGCAGACGCACATGGAATAGTACTCGTCGTGGCCGATGTGCACGATTTTCGGCTCAAACACCTCCAGCACCTCGTCCAGAAGCTCGAACACCAGTCGGTACGTCTCGGGATTGGAGGGGCAATAGGCGTCGGGATAGGGATCGTCGCTGCGCTCGGCCAGCTCGGGATGGGCACAGAGGATGTAGTCGGAATGGCTCAGTGTGGGCTGTTCGGGAATGACCTCCAGATCCCGCGCGCGGCAGTAATCCACCAGCTCGCGCACCGTCTCCTGAGAGAGCACGCCGCCGCCGGCGTTCTCAAAATGGATGGAGTTCTTGTCCCACGCGCAGCTGTTCTGCACGTCGTTGGCACGCTGAGGATAGGCGGTCATGTCCCGGCAGTAGGCCTTCCACGCCTCGTTGATCTCCGGATGGCGCTTGTATTCCATGCCGCCGCCCAGCTCCAGCAGAATCGTGTTGACGCGATAGCGGCAGGCGAGGTCGATGATTCCGCGGAATTCGTCCAGCCGATGCTCGTCCGGCAGGTACAGCTTCAGGCTGCGGAACGCGCACCGGGGCGTGCACTCGATCTCGCCCACGGGCGTCAGGCCGCCGCATTCGCCCGCCATCTGTCTGAGCAGATGGCACGCGTACAGCGCCGCGCGCAGCCGCCCGGCCTCGATGCTCAGCCGCCGGCCGTCGGAGCGAATGCAGAAGCCGTCGTCCGCGCGGTCGCTGCGCGTCCATTCCACGATTTGAACGCCCTGCTCCCGCCGGGGAATTTTCGAAAGCGCCTCGTCGAGCACGGCGATTCCCAGAGGGTTCTCCCCCGCCGCCAGCGGCGCGAAGCCCTCGACGCGGCGGCTGGTAATGAGCAATTCCTTCATATTTTATATATCTCCTTCGGTATGATTGAAAGGGGAAAGCCGCACGGCTTTCCCCCTTCTCGAAATTCCGTCGATGGCTTACTTCGTGCGGCCGGTGAACAGCTCGGTCAGAGAATCGTGACGGGCCTGCCACCAATCGCGCGCCTCCTGCGCATTGTAGGACCAGAGGGTCTTGAGGCATTCCGCCTTCGTGGCCTCGAAGTCCTCGGCCATGATGATGGTGGGCAGCATGTCCTTGGCCTTGTTGACGATGGTCTCGTCGATGCGGGCGATGTCCTCGGGCGCGGAACCCATGCCGGTCACGACGCGCATGTCGAAGATGTCGTTGATGTGGTCGTGGATGGTGCCCTCCTCCATCTTGTTCAGGAAGAGCTTCATCGGATAGCTCACGCCGTAGTAGTCGCAGTAGTCCTTGTCGCAGGCGCTGAGCTCGCGGGTGTAGACCTGCTCGGTCATGAACAGATTGACCGGGTAGCCGTCGGAGTGCAGTTCGCCGTTGCCCATGGCGGTCAGCGTGCCGAATATGGCGTCCTGAATGCAAGAATCGACGAATTCGTCGCTCCAGTTGTTGTAGGCCTCGATGATCTCATCGGTGAGCGTGGGCACGCCGTTCTCATCGTAGTCCCAGTGCACGCCCTGAATGCCGCTGTCCACCAGGCGCGCGCCGTCGTCGGTGGAGAGGTATTCCAGCACGCGCAGCGCGGCCTCGGGATCGGAGCTGCTGGCGGGAATGCCCACGAAGCAGGCGTCCCAGCCGCCGTTGTAATAGGAATTGCACCAGTAGGTCGTGCCCTCCACGGGCAGGGTCTGGAAGCCGCGGAACTCCTCGGCGGTGTTGGGGTTGGCCGCCTCATACTGCACGCCGTCGGAGGCCCAGATGGGAGAGAGCACCTGTCCGGCCGCGATCTTGGCCTTCATGTCGTCGCCGGTCTGGGTGAAGCTGTCGGGATCGAACAGGCCGGCCTTGTAGGCCTTGTTCAGATACTCCAGGAAGCTCCACATGGGGCTGTTCTCATCCAGCGGCTCGTAGACCATTTCGCCGGTGTTGATATTGGTGCTGATGAAGTCGTTGGAGGTGTAATAGCCGAAGGTGTAGTGCCACGGCCAGTAGGCCTGGCGGAAGTTGCCCAGCTCCAGGCTGTATCCGTAGACGGTCTTGCCGTCCTCGGTGGTGGGATTGAGCTTCTGCATCTCGCTGAGCAGCGCCAGCATGCTGTCGGTATCCGTCACCTCAGGATAGCCCATCTGCTTATACAGATCCCAGCGGACGTTGAACAGGGAGTGATAGGGCGTCATCGGCGCGCCCTCGCTGCCGCACTGCACGGGCAGGAAGTAGTAGCTGCCGTCGTCGGTTTCGGAGAGCACCTGCGCCATCTGAATGCGGTCCGGGTTGGACAGGATGGCGGGGGTCTTTTCCTCGCTGACCAGCGTGCTCAGGTCGAGCATCATGCCGTTCTCCACGCAGGTCTTGAGCATCGTGGCGTTGTAGACCATCAGGCAGTCGCCGACCTCGCCGGAGGAAAGGAGGATCGTTCCGCGGTCGCCGCCGGCGGTGACGGGGCTGATGAGCACGCCGGTTTCCTCGGCGATCTTCTGGGTGATGGCGCTGGTGGTATCTCCGTCGTCCACCGACGACCAGCCGTCGATGTAGACGAACTTCAGCTCCTTGGGCGCTTCCTCCGCGAAGGAGGGAACCGCCGACACGAGCAGCGTCAGCGCAAGCAGCAGGGCGATCAGCATTTTCTTCATGAATCAAACACTCCTTTTCTATCTTTTTGCGGCGCGCGCCGCAAAATATCGTTCCGAAAGGGCCGTCAGCCCTTGATGGCGCCCACCATCAGTCCCTTGGTGAAGTACCGCTGCATGAACGGATAGACCAGCAGAATCGGCACCGTCACCACGAAGGTGATGGTCATGCGCACCGACAGCGTCGTGATCTGCGCCGCGCCCGGGCGCTTGGCCAGCTGCTCGGTGATCTTCTGGGCCTGCTGCATGTACTTATACAGCACGTACTGCAGCGTGTACAGGCGCTCGTTGAGGATGTAGATGTGGGTGTCGAACCAGTAGTTCCACTCCGCCACCATCGAGAACACGGCGATGGTGGCCAGAATGGGCTTGGACAGCGGCAGAATGATCTTGAAGAAGATCGTTCCGAGGTTCGCGCCGTCGATGGTCGCCGCCTCCTCCATGTCCCTGGGGATGGACTCCATGTAGGTCTTAATCAGAATCACGTAGTACGGCGTGACCATGCCGGGCAGAATGTAGACCCAGAACGTGTTCGTCAGGCCGTAGGCGCGATAGACCAGATAGGTCGGAATCAGGCCGCCGCCGACGTACATGCTCACCACGCACAGCCGATAGAAGAACGTGCGCAGATACATCTCCCGCTTGGTCATCAGATAGGCGAAGAAGCTGGAGCCGATCAGCGTCAGACCCGACGCGCAGACCGTGCGCAGCACGCTCATCAGCATCGCGTGGGGAATTTCGTCCATCGTCAGCACCGTCTGGATGTTCTTCAGCGTCAGTCCCTTCGGCAGGAGGGACAGTCCCCGCGCCGCCTCGGACGCGTCCGAGAAGGTGTAGATAATCAGATAATAGAACGGATAAAAGCACAGAAACGTGAACGCCGCCAGAAACAGCCAGATCAGGCCGTAGGTCGTCCTCGCGGCCGGGGTTTTCCGAGTCTGAATCATATGATTCCCTCCCCTCGGGTGAGCTTGGACAGGCCGTTTACGCCCAGCAGCAGCGCGACCGACACCAGCGACTGGATGATGCTGATGGCCGTGGCAAAGGAATAGTCCATCGTCTTCAGGCCGATGCGGTAGGTGTACAGCTCCAGCACCTCCAGCTTGGACTGCACCATGACGTTGGAGAACGCGAAGTACTGATCCATGCCCACGGACAGGAAGCTGCCCACCTGCAGAAGCAGCAGCACGATGAACGTGGACATGATGCCCGGCAGCGTCACGTGCAGCGTGCACTGCCAGCGGTTCGCGCCGTCCACCACCGCCGCCTCGTAGAGCGTTTCGTCAATGCCGGTGATGGCCGCCAGATAGATGATGGAGTTCCAGCCGGCGGTCTTCCAGATGGTCAGTCCCTCCATGAAGAACCAGATGTTCTTCTTGTCCCCCAGCACGTTGTTCGTGGTATGGAACACCTGATTGAACAGGCCCTCGGAGGAGAAGATGCAGAAGCACAGCGAGTAGACGATTACCCAACTGACGAAGTTGGGAATGGTTATCGCCGTCTGAATGAGCATGCGCCTGCGCCGGCTGCGAATTTCGTTAATCAGAATGGCCAGCAGCATGGGGAACCACGAAAACAGCAGCGCCAGCGTGCTCAGCGCCACGGTGTTCGTCAGCGCGTTGAGCACGTCCTCGCGATAAAAGCCGATGAGCTTGAAGTACTTCAGGCCCACGAAGGGCATCGTGGCCAGATCGCGGCCGGGCTTGTAATTGAAAAACGCCAGCGCCCAGCCCGCCAGCGGCACATACCGGATGGCGATGATGTGGATCACGAAGGGCAGCGCCAGCAGCGTCAGCAGCCATCGCCGCCTGTTCTTTTTCTGAAAGGATGATCGAATGGCAGTCAGCATTATTTCAGAGCTCCTATCTCCAATAAAATCCGCGGCTCCCGCCGCCTTGTATCCTCTTTTATTATAGAGCGGCGGCGGCGCGGTTGTAAATCTTCAATTAACGCCCGCGCATCGCGATATTTTGACCTCGCCATCGGGAAAAATCCACCTATACTGACCCCGCATGTCAAATATTGAATATGCGCGCAGGGCCGCCGTAAGCACCGGCGGCCCTCAGTCTGCTGACAAAGTCAGCAGACTGCCAGACGCTGAGAAACGCCGCAAGGCGAGGAAACACAGGCTGCAAAAGAGGGCGCATACACGAACGTATGCAACCGATTTTGCAGCCTGCGTTGACGAAGCAAGCAGAAATTTCGACCTCGGCAGAGGTCTTTTAAGGAAATTTCTGCGGTTGCGGGGTTTATCAGCGGTCTGAGGGCCGCCGTAAGCACCGGCGGCCCTGCTCAGGAATTCAGTTTTTCTATTTATATGGCCATTCTTCGAAGCTCCAGACGCACGCGCACGCCGCCGCCGGGATTGGCCGACACCCGCGCGCCGCAGTCCGCCCCGAAGTGCAGCCGCACGCGCATGCCCGTGTTCACCACGCCGATGCGCTCGCAGCGCTCGCCCGCGTCCAGGCGGCGGTTCAGCTCCTCGATCTTCTCCTCGGGCATGTCTGCGCCGTCGTCGGCCACCTCCAGCCAGAAGCGGTCGCCCTCGCCGGTTCCGCCGCGCACGAAGATCGTTCCCCAGCGCTTTTCCGGCGCGAAGCCGTGGAGAATGGCGTTTTCGATCAGCGGCTGAAGGCAGAGTCTCGGCACCGGCGCGTCCATCAGCGTCTCCGGAAGCTCGACCTCCATGGGCATTTCGGTCATGTAGCGGGTGTTCATCAGCTTCAGATAGCGCCGGGACAGCTCGATCTCCTCCGAAAGCGGGCACAGCGGATTCTTCGCGCGAATCAGCGGCGCGAGCAGCCCGCCCAGATCGGCCAGACAGTCCGCGATGCGCCGCGAGCCCTCCATCATGGCCATCCATTTCAGCGTGTTGAGCGTGTTGTACAGAAAGTGGGGGTTGATCTGGTTGCGCAGCGCCTGAAGCTCGTATTCGCGCCGCTCGCGCTCCGCCTGCGCGTTCATGTCCGTGAGCCTCTGCAGGCTCTCCAGCATGCCGTTGTGCTGCCGCGCCAGCTTGGACAGCTCGTCCATGCCCGGCGCGTCCACGCGCAGCGAGTAATCGCCCTGCTCCACCCGCTCCATGCTGCGGGATATGCCCGTGACCGGCCGCAGCATCCGCCGCAGCCACAGCAGGAACACGCCCGCGGTGATGACCAGCGCCGCCGTCAGCGACAGCAGCGTCATCCGGCTCAGGCGGCGCATTTCCTGGGTATAGCCGCCGGAATACACCCGGTAGACGACCTCCATGTCGTCCGTGCCCAGCGCCCTGCGATAGCTGCGCACGCCGCTCTCCTTCGCCTCGACATAGACCGTGCCCAGCGCGTTCTCGTCGCCGCAGGAGAGCACGCGCCCCGCGCCGTCCAGCAGATACACGCCGCCCTGCGCCGTCTGCGCCAGCGCCGCGTAATGCTCCTCCAGCACCCGCGCGGAGAAGCCCAGCAGCAGCGCGCCGCCCTTGACGCGCACGCCCGCCAGAAGCAGCGGCGGCGCGTCGTCGTGACTGTAAAAGGGCTGCGGCATGCCCTGCTGCTCCACCGCGCCGTAAAACCGGACGGCGCTCGCCGTCTCCTTCGCCACGCGCCCGGGCAGCTCCCACTGCGGCCACGCGTCAAAGCTGCGCACCGTGCTGGGCCCGAACATCAGAAGCGCTCCGTCCCGGGAATAGAGATAGACCGCCTTCAGCGCCGGAAAGCTGGTGAACATGCTCTTCACCGTGTCCCGAAGGCCCATCTGGATGCTCGTGCGCTCCACCAGCGAAAACAGCTGCCGCTCCACCAGCGCCGAAACGTTGGAGTCCAGCTCCAGAAGCGTGGTCTGGCGGCGCATGGCGGCGAATTCGCCGCTTAAGTTATCGCAGATCTGGTTCAGCTCCGCCAGCGTCGTGCGCTCACTCATGCGCTGCATCACGCCGTTGGCCATGCCGTTGACCAGAACGCCCGACGCGGCCAGCGACAGCGTCAGCGCGATGCCGAAGAAGCACAGAAACCGCACCTGAATGCCGCTGAAGAAGCGCTTCAGCGCCTCAAACGGGCTTGCCGCGGTATTCATTGGGCGTCACCCCCGTATATTTGCGAAAGACTCGGATGAAATAGGTCGCGTTGGCGATGCCCACCAGCTCGCCCACGCGATAGACCGGCATCTCGCCGCCGTTGAGCAGCTGCTTGGCCCGATCCACGCGCGTCTGGTTCAGCATGTCCGTGAACGTGCAGCCCACCGTGGACAGAAACAGCCGGCTCAGATAGCCGGTGCTGACCGAGAGCTCGTCCGCGACGGACTGAAGGCTGATGGGCTTTGCGTAATTGCGCCGGATGATGCTCAGCGCGCCGGCGATCTTCCGCGGGCAGTCCCGGGTGGGCAGGTCGTCCAGCCACCGCCGCGCCCGGTCGTAGAGATGCGGCAGATCCTCGTAGCCCTCGCCCACGTTCTCCGGCGAAAAGCGGCTGTCCACGTTCAGATGGTCGTCCAGCAGATCGCTCACCCGCAGCAGTCCCTCGTCGCGGGGCGCGGCGTCCGCGTCGCCGCAGGCGAACAGCAGCACATATTCGCCCGGATGGTCGCAGTAGCATTCCCAGCGGTCGGAATCCCGCAGCGCCAGCCGCACCAGCTCCAGAACCATCGTCCGCAGCGTGCGCCCGCCGGGATCCTTTTCCAGAAAGCGCTCGTATTCCATCAGGCGCATCACCGTCAGCGAGAGCCTCCCCTGCCGCACGGCCATGCCCATGCTCTGCATGCCCTTCAGGAAATGGGCGCAGTCCAGGCTGCGATAGCGCACGTAATCGAAGAACATGCTCTCGCGAATGGGCTGTAAGTCCACCTCCTCGGGCCGCCGCTCCCGGGCGCTGAGGCTGTCCAGCTCCCCGCGGACGCGGCGCAGAATGTCCGTGAGCTTCTCCACCGTACAGGAGAGCTTCATCACATAGCCGCTGACGTCGAACTCAATGGCCTGCCGCGCCGCGTCGAAGTCCTCCAGACACGTCAGCACCAGAATCCGCGTGCGCGCGTCCTCCGCCCGCACAGCCCGAATCAGCGACATGCCGTCCATCACCGGCATCTTGAGGTCGGTGATAATCAGGTCGGGCTTCAGGCGGCGGCAGGTCTGAAGCGCCTCCGCGCCGTCGGAGCATTCCGCGCACACGCGCATGTCCAGCTTCTCCCAGTCCACCATGCTCTTGATTCCCATGCGAACCAGCGGCTCGTCCTCGGCCAGCAGCACCGTGTACATTCCAAATCCTCCACTTTCTTTCGTCGGTCGTGCGTGTGCATCCACTTTTTTTGTTCTGTTTCCCGCCGCGGGCGCTTTGGAAGGTGCAAAATTGACGATTGACTTCAGTCCCGTCCCGGTATACTCTAATATTACGTTCTATATGGATCAAGGAGGTCGTTGCTCATGAACCCCAAGCCCCTGAAGCTCGGCGCCGCGTACCACGGCAACCGCATGCCCCATCACGCCCGCGAGGATATGCGCGACATGATGCGCAGCGGAATGGATCTCGTGGTGCACATGTTTTCTCACACCGACTGGGACCGGCACAAGAACAAGATGAAGGAGATTCTGGAGATCTCCCACGAGGTCGGCCTGGAGACCTGGGTGGACAACTGGGGGCTGTCCGGCCCGCCCGGCGACAAGTCCCATTTTCTGTCCTATCACCCGGAGGCCCATCAGATTTATTCCGACGGCGCCATGGATCCCGTGCGCGTATGCCTGAACAGCGACGCGTTCCGCGCCTTCACCCGCGAATGGATCGACACGGTGGAGTACATCGGCGGCAAAACCATCTTCTGGGACGAGCCGCACCTGCCGCAGAAGGAGGTCGGCGGTCGCACGCTGTTCTCCTGCGCCTGCCCGCACTGCAAAGCGCTGTTCCGCGAGCGCTTCGGCCACGACATGCCCGAGACGCTCACCGACGAAGTAAAGCGCTTCCGCCTGGACACCATCGCCGGCTATTTCGCCGAGGCCACCGCTTACAGCGCCAAAAAGGGCCTCAAGAACGCCGTCTGCGTGATGCTCGGCGAGCAGCATGGCGTGAGTTTGGAGACGCTGGACGGCATCTGCGGCGTGGACACGCTGGACAACATCGGCTCGGATCCCTACTGGCTGGGCGTCGCGGACGCGGATCCCTACGGCTTCGTGTATGAAAACACGAAGAAGAGCCTGGCCGTCAGCGAGCATTTCGGCAAGGATCACAACATCTGGATTCAGACCTACGCCAATCCCCGGGGCCGCGAGGAGGAGATCGTCCAGGCCGCCGAAGCCGCCTACGACGCGGGGGCGCGCACGATCATCGCCTGGGGTTATTACGGCAGCGAATCCAACGACTACGCCGCGGAAAACGCCGAAAAGACCTGGAGCGTGACCTGCGAGGCGTTCCGCCGCATTCGCGAAATGGAGCGCGACCGGGTGCTCGCGGCCAACCGTGCCCGCTATCTCCATGAATAATTCCTATGTTCTGGCCCGAACCCACGAGCTCTCCCGGATGCGCGAGGGCCGCGTCGAAGCCTATCCCTGGGGCGGTGAATACCGCCCCGAGGTGCGGTTTCGCGCCGGATGGAGCGATTCCGGCCTGCGCGTATGGATGGAATGCCGCGAAGCCGACCCGCTGCGCCGCGTGAATCAGCCGAACGGCCGCGTCTGGTGCGATTCCTGCATGGAGTTCTTTCTCGCCCCCGGCCCGCGGGCGCAGGACGGCTATTTCAACTTCGAGATGAACGCCCTGGGCGCGATGCTGCTGGGCTTCGGCGTTTCGGACGCCGAGTTTGTGTTCGAGGATTTTCCGCGATCGCAGCTTCCATTGCGGGCCGAGGTGCTCCCCGACCGGTGGACGCTGGAGCTTTCCGTGCCATTCGCGCTGATTCAGCGCCGCTTTCCCGGCTTCTGCCCGCAGTCCGGAACCGTGATGCACGGCAATTTCTACAAATGCGGCGATGAAACCGCGCAGCCCCATTTCGGCTGCCGCTTCCCCATCGACGCTTCGCAGGTACCCGAGCCGAATTTCCATCGGCCGGAATATTTCGGCGCGCTGATTCTGGAATAGGCAGTTTCTTCAATCGCTAAAAATATTATACATGTCCTCCGCGGCGCTGTCAACCATCCCAAAGCGCGCGCCGCCGCGAGTCTTTCCCCGGCGGAATCTCTTCGCCATTGATTCTTCAGAACGATTGACAAAAGCCGGATGGATGTGGTATATTAATTTCATCAACCGATGAAGAAATTGGCAGGGAGGCCGACATGCGCAATCAGGAGGCAGTCAACAGCAAAATTGTTCAGCGGATCAACCGCTCGCGGGTGCTCGGCGAGATTCGCAGCGCGCCCGAGACTGCGCGCACGGCGCTGTCCGGGCGGACGGGGCTGTCCGCCGCTTCGGTGAGCAACATCGCGGGCTATCTGCTGCAGACGGGGCTGATTATGGAGACGGGCCGGGAAAACGTAGACCGCACCGGGCGCAAGGGCATTCTGCTGCGCTTCGACGGCTCGCGCTACCGCATCGTCACCGCCAGTCTGGCCGACGGCGTTCTGCATCTGTTTCTGACCGATCTGCAGGGCGCGGTGTACGCCCATCTGGAGCATCGTCTGCTGGGCGCGGACGCGGAGGCCACCGCGCGGCTTCTCTGCGGCGGCGTGGCGCAGATGCTCGCTTCGCCTCAGGCCGAAAACGTGCTGGCCGTGGGCGTTTCCGTCTCGGCGCTGGTGCTGCAGGACGGGCGGCGCGTCACCTCGGCGCGGCTGGGCTGGAACCGCATGGATCTGCGCGCGCGGCTCGAAACCCCGGGCGATCTTCCCGTCTATGTGACCAACAGCTCCTTCGCCAAAGCCGGATGGCTGTGCCGGCTGCATCCCGAGTGGAGCAGGGGGCTGACGCTGTTCGTGGATATGACCCACGGCATCGGCTCGGCGCTGCTGCGCGACGGCGAGCGCATGGACGCCTGCGTGGGCGAAATCGGCCATTCGGTGGTCGCACCGGACGGCGAGATCTGCTCCTGCGGCCGCCGCGGCTGTCTGGAGGCCATGTGCTCCCCGGCGCGGCTGCTGCGGCTGTACGCCCAGAGCGGCGGCTCGGCGGAGACGCTTTCCGACTTCTCCCGCCGTCTGGACGCGGGCGACGGCGGCGCATGGCGCGCGCTGGACGACTGCGCCGGGTATCTGGGCGTGGCGCTGGGCAACCTCATCAATCTGTTCAATCCCGAGCGCATCGTGCTCAACGCCGAGGACTACGCCGACTGCCCCGCGCTGCCCGAGCGCGCACTGGAGGCCATGAAGGCCCACGTGGTGGACGGGCTGAACCGCGACGCGCCGGCCTTCGTCACCCGCTTCGACCCCGCGGATCTGGCGCGCTCCATGGCCGGAGAGCTGTGCGACGCGCTGTTCTCTCCGCGCTTTGAAACCGACGTATTTGAGCGAATCGACAACATGGATCCCGATTCGCCGCAGGAAACGAACGCTATCGACTGAATTTTCAAGGAGGAATAACCCATGGCAAAGAAGGCAAGCGATTTTCGCTACAACACCGGCGAAACCCGGGTTCCGTGGGCGGCCGTCGGCGAGAACTACAACGCCGACGATCTGATGCAGGTCATCGAATTCCTGATGCAGGGCCACGGCGACGAATACGACCGCGCGCTGGGCGAGGTTCGGGAAAAGGTGCTGGCGCTGGACAGGCTGAGCACGCCGCCGGGCAAGCTCTCGCTGGGCGACCGCGTGGAGCAGGTCGAGGCCGAGGTGGACGCGTATCTGGGCACTCAGGGCGCGCTGTTCACCGCCAACTGCACCGCGGGCTTTGAAATCGCCTACAAATACGCCAATCTCGGCCCGGGCGACGAGGTGATCGTGCCCGCCATCACGTTCATCGCCACCATGGCCTATCCCCTCGCGGTGGGCGCGAAGCTGGTGTTCGCCGACGTGGATCCCCGGACGCTGAACATGGATCCCGTCGACGTGGCGCGCAAGATCACGCCCCGGACGAAGATGATCGTGCCGGTGCATCTGGGCGGCTATCCCGTAGACATGGATCCCCTGATGGCGCTGGCCCGGGAGCACGGCATTCTCGTGCTGGAGGACGCGGCCCACGCCTTCGGCGCGGCCTACAAGGGCCGCAAAATCGGCACCATCGGCGACTTCACCGGCTTCAGCCTCCACGAGGTCAAGAACTGCACCTCCTTCGGCGAGGGCGGCATTCTCACCACCAACATCGAGTCCTTCCGCAGCGAGCTGAAGCGCGCCCGCTTCCTGGGTCTGGACTTCAGCCGCAAGATCAAGCACTGGCTCTACGACGTGACGGCCATTCCCGGAAAATTCGGCCCCTTCGTGGCGGGCAACTGCTCGGTAACAGAGCTGCAGGCCGTGGGTCTGTCTCAGCAGATCAAACGCTACGACAAGATTCTCGCCGAGCGCCGCGCCGCCGCGGAATATCTCACCCGCCGCTTCTCCGAGTGCGACGCGATTCTGCCCCAGCAGATCGGCGACGACGGCACGCGCCCGAGCTTCCACATGTACCTTCTGCAGATCGACCCGGCCAAAGCCGGCGGCGACGTGCAGACGCTGCGCCGCAAGCTGGAGGAAAAGGGCGTGACCAACATCCCCCACTTCGGGCCGCTGTATCACTTCGACATCCTCAGGACCTTCGGCTACGACGAGGCGGAAATCGCCGCCACCTGCCCGGTCTGCGAGGAGGTCTTCGCCCATCGCTTCACCCATCTGCCAGTCTACGGCCTGACGGAGGAGCAGCTGATTTACATGGCCGACGCCGTGCTCGCCTCCATCGGCGAGATGCAGCGCGGAGAATAACCCCCTCGGGCGGTCGAAAATTTCGACCGCCCATTCCCGCATTGACGCAAAGGAGAACCTCATGAAGAAAATTCGCTTTGGTATTCTGGGCGCGGGCGGCATCGCCGACCGGCGCACCATGCCCGGCATGCAGCTGGCCGAGCACGCGGAAATCGTCGCCGTGATGGAGCTCGATCCCGCCGTGGCCGAGCGCCTGCGCGCCAAGTATTCCGCAAAGCGCGCCTACACCGACGAGGAGGCGCTGCTTGCCGACCCGGAGATCGACGCGGTGTACATCGCCTCGCCCATCGCCTGCCACGCGCGTCAGGCGCGGCTGGCCGCCGACCACGGCAAGCACATTCTCATCGAAAAGCCGCTGGCCATGACCGCCGACGAGGGCGAGGCGCTGGTGCAGTACTGCCGCGAAAAGGGCGTGCAGATGGCCGCGGGCCTGATGATGCGCTTCGGCGCATATGTGCAGGCCATGAAAAAGGCCGTCGCCGAGGGCAAAATCGGACAGGTGGTGAGCGCCTTCGCCCACTTCACCTGCTGGTATCCCGACATTCCCGGAAGCTGGCGGCAGACCAAGGCCAGCGCCGGCGGCGGCGCGCTGATGGACATGGGCGTGCACTGCATCGACCTGATCCGCTATGTCACCGGCAGCGACGTGAAGGAGGTCGCCGCCATGCACGACACGCTGACCTTCCACTACGAGGTGGAGGATTCGTCCACGGTGCTGCTGCGGCTGGACAACGGCGCGCTGTGCACCGTGCAGTCCAACTTCAACATTCCCGACGAGGCGGCGCTGTGGCGGCTGGAATTCTTCGGCACCCGGGGACGTCTTGCCGGCAAGGGCGTGATCGGTCAGGTGGACGGCGGCAGCGTGGACGCGCTGTTTCTGGAGGACGCGGGCGGTTACAACGCCCAGCAGGATCACGAGACGAAGGCTACCGAGGCCGCGCTGGACGTGGAGTTCGGCAACGCCTACGCCCGGGAAGTGGAGAGCTTCTGCCTGTCGCTGCTGGAAAACCGGCCGCTGGAGGTGCCCGCCGAGGAGGCCGTGCGCGCGCAGCGCATCATCGAAGCCGCCTATCGCTCCAACGACGAAAGAAAGATCATCGATCTGTAATTAAAGGAGGAAAAAGCTATGAATCTGATGGACACCATGCAGGGCTCGCTGCTGGAAAACTTCTTCCCCGCCGGATGGGATCTGGCCAAAATGGACGCGTGCATCGGTACGCCGGAGGACGTGCTCGACCGCCAGTCCTTCTGGCACAGGGACTTCACGCCCGTGCAGTGCGAGAGCCTGTCCGATTTCGACGTGCTGATGGGCCATGAAATCGCCCTTCAGATCAAGGAAACCAAAGACGCGGGCCGCAAATGCGCGTTCATCCTGCCTGTGGGCCCCATGGGCATGTACAAGTGGGTGGTCTATTTCCTGAAGTCCTGGAACGTGGACTGCAAACATGTCACCACCTTCAACATGGACGAGTGGGCCGACGGCGAGGGCAACACGCTGCCCTCCGACAACCCCGCCGCCTTCCAGTACGCCATGGAGCAGGCGCTGTTCAATCCGCTGGGCGAGCTGACCGTGCCCGCCGATCAGCGCAACTTCGCCACCCGGGACAATCTGCCCACCTACCCGGGCAAGATCGCCGCGCTGAAGGCCGAGGGCGCGAAGCTGGTGCTGGTCTACGGCGTCGGCCGCATGTGCCACATCGCCTTCTGGGAGCCCATGATGGGCGGCGAGTTCGATTCCGACGAGGAATGGGCGAAGCAGCCCTACCGTCTGGGCATGAAGCTGCACCCGCTGACCATCGAGCAGAACGCCATCACATCCTTCAAGAGCCGCACCACGCTGGTGCCCTGCCGCGCCAACACCATCGGCCCCGGCCTGTTCCTGCAGGCCGACTACGCCATCGGCGGCTGCGACGGCACTCTCTCCCGCGGCATGCAGTGGCAGGGCCTGTCCTTCTGGACGACGCTGCGCTACGGCCCGGATCGCTGGGTGACCTCCAGCTACATCCCCACCCTGCCCGGAAAGCTCTTCTTCGACAAGGAGCTCGCCGGCCCCCTCGTCGCCGAGTGCAACTAAACCTTCCTATTTATAAATATGGATACGGCTGCGGAAATCTCCGCAGCCGTCTTTTTTGCCTCATTTCGGTCTTAACAGAGAATGTCGAAGAAAATTAAGAGAGCAAAATTGACACGGCCGCGATTATATTGTATAGTGAACAGTACAGAGAACAATTTATATGTTCCTGAATTTGAACGGGGTGATACGCATGAAAAAAATCGTCAGCCTGATCCTGTGCCTGATGCTCGTGCTCTGCGCGGCGGCGAGCGCTGAAACCTTCACCTTCATCACGCCCACCGACAACGAGCCGGCTTCTCTGAACCAGCTCAAGGGCTGGACGGGCGACTATTTCAACAACACCTATCTGCTTCAGGCCGGCCTGTTCCGCTATCAGAACGGCGATATTCAGAACGAGCTGTGCGAGGACTACACGGTTTCCGACGACGGTCTGGTCTACACCTTCAAGATCCGCGACGCGAAGTATTCCGACGGCGTGGAGATCAAGGCCCAGGACTTCGTGTTCATGATGAAGTCCTATCTGGATCCGGCCAACGGCGCGTCCGGCGGCTCCTTCTACGCCACCGTGGGTCTGGTCAACGGCGCGGCCTTCTACAACGGCGAGATCACCGACTTCGATCAGGTCGGCGTGAAGGCGCTGGACGACAAGACGCTTCAGTTCACGCTGGAAGCTCCCAACGACCACCTCATCGCCGATCTGGGCTACTGGGTGTTCTGCCCGCTGCGCGAGGACGTGCTGGCCGAGTACGGCGAGGCCATGGGTTCCGCCGCGGACAAGATGGTCTACTCCGGCCCCTACTGCCTGACCGACTGGACCTCCGGCGTGAGCCTGAGCATGGTCAAGAACCCCAACTACTGGAACGCGGAGAACGCCTTCCCCACCGAAGAGCTGGTTCACCTGCTGGTGGGCGACAGCAACACCACCTACTCGCTGTATGAAAGCGGCGAAGCCGACGCGATCCTGAACGTGGACGCGGAGTACGTCGATCTGCTGGGCGACGACATCAAGGTCGTCGAGGGCAACCGCATCGAGTTCCTGTGGCTGAACACCTCCGGCGCGACCGAGGAGACCAGCGCGCTGATGGGCAACATCAATTTCCGCAAGGCGCTGAACTACGCGCTGAACCGCGAGGCCATCGTGGCGGCCATCAGCCCGGTGCAGACCGGCTACACCCGCATCGCCATGCCGCTTCAGAAGGACGAGGAGGGCACCCGCTACATTGACGCGTACCAGCCCGACACCGTTCCGATTACCGGCGACTTCGACGCGGCCAAGTCCTATCTGGACGCGGCGCTGACCGAGCTGGGCTATTCCTCCGTGGACGAGCTGCCCACGCTGCAGTTTGTGACCTATGAAAACGCGCTGCTGAAGGTCTTCGGCGAGACGCTGGTGGATCAGTGGAAGCAGGTGCTGGGTCTGAACAACATCGAGTTCAACCAGTACGCCATCGGCACCGCGCTGGACAAGATCTACTCCGCGGACTTCGACATGTTCTTCATCGGCAACGCCATGGGCGACAATCCCGAGAACTTCTACGAGACCTTCCTGGCCGGCGGCGACTACGACTTCGGCTGCTGGAAGGGCGAGGAGTTCGACGCCTTCGTCGAGTCCTTCAACGCGCTGTCCGGCAAGACCGGCGCGGAAAAGACGGCCGCTCTGTCCGAGGTGGAGCAGAAGTTCCTGGACGCGACCTTCATCGTGCCGATCTTCCAGCACAACGAAGTCAGCGCCTGCAAGAGCTACGTCTCCGGCATGGAGACCGGCGTGCTGGGCCACGGCTATCTGTTCGACGCGCTGACGGTCAGCAAGTAATACCCCAGACTGAAACGCATACGCCGCAGATACTTCCTGCGGCGTATGTTCTGTAAATGGGAGGGACGTCCGTTTTGAGGAAATACATCATTCGCAGGCTGATTATCTCCGTGGTGACCATCTTCGTCATCGCGACCTGCTGCTTTTTCCTGCTGCGCATTCTGCCCGGCAATCCGTTTTCCACGACGGAGCTGCTCTCTCAGGAGCAGATTGACCGCATGATGCACTATTACGGCATGGACAAGCCGCTGTTCGAGCAGTATCTGACCTACATGAAGAACCTGCTGCGCGGCGACTTCGGCGCTTCGCTGAAGCATCCGGGCTGCTCGGTCAACCAGATGATTCTGGAGCGCTTCCCCGCTTCGGCGCAGCTGGGGCTGGAGGCGTTCCTGCTGTCCTTCCCGCTGGGTCTGCTGTTCGGCATCGTGTCCGCGCGCAAAAAGGGCTCGGCGCTGGACTACGCGCTGGTCATCTTCACGGTGCTGGGCGTGTGCGTGCCGGTGTTCATCGTGGCGGCGCTTCTGCAGTACGCGTTCGCCATCAAGCTGGGCTGGTTCCCCGTGGCTCAGTGGAGCGGCTTCCGCTACAGCATTCTGCCGGTGCTGACCCTGTCCATCGGCAGTGTGGCCACCCGCACCCGCAGCATGCGCACGCTGATGCTGGAGGTCATCAACGAGGACTACATGAAAACGGCCAAGGCCAAGGGTCTGTCCAAGTTCCAGATCGTCTGGCGGCATCAGATCCGCAACGCCGTGATTCCGATGATCCCGTCGCTGGGCATGGAGATCGTCAATCTGCTGATGGGCTCCTTCGTGGTGGAGCAGATCTTCGTCATTCCCGGTCTGGGCGCGTATTTCGTCAATTCCATTCAGAACCTGGACTACACGATGACGCTGGGGCTGACGGTGTTTCTGGCGGTGTTCGTGGTGAGCGCGAATTTCATCATCGACCTGATCTACGGTCTGGTGGATCCGCGCATCCGCGTGGTCAAGTAAAGGAGGCGGAAGCATGCAATCGAAAGTCACTCAGGAGGATTTCGTCCGCCTGCCCTACAACCGCGACGCGGCCGACGGCTCCATCCGCCCCAGCCAGAGCTACTGGCGCAGCGTGCTGCGCCGTCTGGTGAAGAACAGGGTGGCGATGGTCAGCGCCGCGGTGATCCTGCTGATCGTCGTCATGTCCGTCGTCGGGCCGATGATGGTTCCCTACGGCTACGAGCAGACGAGCCTGATGGAGAGCAACCTCAAACCCTGCGCGGCGCACTGGTTCGGCACGGACAAGCCCGGCCGCGACCTCTGGGCCCGCGTCTGGGTCGGCGCGCGCATCTCGCTGATGATCGGCCTGCTGGGCGCCATCGTGCCCGCGCTGGTGGGCGTGATCATCGGCGGCGTATCCGGCTATTTCGGCGGCTGGGTGGACATGCTCCTCACCCGATTCATGGACGTGTGCTCCTGCATTCCGTCGCTGATCTACATCACGCTGATCATGCTGCTGGTGGGCTCGGGCCCGATGGCCATCGTGCTGGCGCTGTCCATCACCACGTGGACGGGCTCGGCGCGCATGATCCGCGGCCGCATTCTCCAGTTCAAGAACCGCGAATTCGTGCTGGCTGCCAGGACTCAGGGCGCGGGCATCGCACACCAGATCTTCCGCAGCATTCTGCCGAACATCATGGGCCAGCTGGTGGTGGACGTCACCTCGTCCATCCCGCAGGTGATCTTCATGGAGGCCTATCTGAGCTTCATCGGCCTGGGCATTCAGTCGCCGATGACCTCCTGGGGACAGCTGGCGCAGCTGGGCTCCTCGGTGTTCCGCATCCAGCCCTATCAGCTGCTGATTCCCGGCGCGTTCATCAGCGTGACCATTCTGGCCTTTTACCTGTTTGGCAACTGCTTAAGGGACACGCTCGACCCGCACCAGATGGACTGACGGAGGGAACAAACCGATGGAAAAACTGTTGGAAGTCAAGGATCTTCAGGTTTCCTTCAACGTATACAACGGCGAGGTCAGAGCCGTGCGCGGCGTGTCCTTCGACCTCTATCCCGGCGAAACGCTGTCCATCGTGGGCGAGTCCGGCTGCGGAAAATCCGTGTCCATGCAGACCATCATGGGGCTGATTCCCATGCCGCCGGCGCAGATCAAAGGCGGCAGCATTCGCTATAAGGGCGAGGAAATCCTGAACAAAACCGACGCGGAAATGGAAAAATACCGCGGCAAGGAATTCGCCATGGTGTTTCAGGACTCCATGACCAGCCTGAACCCCACCATGAAGGTGGGCCGCCAGCTGTGCGAGGGCATCCTCAAGCATCAGAAGGTCAGCAAAGACGAGGCGAAGCACATCGCCGTGGACATGCTCAGAAAGGTCGGCCTGCCCAACCCGGAGCAGACCTTCGGCCGCTATCCCCACACGCTCTCCGGCGGCCAGCGCCAGCGCGTGATGATCGCCATGGCCATCGCCTGCCACCCGGCCATCCTCTTTGCCGACGAGCCGACCACGGCGCTGGACGTGACCATGCAGGCGCAGATCCTCGATCTGATCCGCTCGCTTCAGGCGCAGATGGGCACGGCGGTGATTCTCGTGACCCACGATCTGGGCGTGGTGGCCAAGATGGCCGACCGCATCGCCGTGATGTACGCCGGCCAGATCGTGGAGACCGGCACGGCGGATCAGGTGTTCTACAACGCCTGCCATCCCTACACCTGGGGCCTGATGGACGCCATGCCCAATCTGATTCAGGACAACAAGTCCCGGCTGTACACCATCGACGGCGCGCCGCCGGATCTGTTCAACCCGCCCACGGGCTGCGCCTTCGCCAACCGCTGCCGGTTCTGCATGGCGGCCTGCCGCAAGGAGGAGCCGCCGGTGTTCACCTGCGACGACGGGCATCAGGCGAAGTGCTGGCTGCTGGACGAGCGCGCGGAGGCCGTGCTTCCCGAGGGCGGACTGAAGGCGCTGCGGAAGGAGGAGATCGGAAATGGCTGAGCCGCTCATTCGCGTGGAAAACCTCTGCAAACACTTTCAGGTGGGCCGCGACCGCATCCTGAAGGCCGTGGACGGCGTGAGCTTCACCATCGACCGCCGGCGCACGCTGGGTCTCGTGGGCGAGTCCGGCTGCGGCAAGACCACCGTCGGCCGCACGCTGATGCGCCTGTACGAGCCAGACGGCGGGCGTGTGCTCTTCGAGGGCAGGGACGTCTTCAACCTGAGCCGCCCGGAGAGCAAGGCCCTCACCCGGCGCATGCAGATGATCTTTCAGGATCCCTACGCCTCGCTGAATCCCTACTACACCGTGGAGGAAATCGTCAGCGAGGGCATGCGCATTCACAAAATGTACAAAACCCGTCAGGAATATCGCGACCGGGTGTTCGAGCTGCTGGAGACCGTGGGTCTGCACCGGGAGCACGCCAGCCGCTTCCCCCACGAGTTTTCCGGCGGACAGCGGCAGCGCGTGGGCATCGCACGGGCACTGGCGCTGAACCCGGAGTTCATCGTCTGTGACGAGGCCATCTCGGCGCTGGACGTGTCCATTCAGGCGCAGGTGGTGAACATGCTGGTGGAGCTTCAGCAGAAGCTGAACCTGACCTATCTGTTCATCGCCCACGACCTGTCCATGGTGCGCCACATCTCCGACCAGACGGCGGTGATGTACGTGGGCAACATGGTGGAATACGGCGACACCAACGAGGTCTACAGCCACGCGGCCCATCCCTACACCCAGGGTCTGCTCTCGGCGGTGCCGGTGGCCGATCCCATCTACGAACGCAGCCATCAGCGCATTCCCATGGACGGCGAGGTGCCCAGCCCGGTCAATCCCGGCGCGGGCTGCCGCTTCTGCTCGCGCTGCAGCCGGGCCACGGCGCGCTGCCGGGAAGAAGCGCCCGAGCTGGTTCGGGTGGCGGAAAACCACTTCGTCGCCTGTCACAATCTGTAAGGAGCTGTATCATGAGCGAATTTGATCTGCGGGTCAACCGGGAAGGGCTGGCCAGTCTGAAGCACGAGTTCACCCCGCCTCAGATCCGCGCGCAGGACATCGAGGCGTTCAACGCCGCGGAGATGGACTTTTCCACCGCGCCCTGCGTGAAAAAGGCGCTGCACGAGATGATCGACCGGGGCATCTTCGGCTTCACCGTGCAGACTCCGGAATACGACGGGCGCATCGCCTGGTGGATGAAGGAGACCCGGGGCATGGAGATCGACCCCAGGTGGATCGTCCCGGTGATGGGCACCATCTTCTCCGTGGCCACCGCACTGCGCATGACCTGCGAGCCGGACGGCCGGCTGATCGTGCTCTCGCCGGTGTACTATCGCTACGAGCAGGCCGCCTCGCGCATGGGGCTGGATACGGTGCGGGTGCCTCTGAAGAACGACGGCGAGCGCTTCTCCATCGACTTTGCCGCGCTGGAGACGGCCATGGCCGACCCGAAGAACCGCCTGCTGGTGCTGTGCAATCCCCACAACCCCACGGGCAACGTCTGGCCGGAGGAGGATCTGCGCAAAATCGCGATTCTTTCGGCAAAGACGCAGACCGTGGTGCTCAGCGACGAGATCTTCGCCAACGACGCCTTCGACGGCCGCCGCGTCACGCCCTACATCGCCATCGAGGAGGGCCGGCCCTACGCCATCACCTGCGTCTCGCTGGGCAAGAGCTTCAACTACACCGGCGTGAACCACGCCGATCTGCTGATTCCCGACGACGCGCTGCGGGAGAGGTACGTCGCGCGCAAGTACGCCGACCACTTCGGCAGCATCGGCCCCTTCGAGTACACCTCCATCGTCTCGGCCTACACGCCCGAGGGCCTCGCGTGGCAGCGGCAGTCCCTGGCCTACATGGACGGCAACCGCCGCATCGTGGAGGATTTCTTCCGCACGCGGCTGGCGCCCAACAAAATTTATCCCATGGAGGGCGCGTTCGTCGGCTTTATCGAATGGAGGGGCCTTAAGCTGAAGGGCGAGGAGCTGCACAGCTTCCTCGAAAAGGAGGCCATGGCGGTGCTGGAGCCGGGCGACCACTACGCGCCGGAATACGCCGGCTATTCCCGCATCAATCTGGGCAGCACCCACGAGCAGACGCGCGCGCTGCTGGAACGCATCGAGGCCGCCATCGCGCGGCATCCCGAAATCCGAGTCTGAGTTTTTAGAGGAGGAAGCAAGCCATGATTCTGAAGAATTTTTCGCTGGTGCCGGAGCTCTCCGGCGGGCTGGACGGCCGCGGACTGGCCATGGAGCTGAAGGACGGCAAAATCGCCGCTCTCTTCGCCGACACGGAGCCGGTGGCCGAAGCCGCCTTTGACTGCGGCGGACGCACGCTGTTGCCGGGCTTTCTGGACATCCACACCCATCTCAACGGCCTGGGCAGGGATCGAGACGCGGACGTGAACGTGCCCATGAAGGTGCTGGTCACGGCGGCGGAGCTGGCGCGCCACTATCTGGACTACGGCTTCACCACCATCCGCGACTGCGGCTCCGTCGTCCGCGCGTCCATCTACACCCGCGAGCTGGTGCAGCAGGGCCTCATCGAGGGCCCGCGCATCCTCGCCTGCGGCCAGACCGTCTGCCCCACGGAGGTCAGCGTCTCCGGCTCCATGCTGGGCATGGACAGCATCTCCGACGGCCCGGACGAGGTGCGCCGCCACGTGCGCCGGGAATTCGCCGAGGGCGCGGACTTCATCAAGATCTACGCCTCCGGCTCCGCCTTCAATCCCAAGGGCAAGCCTCTGCAGCCCATCATGATGGAAGACGAAGTGCGCATGGCCGTGCAGGTGGCCGCAATGAAGGGCTCCTACGTGGCCGCCCACGCCCACTGCGACAGCGCCATCCGCCTGTGCGTGGACACGGGCGTGCGCACCATCGAGCACGCGACCTATCTGAGCGAAGAGACGCTGAACGCGCTGCTGAAGACCAATGACTGCTATCTGGTGCCCACGCTGGCGGCCATGTACTGCAATCCCGGCTCCGATTCTCCCTTCTGGAAGGAGCGCCTGGGCGCGATGCTGGAGGCCTGCGGCAAAAACCTGCGCCTCGCCTGGGACGCGGGCTGCAAGATGGGCTTCGGCACCGATTCCATCCCCGCGGCGGACAAGGGTCAGTATCGCGAGGGGATCGAGTTCAGGTATCGCAGGGACTATATCGGCATGAGCAATCTGGACATTCTCCGTCAGGCGACCCGGTATTCCGCGGAAATCGTCGGTCTGGGCGACGTGATCGGCCAGGTGCGCCCGGGCTACGAAGCCGATCTGGTGCTGGTCAGCGGCGATCCCGTGGCGGATCTGAGCGTGGTATACGGCAAGCCGGACTATGTTTTCCAGGCCGGCAGGCTGGTTCGGGACAACACGAAGGAGGCGTAAATGATGATTATCATCGAAGAAAAAGAGGCTCTTGAAAAACTGACCATGCCCGTGTGCATCGACCTTATGGAAAAGGCGCTGTCTGATCTGGCGGCCGGCAAATGCTTCCAGCCCATGCGCACGGTGCTGACCATTCCGGGCAACAATTCCTTCGGCTTCATGCCGGCGCATCTGGGCGACTACTTCGGCGCGAAGATCATCACGGCGTTCCACGCCAATCTGGGCACGAAGTATCCCTCCCACATGGGCTACGTCATGATCTTCGACGCGGAGCACGGCGCGCCGGTGGGCATGGCCGACGCGAACGTCATCACCATGGTGCGCACGGGCGCGGTGTCCGGCGTGGCCACGAAGTACCTCTCCCGCCCGGATTCGAAGAAGCTGGCCGTCATCGGCTGCGGCGCGCAGGGGCGCAGCCATCTGGAGGCCATGCTCTGCGTGCGGCCGTCCATCGAGGAAGTGACCTGCTACGACATCCGCCCCGAGGGCGCGCAGCGCTACGCCGAGGAAATGACCGCCAAATTCGGCCGCCCGGTGAAGGTCTGCGCCAGCGTGCAGGAGGCCGTGAAGGACGCGGACGTCGTCTGCACCGTCACGCCCAGCAAGGAGGCCTACCTTCAGGCTGAATGGATCAAGCCCGGCTGCCACGTCAACGCCGTGGGCACCTTCACCCCCACCACCCGCGAGGTCACCAGCGCGCTGGTCGCCCGCTCCCGGCTGTACGCCGATCAGGTGGAGGCCATGAAGAAGGAGGCCGGCGAATACCTGATTCCGCTGTCCGAGGGTCTCATCACCGAGGAGCACATCGTCGGCTCCATCGGCGACGTCATCAACGGAACCGCCCCCGCCCGCGGCAGTGACGACGAGATCACGCTGTTCGACGCGCTGGGTCTGGCCGTGGAGGACGTGATGTGCGGCAAGTACCTCGTGGTGGGCGCATAACCATAACCAAGGGCAACACCGCACAAATGAGGCGATCGGCCGGCGAATGGATTTTTCGTCAGATGCAAATGCAAATTTTGAAGGTTTACT
>USDD01000009.1 GCA_900553265.1 uncultured Eubacteriales bacterium
CCTTCCCGGCGTACACGCCGCCGGGTACGATTGAAGTTCGAGAGGGCTTCGGCCCTCTCGAGCTCTCCCATGGCTTTAGATGAGCCGTCCATTTCTTTTGGGCGGCTCATTTTTGTTGTCAGACGGCGTTTTTTGTGGTATCATAATTTCATCCACCAAAGAAGAGGTTTTTGCCATGCCGTTTTGCCGCTTTGCCGAGGGCGCGGGGATGTACGACGTCACGCCCATCGAAAACATGTTTCTGCTGGAATACCTGCCCAGCGCGCCGGAGGGCTTCCTGCGCGTGTATCTCTACGCGCGCATGCTGACGCTGCACCCGGAGCTGGGCGAGGACATCGCGGACGTGGCCAGGGCGCTGCGCATGGACGAGGAGAGCGTGTACAACGCCATGACCTACTGGGAGCGCCAGGGGCTGGTCTGCCGCCTGACCGACCGGCCACCCACCTATCAGCTTCTGAGCGTGAACGGCGCGGCGGCGCGCGATCCCATGGAGGCGGACTACTACGAGCTGCGCGACTTCAATGCGTCGCTTCAGTCCCTGTTCGGCCCGGAGAACCTGCTGGGGCCGAAGCAGTACGCCATGGCCTACGACTGGCTCAACGTCTACGGCTACACCCAGGACGCGGCGCTGAGGCTGGTGGAATTTCAGGTGAAGAAATCCCGTTCGAAATCGCCGTCTCCCGCGCGGATCTTCAAGAAGGCCGACGAGATGGCCGGGCGCTGGGCCGAGCGCGGCGCGCGCACACTGGAGGACGTGGAGAAGGCGATCCTCTTCGACGGTCAGGCCGAAAAGACGGCCTCGGCGGTGCTCAGACAGCTGGGCGTCTCCCGCGCGCCGTCGGTGGACGAGATGCGTCTGGCGGCGAAATGGCTGGACGAATGGGGCTTTACCACGGAGGAGATTCTCTCCGCCTGCGCCGAGACCACCAAGTCGCGCAACCCTTCCTTCGCCTATCTGAACTCCATTCTGGAATCCCGCCGCAGGGGCGACGCGCCCGTGTTCGAGGGCGCGCAGGCCGCCAAGCGCGAGCTGGACGCTCAGGGCGGCGCGCCCACCGCGGACGAGCAGCAGCGGTACGCCGGGTGGCTGAAGCAGGGCTTCGAGCCGGAGACGGTGCGGCTGGCGGCGATTCAGTGCTGCCGCAAGAACCAGCACCGCTTCGAGGATCTGGAGCGCATGCTCTCCCGCTGGGCGCCGATGAAGCTGTTTCGCGCCGACGAAGCCGAGGCCTATGTTCAGCGCATGAGCCGGCTCACCGCCGAGGTGGCCGCCGTGCTGGACAAATGCGGCACCGACCGCCGCCCCCAGATGGAGGATCTTCGCCTCTACGAAGGCTGGACGAAAACCGCGTCCGAGGAGCTTATCGCCTACGCCGCCGAATGCGCCCGGGGCATGCAGCTGCCCATGCGATACATCGACCGCCTGCTGACCGAGTGGGGCAGGAGCGGCGTGCGCACCGCCGACGAGGCGCGCGCGCAGCATGAAAATCGCGCCGCCCGCACGGCGCAGCCCGCAGCCAATCCCGCGCTGCAATACGAGCAGCGGGAGCACAGCGAAAGCGACTACGACGACCTGTACATCGATCTGAGCAAGCTCTATGGCGAAGGAGGCGACGGCCAATGACCCGTTCGGAGCACATTCGCGCCCTTTTGGAGGAATACGCCGCCCAGCGCGCCCGGGACGACGCGGAGCTGAATGCCCGCGTGGAGGCCGCCGAGCGCCGCGACCCGGAGATCGCCCGGCTGCGCGCCGACAGCGTGTCGCTGGCGCTGGGCACCATGCGCACCATTCTGTCGCTGCCCACCCAGGAGGCCCGCGTCGAGGCCGCCCAGCGCATGCGCGCCCGGGGTCAGGCCAACAACGCCGAGATTCGCCGCCGGCTGAAGGCGCTGGGCCTGCCCGAGGACGATCTGGAGCTGAAATACCGCTGCCCCGTCTGCAAAGACACGGGCTATGTGGGCGACGCGCCCGCGCGCTTCTGCGAGTGCTTCGAGACCCGGCTGCGCGCCCGCCGCCACGAGGACGGCTCCATGGCCGGAACCGACGAGCAGAACTTCGAGCGCTTCGACCTGAACCGCTTTCCCGAGGAGGGCGGTCAGCGCGCGCAGATGGCGCTGGCCCGGCGGCTGTGCGAGGAATACGCCGACCGCTTCCCCGAGACGCGCTATCGCAATCTGCTGCTCACCGGCGCGGGCGGGCTGGGCAAGACCTATCTGCTCAACTGCATCTACGCCCGGGTGTGCGACCGGGGCCTGTCCGCCGTGCGCGTGACGGCTTTCAAGCTGTTCGAGTCCATGCGCCGCCAGCACATGGGCGATTCGGAGAGCGAATTTGCGTCGCTGACGGAAGCGCCGCTTTTGCTCATCGACGACCTGGGCACCGAGCCGATGATGCGCAACATCACGGTGGAATATCTGTTCCTGCTGCTCAACGAGCGCGCCGCCGCCAAGCGCCATACCGTCATCGCCACCAACCTCACGGCCACTCAGCTTCAGGAGCGCTACGGCGAGCGCGTGTCCTCGCGCCTGCTGGACAGGAGCGTCTGCGGCGTGGTGCAGCTCAGGGGAAAGGATCTGAGAACGCTGTGAACGCGCGGGAAGAATTGCAAAGAGAGATACTTGCGGACGCATGCCGCGCGGACGAACCTCCCGCCTCCGCGGACGCATGCCGCGCGGACGAACCGTCCGTCGCCGCGCCGGAAAGCGCCGCTTCCGCGCGAAGCGAGCTTCCCCCGCCGCTCGACGCGGAGCCTTCCCCGCTCGATGAAAATTCCGCCCTCCGCGCGGCGGTGTACGCCCGTCTGGACGCGCTGGGCATTCCCTGTCGCCGCGTCCGCCACGCCCCGGCGGCCAGTCTGGACGAATGCGCGTCCGTGAGCCGGGCGCTGGGCGCGGTGGTCTGCAAGAACTATTTTCTGACCACCAAGAGCAAAAAGCACTACTGCCTGTGCGTCGTCCAGCCCGAGGCGCGGCTGCGCACTGCGGATATTTCCAAGCAGGTGGGTTCGCCGCGGCTGACCTTCGCCGGCGAGGAGGAGCTTTTTTCCATGCTCCGCGAGCGCCCCGGCTCCGTCAGCCCCTTCGGCCTGATCTTCGATTCGGCGGCTCCGGTGCGGCTGCTGATGGATTCCGCGCTGGCGAAGCTTTCCGAGCTGGCCTTCCATCCCTGCGACAACACCGAAACCCTTGCCCTGTCCACCCGCGACTTCCTCGAAAAATTCCTGCCCAGCGTGGGCAAAGTCCCGGAATGGGTGGAAATTCACGATTTTCTGGAAGACTGAAGAAAACGCGCGCCGCGCACAGGACGAAGCGCCGGCCTTTCCGCATTCGGAAAAGACCGGCGCTTCGTTTTTGCATTTTTCCCTTATTTCCCCGCCAGCCGCCGATGCAGCGTGACGTACGCCCGGGTGACCACCATGACGCTCATCACGCCCAGCGCCAGCATGGCGGCGATCATGATGGTGTACAGGCCGCGCCTGGTGAAGTCGGCGTAGTCGCCGCGCAGGCACGAGGCCATGGTGTAGTACAGCGACCCGCCGGGAATCATCGGAATGACCGACGGCGCGAGCATGGCCGAGACCGGCGTCTTCAGCAGCCGCGCCAGCACCTCGGAATACAGCGCGACGCTCATGGCCGCGTAGAGATAGTTCGGAAGGTCGTTCGGCGAACGCCCGCCGGTGAGCAGATAGACCGTCCATCCCAGCGCGCCGCCCAGCAGCGCGAACGCCAGCGCCCGGCCCCGGACATTGTACAGTATGGCGAATCCGATGGAGCCGGCGGCTCCCGCCAGAATCTGCATCAGCATTTACACCATTCCTCCCAGCGACAGAATGAACACCGCGCCCAGCGCGATGATCGTGGCCAGAAACACCGCCTCGCCGATGTGCAGAAGGCCCGCCAGCACGTCGCCGGAGAACAGGTCGCGCATGCCGTTGGTCAGCTCCACGCCGGGAATCAGCAGCATGATGTTGCCGATGACCACCTTGTCCGTGCGCAGCTCCGGAACCAGACGCGCGGCCAGCAGCGTCAGCGCCGCGATCACCGCCGCGCCCAGCAGCTGGGGGAACACGCTGCCCACGCACAGCTTTTTCAGACCCTCCATCGCCAGAAACAGCAGTCCGCCCACCGCGCCCGCCGCCAGCCCCTCGGGCCAGCCGCCGCCGAAGAATACGGTGAAGGCCAGGGCGATGAACACATAGTCCGCCCAGCGCACGAACCATGGATAGGGCTTTCGGGCCAGAATCGCCTTCAGTTCCGCGTCGATCTGCTCCGGCTCGGGCCGATGGGCGCAGATGCGGCGGCAGAGGTCGTTCACCTGCGTCAGCGCGTTGAGATCCGTCGCCGAGGACAGAATGCGCCGGGTCTGAGTGATCTGATTCTCTCCGGGCATGGTCAGCGACGCGATGATGACCGACGGAATGGCGAACACGTCCGCCCGGCGCGCGCCGTAGGCGTTCAGAATCCGCCCGATGGAGTCCTCCACTCGGTAGATCTCCGCGCCGCTGCGCAGGAGCGCCTCGCCCACGTCCATCGCGCATTCCAGCAGCCGCTGCGAATCCATTTTCGTTTCCCCCTATCTCCGGGCCAGCTTTTCGTAAATCTCGTTGTAGATCAGGCAGTTCTCCACCGGCGTGTTGGCGGGGATGTGGTTGCCCACCGCCATGACGAAGCCCGGGCAGCGCCTGCCGACGTCCATGCAGCGCCGAACCTCGGCCTCGATGGCCTCGCGGCCGCCGGAGAGCAGAATGGACGTGTCGGCGTTACCCACGAACACGTGGGTCTTGCCGTACTTTTCGGCGATATAGGCCATGTCCGTGGCCGGCTCCATCATGAAGCCGTTCACGCCGCAGGCCGCCACGTCGTCGACAAACGCCGAATAATTGCCGTCCGAGGTGTAGAGAATCTTCTTGCCGCAGTCGTGCAGCGGCGCAAAGAGCTTCTTATAGTTGGCAAAGACGTATTTCCGGTAGTATTCCGGCGCGAGAAACGGCCCGTTGCCCCATACGATGTCGTCGTGCACCATGATAACCGGCGACTTGCACTTGGCCAGTCCCTGAAAATAATAGGAAATCCAGTCGCAGTAGCGGTTGATAAACGCGCCGAAGGCCTCCGGGTCGATGCCCGCGGCCATGAGCAGCGTATCCCATCCCAGCAGCTCCAGCACGCCGGAAATGCAGGTGATGTAGATGCCCGCCATGTTCAGGCAGTCGGGATACAGCCGGTTCTGCAGATCGAAGTTCTCGTCGCAGCGGCGCGCGATCGCATCCACGTCGGGCGTTCCGTGCGCCTCGAACAGGTCGTAGTCGTACACATCCTCGGGATCTTCGAACAGCTGGAAGATCTGGTCGTTGTAATCCGTTCCGCCCTCGGCATAGACCGCGTGGCCCATGCTGGTGCGCTGGTCGCCGAATATCTCGCTGGAAATGCAGACGTTCCACATCATGGAATAGTCCCAGGCGCGGACGAACTGCCGCGAGGCCTCCTCGCGCTCCGCGGGCGTGCTGTCCGCGTCCACGCGCAGCCCGGTCACGCGCTCGATCAGCGGCCAGTGGATGTGGGCGGAATACTCCGTCCGCGGCACCTTCGCGCTCATCTCCAGATTCAGCGTGCTGAGCATGTTTTCGACAGACATTCTCTCTTCTCCTTCATTTCGGTTATTGCGGTTGGGAAAATTTTCGTTCCTCTCAAGCGCTCCCGCATTCTTTGGAGCGACCGGCGACGACGGCTCCTTCGCCCCGTTCGCGTTCAGTTTCGCATCTTTCGCCGCGTTTGTCAAGGCTTCCCAGTCCTTCGGACGACAATTATGGTTGCCCGGCGTTTTTTTCACATCTTCCGCATGGAAAAGCGCTCTTTTCCTCTTTCCTTTTCGCCCGCTTTGCGCTATGATAGAGACAGCAGGCGCGAAGGCGATCCGCCTTCGCCAAAGAAATGGAAAGCAGGGAAAGCCATGAAAAAAATCGTTTGCTTCGGAGAGATCATGCTGCGCCTGAACCCCGAGGGCTATCTGCGCTTTGCCCAGGCCGACCGCTTCGAGGTCAGCTACGGCGGCGGCGAGGCCAACGCGGCGGTGTCGCTGGCCAACTACGGCGACGAGGCGAGCTTCGTGACGAAGCTCCCGGACAATCCGCTGGGGCAGTGCGCGGTCAACGCCCTGCGCCGCTACGGCGTGGACGTGTCGGACGTGGTGCGCGGCGGCCCGCGGCTGGGAATCTACTTCCTCGAAAAGGGCGCGTCCCAGCGCGGCAGCAAGGTGCTCTACGACCGCGCCGGCTCGTCCATCGCGCTGGCCGGGCGCGGCGACTTCGACTGGGACGCGATTCTCGACGGCGCGGACTGGTTCCACTTCACCGGCATCACCCCCGCGCTGGGCGGCGAGCTGCCCGAGATCTGCGAGGACGCGCTGAAGGCGGCGAAGGCGAAGGGACTGACCGTCTCCTGCGATCTCAACTATCGCGGCAAGCTCTGGACGCGTCAGCGCGCGGGGGAGGTCATGGGTCGGCTCATGCCCTATGTGGACGTGTGCATCGCCAACGAGGAGGACGCGAAGGACGTGTTCGGCATTCAGGCGGCCAATTCCGACGTCGAGGGCGGCAAACTCGACCGCGACGGCTACATCGACGTGGCGCGCCGGCTGAAGGAGCGCTTCGGCTTCCGATATGTGGCCGTCACGCTGCGCACCTCCCTCTCGGCCAGCGACAACCGCTGGAGCGGCATGCTCTACGACGGCGAAACGGCCTTCTTCGCCCGGGAATACCCCATCCACATCGTCGACCGCGTGGGCGGCGGCGACAGCTTCGGCGGCGCGCTGATTCACATGCTGCGCAGGAACGAACCCGCCCAGCGCTGCATCGAGTTCGCCGTGGCCGCCTCGTGCCTGAAGCAGACCATCGAACAGGACTTCAACATGGTCTCCGAGCAGGAGGTGCTCGCCCTCATGGGCGGCAGCGGCTCGGGCCGCGTCCAGCGCTGAGTTTCCAAGGAAGAGAAGTCCAATCCGGTCGGAATCCCGAACGCAGCGCCGCGAACTTGACATGGCGCTCGCCATCGGCTGCAGCCGACCCACTCATATAGAAACGGCCGCGGAAATTTCCGCGGCCGTAAAAAACAGCAGCCATAAGAAGTAAAGTTAAAGCCGCCATCCCGCGCAACAGGTAGGCGGCTCACTCAACAACCGGAGGGGAGAAGCCCAACCAAAAGCGTCATCCCTTCCTGCCGTTATTATACTTCATTTCTCCCCGTCTGTCAACGCCCTTTTCCGCCGTCAGACGTAATCCGAAATCGCCTTTCCGCTCTCCAGAAATTCGCGCAGATCCGGCAGGCTCCAGCAGCTGTCCGGGGAAAGCTGCAAAAAGGCCTTCGTCAGCACGGTCACAAACCTTCTGTCGCGGCCGCCCCGGCGCTTTTTATACCACTGAACGCTTCCATCGCTGCGCACGACGAAGCCGCGCTGATATTTCGGCAGCTCCAGCCCGTCCGGCAGCGCAAAGGGCCGATCGAAGGCGAAAAACTCCCGATAGACCCGGCTTCTCGGCCCAATCGCCCGCAGCGGAGTTTCCAGAAAGAAGCGCTCCGGGCGGCGGACAATCCTCAGAATGTCCTCGTCGGTGTACTCTCCCTCCAGAAAGCCGTCGCAGACGCGCGTCAGCTGCAGCGAGGTCGGCGTTTCCGGCTCCTCCGCCAGCTGTAGAATCGCCACGCCCTTTTTCGTTTTCAGGCCGTAGATGTGCCCCTTCTGGCGCTGTGTCATCGCGCGCCTCCTCTCCGTCGCCGCTCAATAGGGATCGCGGAAATATGCCTCGCAGATCTGCATCATTTCCACGGCTTCGTCGTCCACATCGGTGCACACGACGACGCTTCCGCGGTCGGGGATGGACAGCATCCACGCAAAATCCATACACGTGTCGTGGTCAGCCGACTCGACGACCTCGCCGTCCCGGCCGAGCACTCTGCATGCGATCCAAGCCCGGCTGCTGTTCGGCTCCCGCCGGATTTCGAGAACCGTCGAGGCGCCGTATCGCGCAAACGCCTGTGCGTATTCCCGAAGCGCCGCGCGGTATCGTTCCAGCGTCGTCTCCTCCGCTTGCCGGATCGCCGCGGTATTCTCCGCTGGAAATCTCATCTCTCCGTCCATTTTACAGTAAACCTCCCTCTCCGTCAACGCCTGCCCTCCTCCAGCATCTGCCGAAGCCGCTCCGCGGCGATGGACAGCGGGCGGCTTCCATCCTCCACCAGCAGAATCTCGCGCTCGGGGATGGGCTCCGTCAGCGGTATTTCGAACACCTCGCCCTTTTCAACGGCCTCCCGGGCCAGCATTTCCGGCACGAAGCCGACGCCCAGATGGTTGCGGATCAGCGGCAGAAGCTGGTCGGCGGTGGCGGCCTCGGTGTCCAGCCGCAGCGTCAGCCGGTGCTTCAGGAACAGCTCGGCGTAGAAGTCGTAGGTCTTGGTGTTTCTTCCCAGTCCCACCAGCGGCGCGCACTCCAGCTCCTCCAGCCTCCGCGGCCGCGCGGCGAGGAACGCGTACTGCGGCCCGGTAACGAGAATCTCCCGGTATCTGCGCAGCGCTCTGGCCTTCAGCGGCTTCGGCACCTCCACCGGCGAGGTCACCACCGAGAAATCCACCGCGCCGCTGCGCAGCGCCTGCACCGCCTGCTGAGACGAGTCGTTGGAGATGCGCAGCCGCACGGCGGGATGCCTTTCGTGAAAGGCCTTCAGCGCCGGCAGCAGCATGCCATGCAGCGCCATCTCGCTGGCCCCGATGGTCACCACGCCGCCGTCCAGCCGCCGCTCGCCCGCCAGCTCCTGCTCGGCCTTGCTCAGCTGCTCGAAGGCCACGGCCACGCGGGCATAGAGCTTTTCGCCCTCGGGCGTGAGCGTCACTCCGCGATTGGAGCGCACGAACAGCCGGCAGCCCAGCTGCGCCTCCAGATTGTTCATGAATTTCGTCACATTGGGCTGATTGCTCAGCAGCGCTTCCGCCGCCCGGGAAAAGCTGCGGTAGCGCGCCGCGTAGTAAAACACCCGATAATAATCGTAGGAAATGTCCATGCGCGCCCTCCGATATACACAATTCACCTGTCTGCCATCTCAAATATACCTTTTACATATCTCAGAATCTATTATATACTAAGTCGGTTTGAAAAGCAACGACACAAAGGGGCGGATACAAATGAACCGGGATCTGACGGTCGGAAAGCCGGAGAGCGTACTCTGGCGGTTCTGCATGCCGCTGTTCGGCAGCATCGTGTTCCAGCAGCTGTACAACATCGCGGACAGTCTGGTGGCGGGCAAGTTCATCGGCGAAAACGCGCTGGCGGCGGTGGGCAACAGCTATGAGATCACGCTGATCTTCATCGCCTTCGCCTTCGGCTGCAACATCGGCTGCTCGGTGGTGGTGTCCCAGTATTTCGGCGCGAAGCGCTACGGCGAGATGAAGACCGCCGTGCACACGGGCATGATCGCCAGCGCCGTGACCTGCCTGATCCTGATGCTCATCGGTATTTTCGGCTGCGACGCGCTGCTGAAGCTCATCCGCACGCCGGCGGAAATCTTCGACGATTCCTCGCTGTATCTGGACGTGTACGCGCTGGGCCTGCCCTTCGTGTTCTTCTACAACATCTCCGAGGGCATCTTCTCCGCGCTGGGCGATTCCAAGACGCCCTTCTGCTTCCTTGCGGTCTCATCCCTGTCCAACATCGGCATGGACGTGCTGTTCGTGGCGGGCTTTCACATGGGCGTGGCCGGCGTGGCCTGGGCGACCTTTCTCTGTCAGGGCGTGAGCTGCGTCGTGGCGCTGATCTTCGTGTTCCGCCGCCTGCGCGGCATGCCCTCCGACGAGCCGAGTCAGGCCTTCTCCCTGCCCATCTTCAAGAAGTTCGCCATGGTGGCCATTCCCAGCATCCTCCAGCAGAGCTTCATCTCCGTGGGCAACATCATCATTCAGGGCGTGATCAACGGCTTCGGCCCGGCGGTGGTGGCGGGCTATTCCGCGGCGGTGAAGCTGAACAATCTGGTCATCACGTCCTTCACCACGCTGGCCAACGGCATTTCCAACTACACCGCCCAGAATCTGGGCGCGAAGAAGCTGGAGCGCATCCGCGAGGGCTTCCGGGCGGGCGCGAAGATGGTCTGGCTGCTGAGCATTCCGCTGATCGCGCTGTACTGGCTGAGCAGCGACGCGCTGATCAAGCTGTTCGTGGAGAATCCGTCCCGGACGGCGCTGGACACGGGCCGCGCCTTCCTGCGCATCCTCTCGCCGTTCTATCTGATCATCTCCATCAAGCTGGTGGCCGACGGCGTGCTGCGGGGCTCGTCGATGATGAAGCAGTTCATGATCTCCACCTTCACCGACCTCACGCTGCGCGTGGCGCTGGCCTTCGTCCTCTCCGCCGCCATGGGCGCGACGGGCATCTGGTGCGCGTGGCCCGTGGGCTGGAGCATCGCCGCCGTGCTGAGCATTCTGTTCTATCGCCGCGGCGCGTGGATGCAGCATCCCGCCGTTCCGTCGGCGCAGTAAATCTCCCCGCAGGAAAGACCGCCGCAGATTCGCTCTGGAATCTGCGGCGGCCTTCTTTGTCCATTCCCAAAGCGCGTCGCGCTTTCCATTTACAGCTTCGATCTCTGAATCTTGCCGCTGGTGGTCTTGGGCAGGCTGTCGCGGAACACGACGATGCGCGGATACTTATACGGCGCGGTGTGCTCCTTGACGTAGGTCTGAATCTCCTTCCTGAGCTCGTCGCTGGGCTGGGTGCCCTTCGTCAGCACGATGCTGGCCTTGACCACCTGACCGCGCACCTCGTCCGGCGCGGCGGACACGCCGCATTCGAGGACGTAGGGCAGCTCCATGATGACGCTCTCGATCTCGAACGGCCCGATGCGATAGCCCGAGGACTTGATCACGTCGTCCGCGCGGCCCACGTACCAGTAGAAGCCGTCCTCGTCCATCCACGCCACGTCGCCGGTGTGGTACCAGCCGTCGTGGATGGCCTCGGCGGTCTTTTCCTCGTCGCGATAGTAGCCCTTGAACAGACCCACCGGCCATCCGCCGCGCAGATCGACGCAGATCTCGCCCGGCGTGCCCGCGGGAACGGGCTTTCCATCGGAATCCAGCAGCGCCACCTTGTAGAGCGGCACGGCCCTGCCCATGGAGCCGATCTTGTGGCCCGCGCCGGCCAGATTGCCGATCATCAGCGTGCCCTCGGACTGGCCGAAGCCCTCCATGACCTTCAGGCCCGTCAGCTTCTCCAGCTGGCGGAACACCTCGGGGTTCAGCGCCTCGCCGGCGATGGTGGCGTGGCGCACCGAGGACAGGTCGTAGCGCGTGAGATCCTCCTTGATCATCATGCGGTACATGGTGGGCGGCGCGCAGAAGGTGGTGATGCGGTACTTCGCGAACAGCGGCAGGATGTCCGCCGCGTCGAAGCGGTCGAAGTCGTAGACGAAGGTCGCGGCCTCGCACAGCCATTGTCCGTAGAGCTTGCCCCACAGCGCCTTGGCCCAGCCCGTGTCCGAGATGGTCAGGTGCAGGCCGTCGGGATCCACGCAGTGCCAGTACTTGGCGGTGTGGAAATGGCCCAGCGGATAGGTGAAGCTGTGGGCGGCGATCTTGGGATAGCCCGTGGTGCCCGAGGTGAAGAACATGAGCATCAGATCGTCGCCGCCGGGCGCGTCCTCGCCCCGGGGATACTCGGCGGAATAGGCGCTCAGCTCCGCGTCGAAGTCGCGCCAGCCCTCGCGGCTTCCGCCGACGAGAATCCTCGTCTCCAGCGTGGGCGCGTTCCGGGCGGCCATCTCGGCCTGATGGGCCGTGTCGCCGTCGGCGGTGCAGAGAATGGCCTTCACGCCCGCGGCGTTGTAGCGATACTCGAAGTCGTGCTCCTGCAGCTGGCAGGTGGCGGGAATGGCAATGGCTCCCAGCTTGTGCAGGCCCAGAATGGACGGCCAGAACTGCCAGTGGCGCTTGAGCACCAGCATCACGCGGTCGCCCCTGCGGACGCCCAGCGCGCGGAAGTAGTTGGCGCAGCGGTTGGACAGATCGCGCATGTCGGCGAAGCTGAAGCGGCGCTCGCGCTTCTCCCGGTCCAGATGGAGCATGGCCAGCCGGTCGGGCTCACGGGCGGCGATGGCGTCCACCACGTCGAAGCCGAAGTTGAAGTGCTCGACGTCGTGGAAGCGGATGGCCGTGGGCGTGCCGTTTTCGTCCTTGTCCACGTCGATGTACTGATGGTAGATGCGCCTGGCCGTCTCCGGCTCGGCCATGCGGGGCGCGGCGTCGGGCAGCGCGCGGCTGGGCGTGAGCTCCGGCACCGGCTCGCCCGAGGGATTGAGCACGATGGCGTAGAACAGGCAGTCCTGCCCGCCCACGGCGATCATGCCGTGGGGCGTGCCGCTGTCGTAATAGATGGAATCGCCGGGATTCAGCAGTGCGCTGTGCTCGCCCACCTGCACCTTCAGCTGGCCCTCGATGACGATGTCGCACTCCTGACCGTCGTGGGTGGTCAGCTCGATGTCGCTGAGCTCGATCTCGCGGCTGTACTCGGCGCGGACGTACAGCGGCTCGGCGATGCGGTTGCGGAAGGACGCGGCGAGGTTGTAATAGGTCATGCCGTGGGCCTGCTCGATGCGCTGTCCGTCGCCCCGGCGGGTGACGGTGAACGAGGCCAGATTCGGGCTGGAGCCCTCGATGATGTCCGTCACGTCCACGCCCAGCGCCAGCGCGCAGCGATAGAGAAACGCGAACGTCAGATCGGAGCGCCCGGCCTCGCAGTCGAGGTATTCCCGCTCGGTCACGCCGGTCTTTTCCGCCATCTCGGCGGCGGTGCGGTTTTCGATCTCGCGCAGCTCGCGAATGCGGTGAGCCATTTCCTGAATCTTGAAGTTGAGTCCGGTAATCTGTGCCATGAATGCTTCCTCCCTCTCCCGGTCGGGACAGACAAAAACGCCCGTCCCAAAGAAAAATTGTTCTTTGAGACGAGCGTTGCACAAATAAACTTCGCCCGCGGTACCACTCAAATTGCGGCGAAACCGCCGCCACTCTCGGACTCCGACAAGTCCTATGCCTTGACGCAGCAATCACGGGAAGGGTCTAGTTGCTCCATAGAGGAGCTTTCTTCCTTCCGGCTCGGAAGCTACAAACCTGCGCGCTCAAGTTCCGTGGCTCGCACCCACCGCCACTTCTCTGAGAATTGAGACTGCGCCGTCCTCTTCGTCGTCGCCTTTTGGTTTCCCGTATGAAATTTTGTTCAAAGTATAGCGCAGGATCCCGGCGCTGTCAAGAGAGACGCGAAGAATTAACGTTTTTCTTCCGTCCATTGCTCTGCAATCAGCTTTTCCGCCTGCTCCAGCGAGGGCATGCCGTCCTGCGCGCCGAAGGCGGTGACGGCCAGCGCGCCCGCGGCGTTGCCCAGCCGCACGGCGCGCTTAAGATCCATGCCCATGGCCAGACCCGCGGCGAAGCCGGCGTTGAACGTATCTCCCGCGGCGGTGGTGTCCACGGCCTTGACCCGGAAGCCCGGAACGTGGACGACGCCCTGCTTTGTGCCGATGTACGCGCCGTCGCCGCCGCGCTTGTGGATGACCGTGCGGTCGCTGTCGCCCACCAGATGGGCGATGCGCGCGGCCATGTCCGCGTCCTCGGGCAGCTCGGCGGTGACGAGTCGGAGCTCGGTCTCGTTGGGCGTGAGGAAGTCCGTCTGCTCCAGCAGCGTCCGGGGCAGCGGCACCGCCGGCGCGGGATCGAGCACCACCGTCTTGCCCGCCGCGTGCAGCCGCTCCACGCACTTGCACACCGTGTCCAGCGGCAGCTCCAGCTGAAGCAGGAATACGTCGCACTGGGCCGTCTGCGACAGCGCCCTTTCCAGCCATTCCCCGTCGCACAGCGCGTTCGCGCCGGGCACCAGCACGATGACGTTCTCGCCGTCGTCGCTGACGAGGATGTTGGCCAGACCCGTGGTCGCTCCCGGGCGCGTTTCCACGGCCTCGACGTTCACGCCGTTCTTGCGGAAATGCTCCAGATACGTCTGCCCGAACCCGTCGTCGCCCACCATGCCGGCCATGCGCGTCTCCACGCCCAGCCGCGCCAGCGCCACGGCCTGATTCGCGCCCTTGCCGCCGGGCACCGAGCGGAAGATCGAGCCGGTGATGGTCTCGCCCGGCGCGGGAAAGCGCGGCGTGCCCACCACCAGATCCATGTTGATCGAGCCGATTACGGCGCATTTTTTCATTTTTCTCTTCCTCCTGCCAGTTTGGTAAACAGATCGCGGAAGACCGGGTTGCGATGGCAGAACGTGCACTCGCGGATGAGATGGCGATTCTCGTCGTGGGCCCAGTGGCTGTCGTCGGTCAGCAGCGGGCTGTGGGTCAGCTTCGAGGGCAGCCAGTCGGGATTGAGCAGCCACGCCACGGTGGACACGTCCCAGATCTCCTTGCCCCATGCGAAGGGATCGTCCGTGTAGCCGCGCACGATGTCCAGCAGCATGTCGCACAGGGCGTTCCGGCCGCCGATGCTGGCCTCCAGCTCGGGAATGCTCGTCAGCAGATGGGAGGCCACGCCCAGACACGGCACCAGCACCACCGGCGCGCCGCAGTCGAAGATCGTCCGCGCGGCGGGCACGTCCTGAGAGAGGTTGAACTCCAGCGCGCTGGGATAGGCGGTGGGATGGCCGCCCAGCCAGACCACGACGATCCTGCGCGTGATGCGCGGCTCCATCAGAATGGCCGAGGCCACGTTGGTGATCGCGCCGATGGCCACGACGTACAGCGGATCGTCCTCCGGCCGCGCCATGGCCCGGGCCACGAGATCCCGCGCCGCGGGGCTGTCCACCGGCGTGCGGCCGTCGGGCAGATAGCGCTCCGAGCCCCTGAACACCCGGCCCTCGGGATCGATCCCCAGCCTGTCCAGCAGCCGGAGAATCTCGCCGTAGCTCTTCTCCATGCCATCCTTCGGCCCGCCGGAGCGGTCGTTATAAAACGGCGCGGCGTAAATCGCCTGCACGTTCAGCTTCTCCGGCGAAAGCAGCGCGTAGCTCAGCGCGAACTGATCGTCCACCTCGTTGTAGGTGTCCGTGTCCAGCACCATGTCCACCTTTCCCTTCGGCGGCTGAAGCCGGCGAACCAGCTCCTCGTCCGAGGGAATGTCCCAGTTCATTCGTTCCTTTTCAAACCACATATCTCTTTCCTCCCGCCCTGCGGCGCAGCAGATTTCATTATCCCCATTTTACCACATCGCCGCGCCCGCTGTCCATTCCCCGCGCGCAAAAAAGCTCCCGAAAAATCGGGAGCCTCCGCAAAAAACTTATTCCGCCACGTCGAAGGAGAAAATGGTCAGATAGTCGTACTTCTCGCCCGCGCGCAGCACGCTGTCCGGGAATTCCGGATGATGGATGGAGTCCGGCGCGTACTGGGTCTCCAGGCAGAAGCCCTCGCGCTTGTGATAGAGCCGTCCGCAGGCGCCGGGGTTGACGCCCTCGAGCATGTTGCCGCAGTAGAACTGCACGGCGGGCATGTCGGTGAACACGTCCATCGTGCGGCCCGAAACGGGCGCCTCCACGTGCACGGCGAAGCGCAGTCCGGCCTCGGGGTCGTTGATGTTGAAGTTGTGGTCGAAGCCCTTGCCGAAGCGCAGCTGCTCGTCGGTCTCCTCCTGCGCCAGACCGTCGGCCAGACGGGTGGGCTGACGCAGATCGAAGGGCGTGCCGGTCACGTCGCGCTGCTCGCCGGTAGGGATGCACTTTTCGTCCACCACGGTGAAGGTGTCGCAGTTGAACTCAAACACGTGGTCGGTCACCGGGCCCGCGCCCTCGCCCTCAAGGTTGAAGTAGGAGTGGTTGGTCAGGTTGCACAGCGTGTCCCTGTCCGAGACGGCCTCGTAGTGAATCAGCAGCTCGTTGTCGTCGGTGAAGGTGTAGGTCACCATGACCCGCAAAGTGCCGGGATAGCCCTCCTCGCCGTCGGGGCTGACGTACTTCAGAATCAGCGAATCCTCGCAGATGCCCTCCACCGGCGTCGCGTCCCAGAACCTGCGGTCGAAGCCCACGTCGCCGCCGTGGAGATGGGTGATTCCGTTTTCGTTCTTCGCCAGCGTCAGCTTCTGGCCGCTGACGGTGCACTCGCCGTTCGCGATGCGATTGCCCACGCGGCCGATGAGCGCGCCGATGTAGCCGTTCAGGGGCGTGTAGCCCTCCACGCTGGAATAGCCCAGCGTCACGGAGCCGATTTTGCCGTTCCTGTCGGGCACGTTGACCGCGCGGAGAATGCCGCCGTAGTTGGAAATCTCCACCGACGCGCCGGACGCGTTGGTCAACACATACAGCTCCGCCTCGCGGCCGCAGGGCGCCTTGCCAAAGGGCTTCTTCGTAATGCTCATGGTTGTCTTCCCCTTTCGTAACCGGCGCAGCGCGCCGTTTTTACTCTGCTTCTATCATACACCGAAACCGGGGCAATTTCAAGTCACCGGCGAAGATTCGGTTGGAGTTGACAGGGAGGAGGCTTCGTGATATAATAACGGCAGGAAGGGATGACGCTTGTGGTGAGCTTCCCCCCTCCGATATTGAGTGAGCCGCCTACCCGTTAGCGCTGGATGGCGGCTTTGCTTTTAGTGTTTCTTCTTGTCGTTCATATCGCGACCAAATTTGATCGCTTTCAAAACAAAAGGTCGGAAACCTTTGGTTTCCGAGTTTTCGCTTTGCGAAAACCGCTGACGGCTCAAATCAGAGATTTGAGGCGCAGCGCCGCGATGCAATCATAATGACCACGGAGATAATCTCGAAGTCAGACATGATCTCACCTCCTTCAACTTTCGTATTCAGAGGTGAAAAGCCAAGCGCCATCTGTTTCCTTCCTGCCGGAAGCCCGAAGGCTCCATCAGCATTATATCACAAAAGCACCCATGCGTCAATTTCCGTAAAACGCATGGGTGCTTTTATGTAATTCAGCAGTTTCCCTCACTCCCCCAGCCAGCTCTTCAGCTCCTCGCGCACGGACGCGTCGGTGGCCTGCATGGCCGAGATGGTGTCCTGCATGAGCCTGTCCAGCTCCCAGCCGAGGGCTTCCGCGCCCCTGGCGATCACGTCGCGGGAGCATCCGGCGGCGAATTTTTTGTCCTTGAACTTCTTTTTCAGGCTCTTGAGCTGCACGTCGGCGACGTCCTTCGACGGCAGCATCAGCGTCAGCGCGCCGATGAGGCCCGTCAGCTCGTCGGCGGCGAAGAGCACCTTCTCCATCTCGTGCTCGGGCGCGACGTCCACGGTGATGCCCCAGCCATGGCTGACCACGGCGTGAATCAGCTCGTCCGAGGCGTTCGCCTCGCGCAGCAGCTCGGGGGCCTTGACGCAGTGCCGCTCGGGCCAGCGCTCGAAGTCCACGTCGTGCAGAAGGCCCGCCAGCGCCCAGAAGTCCGCGTCGCCGCCATAGCCCAGCTGCCCGGCGTACCAGCGCATCACGCCCTCCACCGTCAGCGCGTGCTGCAGATGGAAGCGCTCCTGATTGTATTTCCGAAGCAGGGCCACCGCCTGCTCGCGCGTCATGTTCGCATTCATTTTCCTTTCCTCCTGAAGCAGAAAATCAATTCCCACGGAACGGCTCTATTTTACCAGCCTCCGCCCGCGCTGTCAAGGAAAGCGGCTGTACACGACAAATCCTCCCGACCGTTCCCGGTCGGGAGGATTGCGCCCGTCACTGCGCGCTGCGCGCGACGATGCGGTAGTAGACGTTGGCGGTCACGGCGTAGGTGGCGGCGTAGAAGGCCGCGAACACGCCCATGGTGCCCAGCGTGCACTTCAGCATCAGCGGGCCGTTGTTCAGGCTGAAGAGCATCATCACCCGGCGCACGATGAAGAACGCGCCGCCGGTGTGGATGCACGCCACGACGAGAGGCAGGAAGAACACGGTCAGCACCTGACTGCGGATGCTGCGCTGAATCTCCCGGTCGTCCAGACCCACCTTCTGCATGATCTCGAACCGCGTGCGATCCTCGTAGCCCTCGGAAATCTGCTTGTAGTACATCATCAGCACCGTGGCCATGACGAACAGGATGCCCAGAAATACGCCCAGGAACATCAGCCCGCCGGACAGGGCGTACTGATCCTCCCGGCCCGCCCATCGGGCGCCCGAGGCGCTGTAGCCGCCGCCGGGCAAGCCCGCCCGGGCGATGGCGGCCTCCACGTCGGTGGTGGCGCGCTCCAGCGCGTCGCCCGTGAGCGGAATGTCGAAGGCGTACCAGCGGCGCAGCTCGGACGCGTGATCGCCGTAGGCCTCGCGCTGAATGCCGTCCATTCGCTGAAGCGCCGCGCCGTCGGGCAGGACGAGCACGTACATGTCCGCGGCGTACAGCATGCCGTCGTTGGCTCCGCTGAAGCCGTCGGCGCGTCCGGCGATGCGCAGCGTCCAGCCGCCCACGGTGAGCGCGTCCTCAGGCCATTCGCCCTGCACGACGAGCGCCTCGTCCTGTCCGGGCCGGGGCAGCGCGTCCGCGCCCGCCATGGCGGCGTAGTCGTCGTACTTCAGCACCCGGACATAGGCCGGGCTCATCCGGTCGTCGGGCGTGAGCACCAGCTCGCCGCCCTCCTTCGCCGCGGCGAAGGTGAGCAGATCGTACTCCACGGCGTTGGTCGGCTCCACGCCCAGCGGCCTGAGCGCTTCGTCCACCGTCTCCCAGAAATTCGGCCAGTCCCCGTCCTTGGACGCGTACTGCATTTCATGGGGATACTGCTTCGCGATCACGTCCTCGGAGCCGATGGTCAGCGAGATCGTCGCCGACAGCATCACCAGCACCATGGTGGACAGTATGCAGATGCTGGCCAGTCCCGCGGCGTTCTGCTTCATTCGGTAAATCATGCCCGAGACGGAGATGAAGTGGTTGGGCCTGTAGTAGTACTTTTTGTTCTTGCGCAGCGCCTTCAGCACGGCGATGGAGCCGGCGGTGAACAGCAGATAGGTGCCGATGATGACCAGAATCACCGCCACAAAGAACAGCATGGTGGCCTTGATGGGGTTCTCGGTCACGATGGCGATGTAGTAGCCGCCGCCCATGGCGATCGCGCCCAGCAGCGCCATCAGCGCCTTGGTTTTCGGCTCGCGCTCGCCCTGCTCCCGGCTCTTCATCAGGTCGATGGCCGTGGCGCGGCGCAGCTGCACGCCCTCGAACAGCAGAATCAGCGCGAAGATCACCCCGAAGGACGCCGCCGTGAGCTTCGCCGCGCCGGGCACGAACTCGAAGCCGAACACCGCGTCGGCCTGAATCAGCTTCAGCGCGCCCAGCCCCACCAGCTTGCTCAGCAGCGCGCCCAGCCCGAGGCCCAGCCCGAGCGAAGCCGCGAACAGCATCAGCGTCTCCACGCTCAGCAGCCGGGCGATGTGGCGCTTCTCCATGCCGAGAATGCTGTACAGGCCGAACTCCTGCCGCCGCCGGCGGGTGAGGAAGCTGTTGGTGTAGAACAGAAAGATTGCCGCGAAGATCAGCACCACCACGCCGCCCAGCGCCATGTAGCCGCGCATGATCGTCTCGCCGCGCATGCCGTCCAGCATGTGTCCGGCGTTGAGCGCCAGAATGATGTAGCACATGCTCACGGTCACCACGCTGGCCAGCAGATAGGGCGCGTAGAACTTGCGGCTGCGCCTGAGGTTCGACAGCGCCAGCTTCAGATAAAACCCCTTATTCATGGCGCACACCGCCCGTCGCAAGGGTCGTCAGCGTGTCGGAGATGCGCTGGAACATGTCGTCCGTGGAGCACTGGCCGCGATAGAGCTGATGGAACACCTGTCCGTCCTTGATGAACAGCACCCGGGAGGCGTGGCTGGCCGCGCGGATGGAATGGGTGACCATCAGGATGGTCTGGCCCGCGGCGTTCACGCCGTCGAAGATGCGCATCAGCTGGTCGGCGGACTTGCTGTCCAGCGCGCCGGTGGGCTCGTCGGCCAGCACCAGCTGCGGCTCGGTGATGAGCGCCCGGGCCACCGCCGCGCGCTGCTTCTGGCCGCCGGAAACCTCGTAGGGATACTTGTCGAGCAGATTCGCGATGCCCAGCCGCTCGGCGATGGGCGTAAGCCGGCGCGCCATCACGCTGTAGGCGCAGCGGCTGAGCACCAGCGGAAGCAGGATGTTGTCCTTAATGCTGAAGGTGTCCAGCAGGTTGAAGTCCTGAAACACAAAGCCGAGGTTTTCCCGGCGAAACGCCGCCATCTGCCGCTCGCCGATGGCCGAAAGGGCCTTGCCGCTCAGGCGCACCTCGCCGCCGGTGGGCCTGTCCAGCGCCGCCAGCAGGTTCAGAAGAGTGGTCTTGCCGCTGCCCGACTCGCCCATGATGGCCACATATTCTCCCTCCTCCACGGAGAAGGACACGTCGGTCAGCGCGTGCACCTGTACGCTTCCAAAACGCGACGTGTAGGTCTTTTTCAGATTGTTCACTTCCAGAATCGCCATGATTTACGTCCTCCGAAAACTTGATTGCTTATCCTGATTACGTCATACAGTATAGCAGACGGGAAAACTCATTGCCATGGATCTGGCTTACAGTTTTCCCGTCTGCCTTACAATTCTGAAAGGTTGTCACTCCATCCCGATCTCCGCCGAATCCAGCCGAATCGTCACCCTCGTTCCCCGGCCCGGCGCGGACTGAATGGAGATGTCGTGGCCCAGACGCGTGAGGATGCGCCTGCAGAGATACAGCCCGATGCCGGTGCTGCGGCGGTCGCCCTCGCGGCCGTTGAAGCCGGTGTAGCCCTTTTCGAACACCCGGGGCAGATCCTCCGGGCGGATGCCTACGCCGTTGTCCTCGATGACCAGCGCCATGGGCTCCGCCGCGTCCATGTGGATGGACACCTCGCCCCGGGGCGCGTACTTGAGGGCATTGGACAGAATCTGCTCCACCACAAAGCCCAGCCACTTCTCGTCCGTCAGCACCGTGACATTGAGCGGCTCGTACTTCAGCGCCACGTGCCGCCGGATGAACTGCCTGCGATACTTGCGCACGCACTGCCGCACCACGCCGTCCAGCTCGCAGCGCCGCAGCAGCAGATCGCCCGACAGGCTCTCCGAGCGCAGATAGCCCAGCACCATTTCCACATAGCGCTCGATGTGGAACAGCTCGTCCTCCATCTCGCCCCGTTCCGCGTCGGACTGAAGCAGCAGCCGCATGGCCGCGATGGGAGTCTTGATCTGATGAGCCCAGAGGGTGTAGTAGTCGTTCAGCTCCCGGCGGTCGCTCTCCCGCGCGTCGTTCGCCCGCTGCCGAAGGAGCTCCATCTCCGCAAGCAGGCGCTGATACTCCGCCTCCACGCCGTCGTCCGGCGCGGGCAGCCGCTGCATGTCGAAGCTCTCCGCCGGCCGGCGCAGCTCGCGGAGCCTTCGGCGGTAATGGACAAAATCCGCAATCGCCGCCGCCGCGCCCGCCGCGCCGCACAGCGCCAGCGAATACCGGATCGGCTCCATGGGCAGATCGTACAGCGAGAACACCGCGGCGAAAATCCCGCCGAAGAGAATCAGCAGTGCGATCACGCCCCGGCGTGCCCGGAGATAGCTTCTCATGCCTCCACCCCGTAGCCCACGCCCTTTTTGGTGCGGATGAAGCCCGCCAGCCCCGCCGCGTCCAGCTTATGGCGCAGCCGGGTCATGTTCACCGTCAGCGTGTTGTCGTCCACGTAGCAATCCGTCTCCCACAGGCGGTTCATGATGTCCTCCCGGCGCACGAAGCGGCCGCGGTTCTCCATCAGCAGATGGAGAATGCGCAGTTCGTTCTTGGTCAGGTCGATCCTCCGCTCACCCACGGCCAGCGTCGCCTCGTCGGGATGGAGCACCGCGCCGCCGCACTCCAGAACCTCCGACTGCACGACGAAGTCGTAGGTGCGCCGCAGAAGCGCCTGCACCTTGGCCGTCAGCACGTTCAGGTCAAAGGGCTTGGCGATGAAGTCGTCGCCGCCCATGTTCAGCGCCATCAGGATGTTCATGTTATCCGAGGCCGAGGACAGAAAGATCACCGGCACCCGGGAGATCTTCCGAATCTCCGCGCACCAGTGGTAGCCGTCGTAGAGGGGCAGGCCGATGTCCATCAGCACCAGATGGGGCGCGAAGCTGCGGAAATCCGCCGTCACGTCGGCGAAGTTCTCCGCCGTCCGGGCCTCGCAGCCCCACGCCTCGATCTGGCGCTTCACCGCGCCGGCGATCGCCGGATCGTCCTCGACGATCAGTATCCGATACTTCATTCGCCCTCCCATTCGCCGCCCAGCAGTTCGCGCAGCTCCCTTTCGATCTCGTGCAGCTGCCGCCGCTCGATGGGCGGAATGTCCCAGACCACGTTGGCGTCGCCGCGCCGGCGCTTGATGCTCAGCAGGGGATTCTTTTTTCCGCACACCAGCGCGCCGCCGCGATGGGCCACCACCGGCAGCGCGAACTCGCCCTCGTCCGCGCAAATGGTGCAGACGAAGCCGAACGCGCCCCTCGTGCCGAAGCCCAGCGCGCCGCCCAGTCCCGTGGCCGGCTCGATCACCTCCTCGCGGCGAACGCGCGAGTGCTCCAGCCGCCAAAGAACGAAATCGTCCTCCGCGCCCAGCTCCGGGCCGACGATCAGGCACAGCGCGCCGCCGTCCCGGCAGATTCCCAGAAGATTGCCGCGCTCGGTGGACAGCAGCAGCATCCTCTCCGGCGCAAAGCCGACGCGCGCCATCTCCCCGGCGAAGGCCAGCCGCTTATTCTCCATATCCGTCAGCTTCCGTCTGCGCGCATCCTCCTCCGGCCCGCTGAAAAAGCCCATATCGTCGCCCTCCAATTCTTAATCTGAGAGAAATCGTTCTCCCCATAACCACAGCGCGGGTTCGGCGCTGTCTCCGAACCCGCGTATCATCCCTGTTCTCAGTCGGCCAGCGTGCCCATGGGATCCCAGGGCTCCAGCACGGCGGGCGTCTGATCGGCCAGCGCGGCCAGATCGCCCAGATACTCGCGCTCCACGGCGGCCTGGAAGACGTACTGATCGAACCAGCTGTCCGAGCAGACGTAATAGCCCTTCTCGCCGTTGGCGTCGCCCCAGCTGTTCTCGATCTTCCAGCGGACGGGCCTGCCGTCCTCGAGCTGCACGCCGGTGAGCACCATGGCGTGATTCATGGCCGAGAAGCCGTAGTCCAGCGCGTCGGCCTTGGAGATCTCCATGTCCAGACCCGTCAGCAGCGCCGCGTCGAAGGACTGATCGTCCCACACGCCCTTTTCGCGCTCGCCGAACTTGCCCACGTCGCTGCCGAACCAGACGACCTTGCCCGCCTGCATCTGAGCGATGACCGCGGCCTTGAACTCGTCCATGGTCAGGTTCAGATGGCGCACCTCGCGGCCGCCCACCACGTTGCCCAGCATGCGGATGGTGTAGGTCTTGTGATAGGGCTTGTCCTTCGTGGGCGCGTGGATGACGCTGACGGTCTTCTTCAGCAGATCGCCGACGTACTTTTCGCAGAAGGACGCGGGGGTCATGTCCTTTTCGATGTGGTAGTTCTTGTCCTTGTCCACATACTCAAAGTCGAAGGTCTTGGGCGGCTCGGTGTAGCAGGAGCACAGGAAGCCGTACACCCTGCCCAGCATCTCGGACTTGGCGGCCTGAATCTCGGCCTCGGGCCTGCCCTCGGCCACCATGGCGCGCAGCTTCGCGGCGCAGATTTTGAGGTTGCGGTTCAGATAGTGGTTCATGCTATTGGTGTGGCAGGACTGATAGGTCTCGTTGTACACGTCCTTGGGCACCACGCCGTACTTCTCCACGATGTTGGCGAACATGTCCCACTGGCCGCCGTCGTGCACGCCCGTGGCCAGCACGAAGGAGACGGTGCGGTCGTCCGCGGGCAGATTTGCGGTTTCGAGAATGCTCTCCAGGAAGTAATTCGCGCGCTCGAACTTGTCCCAGAAGGCGAGATAGCTCTGACTGAGCTCGAACTTCTCCAGATTCAGCTCCTTGGCGATGCGCTCGCGCAGCACGTTGGTGGCGGCGAACAGCCAGCAGCGGCCGCTGGCCTGCTGGTTGGTGACCTCCAGCGTGGGAATCTCCACCGAGAACTTCTGCTTCATGGCGAAGCCGTTCTGGGGCACATAGGCCACGGCGCTGAGATCGCTCTTGGACAGCGCCATGGTCGCCAGCCTGCGCTGGGCGCAGCCGTTATAATCCGCCGACCAGTCGGCCAGCTGCTGCTGAGAAATGGAAGTCGCTTTCATTTTGTATTCATCCTTTCCTCTTTCGTGCGGAATTTGTGTGAAAAAGCGCCGGCGCCCGCAAAAAGCGAGCCGCGCCTGAGCACGGCTCTATTATAGCAAATTCCGGCCGAAGATGCAAGGAAGTTGCTCAGCCCTTCCTGCGCAGCGTGATCTTCAGGAAATTCAGATATTTCCCCGCGCCGGCGCGCATGGACTTGCGGTCGTTGACGGCGTACTCGTTCTCCTGCCGGAGCCAGTCCTCCCAGACCTCCGCGTTGGACTGCATCTCGGAAACGGAGATCTCCTCCGCGCCGCGGCACTGCGCCGTCAGCGCGCGCCAGTAGTCCGCGTCGCGCATGTAGGACAGCTGCTCCGGCGTCCACGAGAGCAGCAGCTCCCCGGGCAGATGGTCGTGGCAGTCCTTCACCATGCCCGGCACGGCGATGCGGATCCATCCGCCCGGCCGCACGAAGGGCAGCAGCTTTTCGTCCAGATACCTCGGGTCGCGGCCGAAGTAGTTGTACGAATCCACGCACACCACGCCGTCGAAGAAGTCCCTCTCGAATGGCAGATTCTCCGCGTCGGCCTTCACGGGATGAATCTGCTTTTCCGTCAGTCCCGCCCGGCGGAAGAAGGCGCGGTTCTCCTCGGGATCGCTCCACAGATCCGCCGCCCAGACCTCCAGCCCGTATTCCTTCGCCAGAAACACCGAGGTCAGCCCCTGCCCGCTGCCCAGATCGCACACACGCGCGCCGGGCCGCAGCGGCCAGCCCGCCATCAGCTCCTCGGTGAGCTTCACCGGATTCGGCCCCATGATCTTCGACATCCACTCGTCGCCCTCGTATTTTTTGCTCAGTATATAATTCATTTTTCCTACCTCTCTCCAAAGGAAATTTCGTTCAGGGTTCCCGCTGCAGGCTCAGGAAATCCCGGCGCATTCCCGCTCCAGCTCCCGCCGCATGCGCTCCAGATGCGCGTCGGCCAGCGCGATGCACTCGGACGCATCCTCCGCGCCGTCGCCGGCGCAGATCAGCATGTACATGCCGCCGCAGAGCGCCGCCGCCCGCTCCCGGGCATTGGAAACACCCATGTTTTCCAGCAGCAGGGCGGTGTATTCCATCGGCCCTATGGTCAGATATTGCCGCAGCATCCGCGCCATCTCCGGGTCGCGATACTGCTCCAGCGTCAGCATGCGTCGAAAATCCGCCGCGAATTCGTCCCGCGTCCAGTAGCGCACCATCCTCCGGGCATACTCCGTCAGCTGCCGCGGCGTGACGGCGGGGGATTCCGTGCCATTGGTCAGCGCTTCTCTCTGCGCACCGGAAAACCCCTCGCCGCCGGACGGTTCTTCCTCCTGCGCACCGGAAAACTCCTCGCCGCCGGATGGTTCTTCCTCCCGCGCACCGGAAAACTCCGCGCCGCCGGACGGCTCTCCATCCCGCGCAGCAGCAAATTCCGCGCCGCCGGGCAGCCCGCCGCTCAGTACCGCGGACGCGCCCATCCCTTCGGACGGTTCTTCCTCCCGCGCGCCGCTCGTATTCCCCGCAGACTTCCCTCCGGCGCGCGTTTCCTGCGCTCCATTTTCCTTCGTCCGCCGCGCGGCCATGGTCTCAGTTTCCTCCGCCCCGGGCAGCGCGTATTCCTGCGCGCCCTCCGCGTCCCGGCGCTCCATCTCCCGGACGATGCTGTCCAGCACATCCCGCTTGTCGCGATAGTGCCGGTACAGCGCGCCCTTGCTCAGCCCCAGCTCCCCGGCGATCCGGCTGATCGAAACGGCCTCGTAGCCCTCCTGCGCAAACAGCCTCAGCGCCGTGCGCAGGATTTTTTCCTTCATCTCCGACATCCGTCATCCTCCGAAAATAGTAAACGATCGTTCACAAATCATTATAGTGAACGATCGTTTACTTGTCAAGAGAAAATTCAGCGCCGGCTGAAATTTGCTCAGCCGGCGCTTCCATCGATAATTTCCAGCGCTTCGCGAATCGGCTTGTATGCCCGATCCATGGATCCGTGCGTATCGTAGGCGGTAATCGCAACGATGCAATGATCGCTCACTCCATAGAGCGTTATCTCGCACTCGCCAAATCGGAAAAGGCCGCCCAGCGAGTCGATGACGCCGCTCCTGTGGTACTTCGCGAAGGTTCCTCGCTCCTCCGATTGCCAGCCGCTTTTCTTGATCCTGACGCGGCCAACCAGCATCGGCGCACCCTCAGGGGCGTCATCCCGGTAATACAGAGAGAACGCGTCGGCGTTTTCACAGTCGTGCCACGAAACGAATCGCTCCGAGGCCAGCAGCTTATCCCAGTTTGCGGCGATCTTCTCCAGATTTTCCTCGTTCACAATCGCCGCGTCCACCGGCAGCGTGCCGTTGAGGAAGCGCGCGTACAGAAAAATCGCCGCCGCGATTCCCAGCAGCACCGTCATCCATTTCTTCCAGCGAAATTTCCGCCTCGCTCCGTCCACCGCGCCATCGCCTCCCGCTTCGAGTATACCACAGCCCGCCCCGCGCGGTCAACGCCTTTGCCCCCCCCCTGAAAAATTTACGCAGAAAGCGGGCGGAAGGATCGTCCTTCCGCCCGCCGTGAAGTGTTTCGTTACAGGCCCTTGAGGTTCTTCGCCGTGACGAAGCCGGCCTTGCCGCGCAGAGTCTTGGCGTAGCCCCAGCTGCCCACCACCTTGTAGACGATGATGTGCTCGCCCTTGGCCAGCGTGGTGGACTTGGACGCGCCGCTCTTGGGCTTTTTGTAGAGCGTCACGCCGTCGTCGGTGGCGTAGAAGATCTGGCTGCGCCGGGCCGCGCCGTAATAGGACAGGAAGCCCTTGTAGATGTAGCCGTTCTGGCCGTACATGGTGCGCACCAGACAGAACGCGCCCTCGTGCGCGCCGATGTAGAGCACCTTGTCGCCCTTGCGCAGGCTGGTAATCACGTCGTAGGACGAGCCCGGCCCCTCGCGCAGACGGCCGCCGTCCACCGTGCACTTCAGGATGGACACCACCGTGTCCTTCTTGCCCGCGGCGAGCGCGCTCATCGGCGCTGCGCCGATCAGCAAAGCCAGCACGAGACAAAGCGTCACCTTCAGGAAATTGCGCTTCACAGGCCTCACCCCACCCTCTCTGACGATATTTTACCATGGATTCGAAATTAAATCAATATGCTTCTGCAAAATATTTCATACATTCGTAATATTTTACATCAGTTATTGAAGTACACCAGCTCTTCCTCCGGCGGCTTGGCCGGGTTGATGGTCTGGGCGATCAGGATGATCGCGTCGCGGTTGTGAATCGGGCTGAAGGAGGCCTCGACCTTCGCCGTGAGCATGATCCACGCGTCCTTCTTGGGCAGCTCGCCGTCCACCTTGCACAGATAGCCGATGCCGCCGATGTCGTCCACGCAGCAGGTCATGGCGTGTCGGCCGAACACGAAGCAGCCCTTGGGCATGCCGTTCATGCGGAAGGCGCGGCCCTTGACGTGGATGGTCTTGCCGTCGTAGCGGTCGGGATGCTCCATCGCGTCCAGATAGAAGACGCCGAACTGGGTGTCCGAGATCTCGATGATCTTGGCGCTCACGTCGTAGGGCAGATCCTCGTCGCTCACGCCGTCGTCCATGGAGCCGTCGGTGTTCTCGAAGAAGATGCGGGCGGTGTTGTTCATGGCCAGCACCGTGCGCCGATAGGGGCTCTTGGTCGTCTCCTCGGTGCAGCGGTTGAAGATCACCAGATCGGCCTCGGTCAGGCCGTCGGCCATGAACGAGCGCATGTTCTTGAGATAGATCTCGAAGGTGGTGGAATCCACCAGCGTGATGATCTGCGCCAGATCCCAGCTCTCGGGCTTCTTGGCGGAATAGAGCGCCTGAAGCAGCCATGTGCTGTTGTATTCGATAATCACGCGCTCGGGGCGATACTTCTCGTCCAGCTCCACGAGCTTTTCCAGATCCTCCGGCTCGTCCAGCGGCTCCAGCACGGTGTTGGTGCGATGCAGGAGCTTGGAGTCGTATTCCTCCTCGCCCTCCTCGCAGCACAGCAGCAGCGTGCGCTCGCCCTCGGAGAAGCCGTCGTCGGCCAGCATTTCGGAGATGAACTTCGTCTTGCCGCTCTCCAGAAAGCCCGTGATGATGTATACCGGTGTGTTCATACGTTTGACTCCCTTAAATGCCGAAAAGTTCCTTCAGCGCGTCCTCGTTGATGTGCACGCCGATCACGCACAGGCGGCCGGTGTAATCCGCCGGGCCGTAGCGCAGGTCGGACTCGCCGGGCACATAGTCGAAGTGCAGCCACTTGCCGTCGCTGAGGGGCAGAATGCCCTTGGCGCGCAGGATGGAGCCGAAGCGATGCTCGTCCTCCAGCTGCTCCAGCGCCGCGCGGATGGCCGCCTCGTCGAACTTCTTCGGCGTCTCCACGCCGATGTTCTCGAACACCTCGTCGGCGTGATGGCCGTGATGGTGGTGGCCGCAGCCGCACTCGTGCTCATGGTCGTGGTGGTGATGGCCGCAGCCGCACTCGTGCTCGTCATCCTCGTCGTCGTGATCGTGGTGATGGTGGCCGCAGCCGCACTCATGCTCGTCATCCTCGTCGTCGTGATCGTGGTGATGGTGGCCGCAGCCGCACTCGTGCTCGTCATCCTCGTCGTCGTGATCGTGGTGATGGTGGCCGCAGCCGCACTCATGACCGTGCTCGTCATGGTCGTGATGATGGTGATGGCCGCAGCCGCACTCGTCGTCATCGTCGTCGTCCTCGTGGCCGGCCATCAGCTCGTCCACGGTCAGCAGGAAGTCGGGTGACTCGATGACGTCGAGGATCTTCTTCGGCTCCAGCTCATCCCAGGGCGTGGTGATGATGCGCGCGCGCTCGTTGTACTGGCGCAGCAGCTCCACCGTCTTGTCGATGCGATCCTGAGACGCGGTCTGGGTGCGGCTGAGAATGATGGTCTCGGCGGACTGAATCTGGTCGATGAAGAACTCGCCGAAGTTTTTGGCGTACATGCGGCACTTGGACACGTCGGCCACGGTGGCGCAGCCCGTCAGCTGCAGATCGTGGGACTCGGCGCAGTCCAGCACCACCTTGCGGATGTCGCTGAGCTTGCCCACGCCCGAGGGCTCGATGAGGATGCGGTCGGGATGGTACGCGTCGATCAGCTTGGCCAGCGCGTCGGCAAAATCGCCCACCAGCGTGCAGCAGATGCAGCCGGAGTTCAGCTCCGTCACCTGAATGCCGGAATCCTTCATGAAGCCGCCGTCGATGCCGACCTCGCCGTATTCGTTCTCCAGCAGAACCACCTTTTCGTCGCCGAACGCGCCGGAGAGCAGCTTCTTAATCAGCGTCGTCTTGCCCGCTCCGAGAAAACCGGAAATAATATTTACCTTCGTCATGAAAATCACCCGTTGTAGCCTTTCCTGTCCCTGTGTGTCTGTCGTTTTGCAATCCAGCCGACGATCAGCGCCGCCGCCGTCAGGCCCAGCGCCGCGCCGGACGCGTCGATGAGCATGTCGGTAAACTGGCAGGAGCGCCCCTCGGACAGCGTCTGGTGCAGCTCGTTGGCCGCCGCCAGCGCGCAGCCCGCGGCCAGCGCCGCCCACACCGCGCCGCGCCGCCGCAGCAGATGGAGCAGCGTCATGCAGATGAGGAAGCCCGCCACGGCAAATATGCTGAAGTGGGCCGCCTTGCGCAGCAGATGCTCCAGCTGCGCCGCGTCCGCGCCGCGCTCGATGAGCGCGCCGAACAGCCACCGCGTCAGCTTTTCGCTCAGCCGGCCGGACTCCTCGCCCGACTGGCCGGAGAAGAAGAACAATACGCCGATCCACGCCGCCGACAGAACGCCGTAGACCGCCGCAATCTTCGGTTTGGGGGTTTGCATGGTCAATCCTCCGGGCACATCTCCACCCGCGTAGAGATGCGCAATACTATTATATCCCATTGGACTGATTTGTCATGTGAAAAGATTCAATTTTTCCAAATAATAACAGAGATGCCTTCATTTTCGCGCCAACGCGGGCCAAATCGACGCAGATCGCGCCGCATCCGAATGCTCGGATGCGGCGCGAAACGCTTCCTTATTTTATTCCTCCGACTGGCTGCGTCTCGCCACGCAGTTGTCCAGATCGATGGCCTCGTAGACGCTCTCGTCGAAGGCGGGGCTGACGGCCTGATACTCGCTCAGCGGCAGCTCCTCCAGCGTCAGCCCCAGTTCGGTGCAGCGGTTCACCAGCCGTCCGGTGATGGAGTAGGCGTCGCGGAAGGGGATGCCCCGGCCCACGAGATAGTCCGCGCAGTCGGTGGCGTTGATGAAGCCCTTCGCCGCGGCGGCGCGCATGTTCTCGGGATGGAACGCGGCGGTGCGCAGCATGGGCGCGAGCACCTTCAGGCTCAGCTCGACGGTGTCCAGCGCGTCGAACAGCGCCTCCTTGTCCTCCTGCATGTCCTTGTTGTAGGCCAGCGGCAGCGCCTTCATGGCCGTCAGAAGCGTCATCAGATCGCCGTAGACGCGGCCGGTCTTGCCGCGCACCAGCTCGGTGATGTCCGGGTTCTTCTTCTGGGGCATGATGGACGAGCCGGTGGAGAACTCGTCGGCCAGCGTGACGAAGCGGAACTCCCAGGAGCACCACAGGCAGATCTCCTCGCTGAAGCGCGACAGGTGCATCATCAGAATGGACAGGTCGCTCAGCAGCTCCAGCGCGAAGTCCCGGTCGGACACCGCGTCCATGGTGTTCTTCGTGACGTCGTTAAAGCCCAGCAGCTCGCACACGCGGCGGCGGTTGAGGGGATAGGTGGTTCCCGCCAGCGCGCCGGAGCCCAGCGGCATCACCAGCGTGCGCTTTTTGCAGTCGCCCAGGCGCTCCACGTCCCGGCGCAGCATCTGCACATACGCGTCCAGATAGCGGTGCAGCGTCACCGGCTGGGCGCGCTGAAGGTGGGTGTAGCCGGGCATGACCGTATGGCGATGCCGCTCGGCCACCTCGGTGAAGGCGGCGATGAGATCCTCGGTCAGCGCCGTCACCCTGTCGATCTCCGCGGCCAGATACATGCGGATGTCCAGCGCCACCTGATCGTTGCGGCTGCGGCCGGTGTGCAGCTTCTTGCCCGCCGCGCCGATGCGCTTGGTCAGCTCGGCCTCCACGAAGGTGTGCACGTCCTCGCTGGTCATGTCGATGGGCAGCGCGCCGGACTGCACGTCCGCGAGGATGCCTTTGAGGCCCTCGACGATCTGCGCGCTCTCCCCGGGCGTGATCACGCCCACCTCGCCCAGCATCGTCGCGTGGGCGATGGAGCCGGTGATGTCCTGAACGATCATGCGGGAGTCAAAGCCGATGGACGCGTTCAGATCGTTGAGCAGCTCGTTCACGTCGCCCTTCAGGCGGCCCGACCAGAGTTTCATGCAAAAAACACGCTCCTTTTTTCACGCACGAACGGCAAACCGCGCCCGCAGACGCGATCTGCCATTCGAAACAGTTTGTTTTTTATGGAATTACTTGTCGGCATGCCTGGCCATCATCTTGGCATAGACCTTGGTGGGCAGGCCGAAGAGGGTGATGAAGCCCGCGGAATCCGCCTGATTGTAGACGTTCTCCTCCTCGAAGGTGGCGATCTCGGGATCGTACAGCGAGTAGGGGCTGGTCATGCCCGCGCCGATGATGTTGCCCTTGTAGAGCTTGAGCTTCACGGTGCCGGTCACGGTCTCCTGGGTCCTGGTGCAGAAGGCGGTCATGGCCTCGCGCAGCGGGGAGTACCACTGGCCGTTGTAGACCAGATCGGCGAACTCCAGCGCCATGCGCTGCTTGTAATGCATGGTGTACTTGTCCAGGCACAGCTGCTCGAGCATCTCGTGGGCGGTGTAGAGGATGGTTCCGCCGGGAGTCTCGTACACGCCGCGGCACTTCATGCCCACCAGACGGTTCTCCACGATGTCGATGATGCCCACGCCGTGCTTGCCGCCCAGCTCGTTGAGCTTCCAGATCAGATCCACGGAATCCATCTTCTGGCCGTTCAGCGCCACCGGAACGCCCTTTTCAAAGTCGATGGAGACGTACTCGGCCTGATCGGGCGCTTCCTCGGGGCACACGCCCATCTCCATGTTGCCGGCGTACTTCGGCTCGTTGGCCGGATCCTCCAGCTCCAGACCCTCGTGGGACAGATGCCACAGGTTTTTGTCCTTGGAGTAGTTGGTCTCGCGGCTGATCTTCAGCGGCACGTTGTGCGCCTCGGCGTAGGCGATCTCCTCCTCGCGGCCCTTGATGTCCCAGATGCGCCAGGGCGCGATGACGGGCATGTCGGGCAGGAAGGCCTTGATGGCCAGCTCGAAGCGAACCTGATCGTTGCCCTTGCCGGTGCAGCCGTGGCAGATGGCGTCCGCGCCCTCGGCCTTGGCGATTTCGCACAGCCGCTTGGCGATGATGGGGCGGGCCATGGACGTGCCCAGCAGATAGACGTTTTCATACTTCGCGCCCATCTGAACGCAGGGGATGATCACGTCGTCCACAAATTCCTTGCTCAGATCTTCCACATAAACCTTGCTCGCGCCGGTCTTGAGGGCCTTCTCCTCCAGACCGTCCAGCTCGCCCACCTGGCCGACGTTGCCCGAGACCGCGATGACCTCGCAGCCCTCGTAGTTTTCCTTCAGCCACGGAATGATGATGGAGGTGTCCAGTCCGCCGGAATAAGCCAGAACGATTTTCTTGAACTTCTTCATGGTATGCTCTCCTGTTGCGCCGGCATTGCGTCGGTGTGTTTTTGTTTTGATGTGTATTATTATACGCTATTTTCCCCCAAAGTCAAGGATAAAATGGGGAATTCACGTATAATATTCGTTAAATAGCTGCATAATAATGTATATTATTCACTTCGACGCTCCGCGAAAAAATCGTCCAGCAGCGCGCGGCACTGATCCTCCAGCACGCCGCCGTCGCTTTTGCAGAAGTGGGAAAAGGCGGGGTCCTCACAGAGGCGATAGACGCTGCCCGCGCAGCCCTGCCCGGGATCCGGCGCGCCGTAGACCAGCCGGCCCACCCGCGCCATCAGAATGGCTCCGGCGCACATGGGACAGGGCTCCAGCGTGACGTAGAGCGTGCATCGGTTCAGCCGCCAGTCGCCCACCGCCCGCGCCGCCGCCCGCAGCGCCGCGATCTCCGCGTGGGCGGTGGGATCGCCGGTGCGCTCGCGCTCGTTGTGCCCCCGGGCGACGATCCTTCCGTCCGCCGCGACCACGCAGCCCACGGGCAGCTCGCCCTCCCGCCGCGCAAGCTCCGCCTCGGCCAGCGCCGCGCGCATCATCTCCTCGTCCATGCTCCGCACACTCCCTTCTTTTAAAGTATAGCACGTTTCGCCGCCGCGGCCAAGGGGCGCATAAATTTTCATATAGCAGATGACTTTTGTATCGATCATATGGTATACTATGGAAAAATCGCTCTGTAAAGGAGAGAAAAACATGCTTTTGAAGGAAGTCGGATTGCAGCTGTACTCGCTGCGGGAGGAGACGGAGAAGGATTTCTGCGCGACGGTGGAGAAGGTCGCGAAAATGGGCTACACGGGCGTGGAGTTCGCCGGCTACGGCGGGCTGAAGCCCGCGGCGCTGGCGCAGCTGCTGAAGGACAACGGCCTCGCCGCCTACGGCACCCACTTCGGCGCGCTGCCCAAGACCGACGCCGAGCTGGACGCGCAGATCGAGATGAACCTCGCGCTGGGCAATCCCTACCTGGTCTGCCCGTGGCACGACATGAAGACCCGGGACGACGCGCTGCGGCTGGCCGAGATCATGAACGAGACCGCCGCGAAGCTGAAGCCTCACGGCCTGCGCCTGGGCTATCACAACCACGCCCACGAGTTCGCCAAGGATGGCGATGATACGCTGATGGACGTGCTGATGGAGAACACGGAGAAGGAAATCTTCGCCGAGTTCGATGTGTTCTGGGTGGCCTACGCGGGCTATGATCCTGTGGAATACATCCGCAAGTACGCCGGCCGCCAGCCGCTGATGCACCTGAAGGAGCTGGCCGCCGACCGCAGGGCCAACGTGGAGCTGGGCACGGGCGTCCTCGATTTCGCCGCCATCATCCGCGCGGGCCAGCAGGCCGGCACCGAGCACTTCATCATCGAGCAGGAGGAATACACCCTGCCCCCGCTGGAGAGCTGCAAGGCCAGTCTGGACGCGGTATTAAGGCTGTAAAAGGGCGGCGGGAAGCGAGATCCCCCGGAAGGCTCCGACAGACGAAGGCGCAACCTCTTGTGGATCGCCAGCTTTTTCAAATTCATCACAGCAAATTTGAGCTTGACTCAGGCGGTAACCGCGGTCAGCCCTCAATATGGCGTATAACGCATGGCGTGTTTTTTCCTTCGTGTCGGCAAAGACGCGCTCAATGGTCTGCGAACGCAGCGCGTAGGTTTCCCTGCCAATCGGCGAATGCCGCACGTCCTCCGCGCGTTCTATGTAGTCGTGCCAGACATGCCGCGCCACGGTCTTTGTACACTGCTGATTTTCAGTATACCCCAGAAACCAGCGATACGTCACGTTCACTTCCGCATCCCGCATGGTCTGACGCAGCGAATGGATTCCGAACAGATGCTTGAACAGCATCACAGGGTCGCAGCCTGGCCGGCCGTTGTTCTCGCAGTATAAATCCTCCGCAAGCTCATAGATGTGCGAAAAATCCACCGCCGCGTCGATTTTCCGCAGCAGATGCTCCCGCGGCGCCAGCATATCCGTGCACGGCATTTCGATTGCCTGCCGCTGCTTCGTTTCTTTATTTCCACAGCCGCTCAGGCTCTGCCGTCTCTGCGCAAATGCAGTGTGAGAATCTGCCACGGCCCGAAGGTCAGCTCAGTTCCGCCGGGCTCCTGCATCGGCCGCTCGTCCATGGTGACGCGCCGCACGTCGCCGTCGAAACCCAGGCAGGTCGTCACCGGCTGTGCGGACAGGTTCACCAGCCGCAGAATCCAGCCCTCGCCGCTCTCCGCCGCCTTCAGCGCGGAAACGCAGACGCGCGGATCATCAATGCGGATCCCCTCTATATGCGTAGGTGCAGACATTCAGTGAATCGCGCCGATAATATCGGCAATTCTGATGCGTGATGATTTCGAGCTTTGCGTGTACGAGACTGCTCCTGGGGCGGATTCCCTGGACTAGAAAATCATACAGCAGCCGCACGCAGAGCATTCCCTGCCGGGTCGGCCCCTGGGCGATAACCGCCGAGATTACCCTCTTGTCCAGATAGGAGAGCACCTCCTCGGACGTGTCGAAGCCCACCAGCAAGATCTTCTCCGCCATTTCGGCGTCCTCGATCGCCCGGGCGACGTTCTCCATCTGCCCGTAGGACATGAACAGTGCGTCCGGACTTTCGCTCTGAATCAGCTTCAGCGTGTCCTCATACACGCCCTCTCCGGTTCGGGAAAAGCTGTACGGGCCGAGAATCTCGATTTCCGGATAGCGGCCGATTTCCTCGCGGAAGCCGGTGAGCTTCTGCGGAATCATATTCCCTCGATCCGGGAAAATGATCGGCGCGACGCGGCCGCGGCCCTTCATCATCTGCCCCAGCAGCTCCGCCGCCAGCCGGCCCGCCTGCACGTAATCGCTGCCCACATAGCAAAGGCGGCTGCTCTGAGGTACGTCGACGTTCAGAAGCAGCGTCTGCACGTTCTGTGCCGACATCTTGTCCACCGTCGGCGCGACGACCTCCGGATCGCACGGCGCAAGCACAATTCCCTTCCCGCCCCGCGCCATCCATTTCCAGCGTCCAACGGGCGCGATACAGTGCAGGATGCTCCGCCGACCAGAGCCGGGGTGCGTCCACCCGCCATTCCTGCGACCACGCGTTGTCGCCGGCCCGAAGCGCAGTTCTCTCCTGCAGCGTGCAGACCGGCGCGCCGTCCGGATCGAAGAGAGTCAACGTCGAAAGCGCCGTTCCGTCCGCCTGCGCGCGAATCTCCGCGTCCATGCGGAGCGCTCCTTCCGCGTCGCCATCCGCGGCAGCGCGGCGGACAGGCAGTGGCGCCGCGGTCTCCAGCGCGACGTCGTCCCACAGGCCGCCAAAGGTCGCCAGCACGTCCGGAATGAAGCCGGACAGCACCTGGTGGAGCGGATAGGCGTCGTTTGAATCGTAACCGGGCTTTGTCACCACGACCGTCAGTTCGTTTTCGCCCTCCCGCAGCGCGTCGCGGGTATCCACCCAGAAGCCGTCCCAGAGTCCCTCGTGTCCGCCCAGCGAAACATCGTTGAGCGAAATCTCGCAGGCATAGCTAACGCCGCTGAAGAACAGCTCCGCCGGCTCTCTCTTCTCCAGACGGAACGTCCGGCGATAGCGCACCGGCCGTGCCTCGTCCCATCGCCCCAGTTCCCGGTCAAAGCAGCCCGGCACCGTCCGCATCTCGCCGTCCGGCATGCGTGCTTCCCATCCTCCGTTCAAATCCAGTCTCAAGCTCGTCCTCCGTTCTGCACGCGTGTGTATTTTATTCTGCGCGCATTATATCACGCTGCACGAGGCTGTATCAATCATCTTTGCCCGCCAACAAAAACCCGGCGGCCCGAACGTCGCCGTTCGAACCGCCGTGCGAAAACAGGTTTTCAGCACAGATTGCTCCACGTCAGCTTTTCCTGATCCATCAGGTGGTCGATGCCCTCGCCGATGAGGGCCACGGCGGTGTAGAAGTCCTCCGCGTCGGTGTAGTCCATGCAGATGCGCGCCTCGATGATATGCTCGCCCACGTTGTGCAGATCCTCGTGGTCGCAGAGGACTTCCAGTATTCCCCGATACTCGTCCCAGTAGGTAGCCAGGGCGACGAGGCCGTCCCGCGCGGCGGTCTCGTCGCCCTTCTCCATAGCCATGTGAATTTCCGTGTTCATGTCGTGGGCGCGGGTCAGCAGGCGATCGATGACGATCTGGGAGGCCGTGCAGACGGCCACGCAGACCAGCAGCGTCGCGAGCGTGAGAATCAGCAGCCGCCGCACGTCACCACCCCACCTTCGCCGGGTCCTGCGCCGCAAAGGTCTGCACGCCGCCGCCGCGCAGCTGAAGCAGCATCTCGCCTTTAGTGCTCAGGCTGGCCAGATACACGCCCTCGGCGCTCAGGCCGCGCCGGGAGAGCTGCGCGGCGAGCCACTTTTCGTCGTGGCCGGACTGCTTGAGATTGTCCGGCTGAATCCGCCCGTCCATGATGAGGATCATGGGCATGCCCTCGTAGCCGGGGTCGACGCCCATCTCTCCCGTCTGCACCGGTCTCAGATCCGACCGCGGAAAGGCCGAAATGCCGCCGTTGGCCTCCACCACCGCCGTGCCCACCTCCGCCGGATCCAGAAAGCCCGCGCCCCGGAGGCCCTCCAGCAGATCGGACAGGCTCAGGCACAGCCGGTTCAGCTCGGCCTGATTGATCACGCCCTTGGAGATCACCAGCGCCGGCCGGCCGGACACCACGGCGCGCACCCTGTCCGACCGCAGCGAGGCCAGCGTGATGATTCCGTGCACTACCACCATGGCCGCCACGGGCAGAAGGCCGTGGAGCAGCGGCGTGGACACGCTCTCCATGGGCGCGGAGATGACGTCCGCCAGCAGAATGGTCATGGCGAATTCGTAGGGCTGAAACTGGCCCAGCTGGCGCTTGCCCAGCGCGCGCATGACCAGAATCATCACCGCGTAGAGTATCATTCCCCGAAAAAACAGCGTGAACATCCCTGTGCCCTCCTTGTCGCTGCGTATCTTTTCCAATCTTCCCGAAAAACATGCGCTTTCGCCCATTTCCCGCCGCATTCCGACTTGATTTTCCGGCAGAAAAAGGGTATCATTGTATTGTAAAATTGTGTGATTTATCGGCATTGCCGCAAGGAGGGCTGGACATGGATTTTCTGAACGATCTTGGCAAGAAGTTTACGCAGGCCGCGCGCAGCGTGCAGGCCTTCACCCGCGAATCGACGGAGAGCACCCGCCTTTCCTCCGCCCTGCGCGACGCGCGGGACGAGCTGGATTCCCTTTACGCCGAGCTGGGCCGCGCATGCTACGAGCAGCACACCCGCCCCGAGAGCGAGATTCCCGCCGACCTGTTCGACCGCGTGCGCGCCGCGCTGGAGCGTGTGGACGAGCTGTCCGCCCGCAGGGAGCGCAGGGCGCGCTGTCCCGGCTGCGGCGCGGTGCAGCCCATCGAGGCGCGCTTCTGCTCCAACTGCGGCCGCCGCATGCCCGAGGACGCGCCCGTGCCCATCGAAGCCGACGACGAGGACGGCCAGTACTGTCCCGAGTGCGGCGCGATGCGCAGGGACGACGCGGACTTCTGCGCCGTCTGCGGCCATTCCTTCGCCGAAGCGCCCGCGCCGGAGCTCCCCGCGCCGGAGGTTCCCGACGCGCCCGATCCCACCCGGCCCGAGCCGCTGGAGGAGCCCGAAGCCTCCGACGAGCCCTACGGCGAATAATCCCTCTCTACCAAAGATAACGGAGGTCTTCTTTCCATGCAGCAGCGTCCCAACCGACCCGTTTCCCGCAGCGCGCGCCCCTCTCAGGCGACCCGCCGGCCCGATCCCGCCCGGCGCAGCGCCGCTTCGCCCAACCGTCCCGTCCGGCGCCGGCTGACCCGGCGCGAAATCGAGATGCTCCGCCGCCGCCGCAGGCGGGAGAAGATTCGCAACATCGCCCTGCTGGCCTTCATCGTCGTGCTCATCGTCGGCGTGTCGGCCTGGGTGCTGCGCCCGCGGGACAACACCCGCTCGGTCATCGCCCGCGCGCCGGGCGATCCCACCGCCGCGCCCGCAGTCACCGAAGCGCCCGCCGAAACGCCCGCGCCCACGGAGGCTCCCGCGGAAACGGAGGCTCCTGCGGAAACCGAAGCCCCCGCGGAGGCTCCCGCCGAAACGGCTCAGCCGTCGGCGCTGGCCGGCGCGGAGCAGCGGACGAATCTGCGCTCGGTGCATTTCCGCGTCACCGGCGACCTGATGGTCACCGACGATCAGCTGAATTACGCCAAAATCGCCGGCAGCGGCAGCGGCTACAACTTCGAGCCCTGCTTCGACCTGATTCGCGAATCGCTGCAGAATGCCGACTACACCATGGGCAACATGGAGACCACCATCGGCAAGTATACCAACAGCAAGGGCCAGAGCAAGGACTACTCGGGCTATCCGCTGTTCAACAGCCCCGAATCCCTGCTGGACGCGGCGAAGAACGCGGGCTACGATTTCTTCACGCTGGCCAACAACCACATGCTCGACCGCTGGTTCGACGGCATGAAGAACACGGTGGGCTGGATCGAGCAGTACGGCTTTGCCCACGTAGGCGCGTATCGCACTCAGGAGGAGCGCAACACTCCGGTGGTCATCGAGATCGGCGGAATCAAGTTCGGCTTCGTGGCCTACACCCACTCCACCAACACCCAGGAGCGCGTCTGCGACGAGGCCGCGCAGATTTACGGCGTGCCCTATCTCTACAAGGCCGACATCGAGGGCGACATCCAGAAGCTGCGCGCCGCGGGCGCGGAGGTGGTCATCGCCTTCCCCCACTGGGGCGAGGAGTACGTGCGCGAGCCCGACGCGAACCAGCAGAAGTACTGCAAGCGTCTGGCCCAGGCCGGCGCGGACGTCATCCTCGGCAGCCATTCCCACACCGTCGAGCCCATGGGCTTCTTCGACATCACCGACAATTCCGGAAAGCAGAAGCGCGTGTTCGCCATCTATTCGCTGGGCAATTTCCTCAGCTCCCACACGCTGCAATACACCGATTCGGGCATCATTCTGGACTTCACCGTGCAGGAGCAGCCCGACGGCAGCTTCGCCTGCACCAACGTCGGCTACGTGCCCACCTACTGCTGGCAGACGGGCAATTCGCTGACCATCGTGCCCACGGCGAAGTATCTGAACAATCCGCCCTCGGGCATGGACTCCGCGTCCTACGCCCGCATGAAGGAGACCTACGTCGAAACCACCACGCTGCTGGGCAGCGAGTTCACCGTTCTGGAGAGCTGAGAACGGGCGGCGCGTTTCCGAAGGGAATCCTCTGCAGCAATTCCCGGCACGCCGCCTGCGGCGTGCCGGTTTCTCCAGAGGGACGGCAAAGGCGTATGTCAAAAGGTTCTCGCGCGGAAAACTTGCCGCGCGGCGGAAACGCCGTATGAACCGCGTGCGACCGGCGAGTGCAGCGGGCAAAGCCCCGCCGCGGCGCAAAGCTGCGCGTGGCCGACAGGCGTGGCGCAAAGCTGCTTCAGGCGCTTCTTCGTCGTTCTCCTCAAAACCGCTTCCCCAATCCATCTCCATCGGAGGCTTTCATGAAATTCACCGTACAGGCCCATGCGAAGATCAACTGGTCGCTGGGCGTTCTGGGCCGGCGCGCGGACGGCTATCACGATCTGGACATGCTGATGCAGCCGTTGGCGCTGTCCGACGAGCTGGTTTTCGAAAGCTCGCGCTGGCTGTCGCTGTCCGTGGACGGAGCGCCGGCGCCCTCGGGCGAGAAGAATCTGGTGCTGCGGGCGGCCTCGCTGCTCTGCGACGCGACGGGGAAGCAGCGCGGCGCGCGCATCACCCTCGTCAAGCGCATTCCCACCCGGGCGGGTCTGGGCGGCGGCAGCGCGGACTGCGCGGCGACGCTTCTGGCGCTGAACCGGCTATGGAACCTGAAGCTGTCCATGCGCTCGCTGCTGGCGCTGGGCGCGCGTCTGGGGGCGGACGTGCCCTTCTGTCTGTCGGGCGGTCTTGCGCACGTGGGCGGTCTGGGCGAGAAAATCACGGCTCTGCCGGGCGCGCCGTCCATTCCTCTGGCCATGGTCACGCCCGGCGGCGGCCTGTCCACCCCGGCGGTCTTTCGCGAATTCGACGACGGCGGCGATCCCTTCGGCGCGCTCGACGCTTCGGCGCTGGCCGCGGCGCTCTGCGCGGGCGATCTGGATCGCGCCCAGTCGCTGTCCCTCAATTCCTTAGAGCCTGCGGCCATCCGTCTGATGCCGGAGATCGGCGAGGCGATGCGCCGCTTCCGCGAGCTGGGCGCGCGCTTCGTGCGCATGACCGGCAGCGGTTCCACGGTCTTCGCGGCCTTCGAAACCCCCGGGCAGGCGGCGCACGCCGCCGCGCAGGTGGAAGGCGCGATTGCGACACACACAGCAGCAGGCTGAGCTTGCAGCAGGCTGAGCCTGCACCCAATCGCTGACGCGCGATGGTCGCGCCTTGGCTCCTGCATTGGTTTGTATTGCCGAGGTTATTTCTCTCCGACGGAATCTTCGGCGCGGTGGTCGCGCCTCGATTCCTGCGCTTTGAGTTTGAAAGCGCTGTCCGTCAGGCGAAGTGCTTGTTTTCACGCGGCCCATCAGGCCGTCCATCACTACATCAAAGGAGCGATTCACATGGGAAAACTGGTTCACGGAATTCATCACGTTGCCCTGAAATGTGAAGGTCTGGCCGAATTTGAGCGCGTCGTGGCCTTCTACCGCGACATTCTGGACATGGAACCCGTCCGCACCTGGGGCGAGGGCGAGAACGTCGGCGTCATGCTCGCCGCCGGCTCTTCCTGCATCGAGATCTTCGCCAACGCCGTCGATCATCCCGGTCAGGGCGCAATCCGCCACGTAGCTCTGGCGGTCTCCGACGTAGACGCGTGCGTCGCCGCCGTCCGCGCCGCGGGCTATCCCATCACCGTCGAGCCCAACAGTCTCGTCATCGCCGATCTCCCCGCCCGCATCGCCTTCTGCGTCGGCCCCCTCCACGAAGAAATCGAATTCTTTGCGGCAGGCTGAGCCTGCACCCGACTGCTGCCGCGCTATGCTCGACGTCGCCTGCGGCGCGGTGGTCGCGCCTTGGCTCCTGCGTTTCTGCGCGCTGCCACACTTTCTGCAAACTGACGAAATCGAGACGCGGTGGTCGCGTCTCGATTTCTTGGCAGGCTGAGCCCTGCGCCCGGCTGCTGCCGCGTCAGACCCAACGTCGCCTGCGGCGCGGTGGTCGGCAGGCTGAGCCTGCACCCGACTGCTGCTGCGCTATGCTCGACGTCGCCTGCGGTGCGGTGGTCGGCAGGCTGAGCCTGCACCCGACTGCTGCCGCGCTATGCTCGACGTCGCCTGCGGCGCGGTGGTCGCGCCTTGGCTCCTGCGTTTCTGCG
>USDD01000010.1 GCA_900553265.1 uncultured Eubacteriales bacterium
ATTCCCGGCGGCTCATGACAGTTATGCGGAAGGCTTTTCGGAGGCGCTCTCCTCCGCGGCGGGAAGCTGGGCTTCCGGGGCGGCGAAGATCAGCGTGGGCTTGGCCTGCCCCAGCACGGCTTCTTTGGTGATGACGCACTTTTTCACGTTTTCCATGGAGGGAAGCTCGTACATGGTGTCGGTCATCACGCCCTCGATGATGGCGCGAAGGCCGCGCGCGCCGCTCTTGCGCTCCAATGCCTGCTTGGCGATGGTGCGCAGCGCGTCCTCGGTGAACTCCAGTTCCACGCTGTCGAAGCTCAGCAGCTTGGAATACTGGCGAACCAGCGCGTTCTTCGGCTCGGTGAGAATGCGCATCAGCGCATCTTCGTCCAGCGAATTCAGCGTCACCAGCACCGGCAGACGGCCGATGAACTCGGGAATCAGGCCGAATTTCAGCAGGTCCTCCGGCCGAACCTGACTCATCAGCTCCGCGTTGGAGCGCTCGTTCTTGCCGTGAATCTCCGCACCGAAGCCCAGCACCTTCTTGCCCGTGCGGTTTTCGACGATCTTTTCGATGCCGTCGAACGCGCCGCCGCAGATGAAGAGGATGTTGGTGGTGTCGATCTGGATGAAGTCCTGATGGGGATGCTTGCGGCCGCCCTGCGGGGGAACGGACGCGACGGTGCCCTCCAGAATTTTCAGCAGCGCCTGCTGTACGCCCTCGCCGCTTACGTCGCGGGTGATGGACGGATTTTCGCTCTTGCGGGCGATCTTGTCGATCTCGTCGATGTAGATGATGCCGCGCTGGGCCAGCTCCACGTCGTAGTCGGCGTTCTGGATCAGCCGCAGCAGGATGTTCTCCACATCCTCGCCGACGTAGCCGGCCTCGGTCAGGCTGGTGGCGTCGCCGATGGCGAAGGGAACGTTCAGAATCTTGGCCAGCGTCTGAGCCAGATAGGTCTTGCCGCAGCCCGTGGGGCCGAGCATGACGATGTTGGACTTCTGAAGCTCCACGTCGCTCTTCTTATTGCCCATGCAGCGGATGCGCTTGTAGTGGTTGTACACCGCGACGGAGAGGGCCTTCTTGGCCGCCTCCTGACCCACGACATACTGATCGAGCACCTCTTTGATCTCCTGAGGCTTCTTGATCTCCACCTCGCCGTGAGTGCTGACGCGCTCCACATCGTCGGAGACGATCTCCTGACAGATCAGCACGCACTCGTTGCAGATATACGCGCCCGGGCCGGCGACGATGCGCCGAACCTGATCCTGCGTCTTGCCGCAGAATGAGCAGCGGATTTTATTGTTGTCATCCTTGTTATTCGCCATGAGTTATCTCCTCGGAGCAATGATTTCGTCGATCAGGCCGTAGTCCAGCGCTTCCTGCGCGGTGAGGAAGTGGTCGCGCTCCACGTCCTTTTCGATGGTCTTGAGGGGCTTGCCCGTGTTCTGGGCGAGCAGCTCGTTCAGGGTCTTTTTGGTTTTCAGAATCTGCTCGGCGTGAATCTGGATGTCGGTGGCCTGTCCGCGCGCGCCGCCCAGAGGCTGATGGATCATGATCTCGGCGTGGGGCAGCGCCTTGCGCTTGCCCTTCGCGCCTGCGGCCAGCAGGAACGCGCCCATGGACGCGGCCATGCCCACGCAGACGGTGGAGACCTCGCACTTCAGATAGCGCATGGTGTCGTAGATGGCCATGCCGGACGTGACGGAGCCGCCGGGGCTGTTGATGTAGAGCATGATGTCCGCGTCGGGATCCTCCATCTCCAGAAAGAGCATCTGAGCCACGACGAGGCTGGCGGTGTTGTCGTCGATTTCGTCGCCCAGAAAGATGATGCGATCCTTCAGAAGGCGGGAAAAAATATCGTAGGAACGCTCGCCGCGATTGGTTTGTTCAATGACATAGGGCACCATATTCATGGGCACACCTCCTGTGAAAAAGTCCATTGGAAATAAGTATGCGCCTGCGGGAAGAAAATATTCCCACATATCACAATCCCCGCACCCGCGAAAAGCGCGCGGCTGCGGGGGTTGACGCGGGTTTGAATGAAGGAGAAATTACTTCGCGTTCGCCTTCAGGAAGTCCACGGTCTTCTGCAGGGAAGCGACCTCGGCGAAGTAGTTCTTGTCGCCGTCGCCCAGCGTGGCCTTCAGCTCGTCCAGGCTCTTCTTGCTCTGGTCGGCGTATTTCTGAATCTCGGCGTCGATCTCCTCGTCGGTGGCCTTGATGCCCTCGGCCTTCATGACGGCTTCGATCACCAGCTGGGTGCGCACGCGCTCCTCAGCGGGGGCCTTGTACATCTCGCGAACCTGCTCGCGGGTCTGGCCGGTGTACTTGAAGTAATCGTCCAGACGCATGCCCTGATACATCATGCGCATTTCCATGTCGCGCAGCATGCTGTCGATCTGCTCCTCGATCATGCCCTGGGGAATGTCGATTTCGGCGTTCTCGGCAACCTTTTCGATCACGGCGTTTTCGAAAGCCACGTCCGCCTTGGCCTCAGCCTGCTTTTCGAGCTTCTCGCGGATCTCGGCCTTGTACTCGTCGACGGTGTTGGCGGTCTCGGAGACCTCCTTCACGAAGTCCTCGTCCAGCGCGGGAACTTCCTTCTCGCGGATGGAATTGACCTTCACCTTGAACACGACGGGCTTGCCGGCGAGATTCTCGGCGTGATACTGCTCGGGGAAGGTGACGTGCACTTCGACCTCGGAGCCGGCCTCGGCGCCCACCAGCTGATCCTCGAAGCCGGGGATGAAGCTGCCAGAGCCCAGAACCAGATCGTGGCCCTGCGCGGTGCCGCCGTCGAACTGCTCGTCGCCGTCGAAGCCAGCGTAGTCGATATTCACCTGGTCGTCCAGCTTGGCGGGACGGTCGGTGATCTCCACATAGCGGGAGGCGCGGTCGCGGGCGCGCTCGATCTCGGCGTTGACGTCGTCGTCGGTGACCTCGGCGACTTCCTTTTCAATGCCCAGATGCTTGTACTCGCCCAGCTTCACGTCGGGGCGGACAAAGACTTCCACGGAGAACTTGAGCTCCTGGCCCTTGCCGATCTGCTCCACGTCCAGTTCGGGGCGATCCACAGGCTGCACGCTGTGCTCGGCGATGGCTTCCTGATACAGGGCGGGGAAGAGCACGTCCAGAGCTTCCTCATAGAAAACGGAAGCACCGTAATAATTTTCAATCACCTTCATCGGGGCGTGGCCCTTGCGGAAGCCGGGAATGCTGATCTTCTTGACCATCTTGTGATAGGCGGTCTGAAGCGCTTCGTCAAACTTCTCGGGCGCGACGACAAAGCTGAGCTTAACCTTATTGGAAGAGAGTTTCTCAAAAGTAGCCATTGAATTCATCCTCCTGAATCTCTGTTGCATACGTCTCGATATTGCACCATAGCAGTTTAACATAAATCCCGCGGTTTTGCAATGCCTCCGAGGCGGCGGTTTGGGATTTCACGGTTAATTCTTGGAAAAACAGCGCGCCGGACGCAGGTTAAAAGACTGTTTTTTTGTGAAAATATATTGACAGGCAGTGGGGAGACTGATATAATGCTATTGGCTTTGAAAAGCTCTGTGCCATAGACAGCGAGTGCTTGCGCATAAGACCGGTTCCGGTCGCTCGCCGAGGCGCAACGGTCGGAGACACCGCCCTTGCGTCTGCGCGAGGGTTTTTTAATTGCCGTCGACTCTGGACGGGAATGTGAGGTGTTAGAATATGTCCAACAATCTCGAAATGAAGAAGACTGTCGTCGCCGGCATCAAGGAGAAGTTTGAGAAGGCGCAGACCGTCGTTCTGGTTGACTACCGCGGCCTGACTGTCGCGGAGGATACCGAGCTTCGCAATCAGCTTCGCAAGGCGGGCGTTGAGTATGCGGTTCTGAAGAACACCATGATCAGCCGCGCCATCGAAGGCATGAACGTCGACGAGATGCACGCGTCTCTCGAAGGCCCCACGGCCGTCGCGTTCGGTTACGAAGACATGATCGCCCCCGCCAAGATCCTGAGCGAGTTTGCCAAGAAGAGCAAGAAGCTCACCATCAAGTGCGGCGTGTGCGACGGCGCTTATCTGAATGCAGACGGCGTCGAGGCTCTGGCAAGCCTGCCGAGCAAGGAGGTTCTTATCGCAAAGATCATGGGCAGCATGATGAGCTCTGTGTCCAAGTTCGTGTACTGCGTCGAGGCCATCCGCAAGCAGAAGGCCGGCGAATAACGCCTGGCCGGGCGCGCAGGGCTGCCTGACGCGCAAAGACATCATCTTCAATATTATAGGAGGATAAATCTCATGAGCAATGCAGAAATCATCTCCGCGATCGAGAGCATGACGATTCTCGAGCTGGCTGACCTGGTTAAGGAAATGGAAGAGAAGTTCGGCGTGTCCGCGGCGGCTCCCGTCGTGGTCGGCGGCGGCGCTGCGGCGGCTGCTGAGGAAGTCGAAGAGAAGACCGAGTTCGACGTCGTGCTGAAGGAAGCCGGCGCGAAGAAGCTGAACGTCATCAAGGTCGTCCGCGAGCTCAAGCCCGGCCTGGGCCTGAAGGAAGCCAAGGACCTGGTCGACAACGCTCCCTCCACTCTGGGCGAGGCCCTGCCGAAGGAAGCCGCCGAAGAGATGAAGAAGAAGCTCGAAGAAGCGGGCGCCGTCGTCGAGATCAAGTAAGACTGGTCGCAATCGGGCCATGTACCCACCGGGTATGTGGCCCTTTTTCCGAAACGGATGGGAACAGCGAAAGCGCGGAATTGAGGCGGAATCTGGAAAGATTCAATGTAAAATTTACAGAAGAACCGCCTGAACGCTTGCAATTCCGCCGAACCTATTCTATAATATATCAGTCTGCCCCGGATGTGGGCTGCTGTTGTTGATGGCAAAAGTGCCTGAAATCGGCGGCCGCGGAAATCCGCGGGAGCCGAATAAACATACGGGAGGTGTCAAGCAATGGCATCGGATAAGCGAATCAAGGTGTGTCTGGCCTGCTCTGAGTGCAAGCAGCGCAATTACAACACCATCAAGAACAAGAAGAACGATCCTGATCGTCTCGAGATGAACAAGTACTGCCGCTTCTGCAAGAAGCACACCAGCCACAAGGAGACCAAGTAAGCCCGCTTCGACGCAAGAGAAGGATGTGTAAAGATGGCTAACGTAGAAGAGAACAAGAGCACCAAGCCCGGCTTCTTCAAGCGCGTTGGCGCCAGGTTCAAGACCTTCTTCAAGGGAATCGGCCGCTTCTTCCTGAACATGAAGCACGAGCTGAAGAAGGTGACCTGGCCCACCAAGAAGGAAATGGTCAATTACTCTCTGGTCGTCTTTGCTTTCATGATCGTCATGACCATTCTCATCGGCCTGTTCGATTTCGCGGCCGGTGCGCTGGTGGATCTGATCGTCAAGCTCTGATAAGAGGACGCGGATCATGGCTGAGAATGATGCAATCAAGTGGTATGTCGTGCATACCTACTCCGGATATGAAAACAAGGTGAAGGTCAATCTTGAAAAGGCCGTGGAGAACAACGGCATGCAGGATAAGATCGTCGAGGTTTGCATTCCGGTGGAAGACGTTATTGAGATCAAAAACAACAAGCGCCGCACGGTGCAGCGCAAGCTCCTGCCGGGCTACGTCATGGTCAAGATGGAAATGACCAACGAGACCTGGTATCTTGTGCGCAATACCCGCGGCGTGACCGGATTTGTCGGCGCGGGCAACAAGGCCTGGCCGCTGTCCGAGACCGATTTCGCCAGCGTGTTCAACCCCGAGCCCAAGGTTCAGGGCGACATTCACGTGGGCGATGAGGTGCGCATTCTGTCCGGCTTGTTCGAAAACTTCACCGGTCGGGTGACGGAATTGGACGAGGCGAACGGCCGCATCAAGGTCGTGGTTCCGATGCTCAAGCACGAAACCGATGTCGAGCTCAACCTCGACGAGGTCATTCGCGCTCAAGAGTAATCGGACGAATTGCTGATGACCCTATCATTGGGTTTCAGGGAGTGGGAGGATCGCTCTGCGCGTTCCGCTTCACCACATACATGTAGAGGAGGATACCCTTATGGCAAAGAAAGTTACTGCGCTGATCAAGCTGCAGGTTCCCGCCGCCAAAGCTACGCCCGCGCCGCCGATCGGCCCTGCCCTCGGTCAGCATGGCGTGAACATCCCCGGATTCTGTAAGGAATTCAACGATCGCACTGCCAAGCAGGCCGGTCTGATCATCCCGGTTGTCATCACTGTCTACCAGGATCGTTCCTTCACGTTCATCACCAAGACGCCCCCGGCGGCTGTCCTGATTAAGAAGGCTTGCGGCCTTGAGCACGCTTCCGGCCGTCCCAACAAGGACAAGGTTGCGAACATCACCAAGGCGCAGATCAAGGAAATTGCCGAGCTGAAGATGCCCGACCTGAACGCTGCGACCGTCGAGGCCGCCATGAGCATGATCGCCGGTACCGCCCGTTCCATGGGCGTTGTCGTCGTCGACTGATTGAACAGAATCGTGGGAGGGGCAAAACCCGCTGAACCACAAGGAGGATGAACCATGAAAAAGGGAAAGAAATATTCCGACAGCTTTAAGCTGATCGACCGCACCAAGCTCTATGACCCGGAAGAGGCCGTTGCGCTCGTCAAGCAGACCGCGAAGGCCAAGTTCGACGAGACCATCGAGATCTCCGTTCGTCTGGGCGTTGATCCCCGCCATGCCGACCAGCAGGTTCGCGGCGCAGTTGTTCTGCCCAACGGAACCGGCAAGAAGGTCACCGTCCTCGTCATCGCGAAGGGCGACAAGGCTGCGGAAGCGACTGCCGCCGGCGCTGAGTATGTCGGCGCTGAGGACATGATCGCGAAGATCCAGGGCGGCTGGTTCGACTTTGACGTTGTCGTCGCCACCCCCGACATGATGGGTCTGGTCGGCCGTCTGGGCCGCGTGCTCGGCCCCAAGGGCCTGATGCCGAACCCGAAGTCCGGCACGGTCTCCATGGACGTCACCAAGGCCGTTCACGATATCAAAGCCGGTAAGGTCGAGTATCGCGTGGACAAGACCGCGATCATCCACTGCCCGGTCGGAAAGGCCTCCTTTGAAGCCGACAAGCTCGGTGAGAACCTCCGCACTCTGATGGAGGCCATCATCAAGGCCAAGCCCGCCGCTGCGAAGGGCACCTACATCCGCTCTGCGGTGCTGTCCTCCACCATGGGCCCCGGCATCAAGCTCAATTCCCTGAAGTTCTGATTTTGAGATAAATCAAGGCTCCGCTGAATCGATTTCGGTTCGGCGGAGCTTTTTGTCTGCATGGAAAAATCCGCCCCGCGCGGTGCGGAGCGGATGGACTGTTCCAATTACATTTCCTTTGCGGCGCTCTTCAGAGCCTCCACCTTGTCCAGCTTTTCCCAGGGCAGGTCGAGGTCGTGGCGGCCGAAGTGACCGTAGCTGGCCACCTGAGCGTAGATGGGGCGCTTCAGGTCGAGGTCGCGGATGATGGCTGCGGGGCGCAGATCGAAGCACTTCTCCACCAGCGCGGAGAGCTTATCGTCGGGCAGCACGCCGGTGCCGCAGCTGTCCACGAAGACGGAGACGGGCTTCGCCACGCCGATGGCGTAGGCCACGCCGACCTCACACTTCTTCGCAAGGCCCGCGGCGACGAGGTTCTTGGCCACATGGCGCATGGCGTAGGCCGCGCTGCGGTCGACCTTGCTGGGATCCTTGCCGGAGAACGCGCCGCCGCCGTGGTGCGCATAGCCGCCGTAGGTGTCGACGATGATCTTGCGGCCGGTCAGACCGGAGTCGCCCTGGGGGCCGCCGATGACGAAGCGGCCGGTGGGATTGACATAGTACTTGGTGTTCTCGTCCAGCAGCGCGGAGGGCAGCACCGGGCGAATGACGTGCTCGAGCACGTCGGCGTAGATCTGATCCTGCGCCACGTCCGGGGCGTGCTGGGAGGAAACGACCACCGCGTCGATGCGCACGGCGCGATCATCGTCGTACTCGATGGTCACCTGGGACTTCCCGTCGGGACGGAGATAGGGGAGCGTGCCGTTCTTGCGCACCTCGGACAGGCGGCGGGTCAGCTTGTGGGCCAGCGAGATGGCCAGGGGCATGTACTCCTCGGTTTCGTCGCAGGCGTAGCCGAACATCATGCCCTGATCGCCCGCGCCCTGATCCTCGTCCACGACGCGGTTCACGCCCTGAGCGATGTCGGAGGACTGCTCGTCGAGGCTGACCAGCACAGCGCAGGAGTGGCCGTCGAAGCCGTACTTCGCGCGGTCGTAGCCGATTTCCACGACCTTGCTGCGCACGATCTGCTCGATGGGCACATAGGCGGAGGTGGTGATTTCGCCCATGACCAGCACCATGCCGGTGGTGGCTGCGCATTCGCAGGCGACGTGGGCGTTGGGATCCTGCGCGAGAATCGCGTCGAGGATGGAATCGGAAATCTGGTCGCAGATTTTATCCGGATGGCCCTCGGTCACGGATTCTGAGGTGAAAAAATGTCGCATGGATGGGTTCTCCTTTGAAATGAGATCAACAAAAAACTCGCCCTTCGGGCGAGCGGAAAGAATCTGCCCGCCTCATCTTTCGACGTTTCCGCCGCGGGAATTGGCACCTTGCCGAATTTCGGCCGGTTGCCGGGTTTCATCGGGCCCGTCCCTCAACCACTCTGGATAAGGCTTGTCTCCAGTTGTCATACCTATTATAGGAGGCATGCTGCCCACTGTCAAGCGTCCGCGTGTGAAGTTTCGGTTTTGCGCTCTTGACAAGGGGCGTTTGCGCCGATAAAATAGGAGATGTGAAGGAAGGCGAGATAATGGCGCTGCTGATGGTACATCTGCGCGTCGCGCAGGCATGGGCGGCGCGGCATTCGGAATTTGCGGAAAACCCGGAATTCTATCTCGGCGCGATTTCTCCGGACGCAATTCACATCCGCGACGGCAATGACAAGTCGCGCAAGGACGAGATTCACCTGTACAACTGGCGTGAGCCGCACCCGGAGAATGTGCTTGCCTACTGGGAGGAGCATTCTTCGCCCTTCGATGTGGGCTATGGTCTGCATGTGCTGACCGACGCGCAGTGGGTGCCGCGGTTCCGACAGCGCTTTCCACAGCTGCTGGATGCGTCAGGCAAGATAAATACGGCGGTCTACTACAACGACAATTACGTCACGGATTTTCAGCTCTATGCCGACGGCGGGAGAGAACTGCTCGAACTGACCGCTCATGGCGTTGCGCCGGAGGATCATCCGCTTCTGACGAAGGCGGAATTCGATCAGTGGCGGGCGCTGGTGGAGGAGCTCTACCGCGGAGCGTGTCCGAAGCACGATCCGGTGCAGTGCTTCGACCGCGCCTATGCAGAGGCGTTTATTGAGGAGTGCCAGCCGATGCTGGACGACGTATGGAGGAGGTTTCAGGAATGAACGAGGTTTTGAAGGCCATTCGCGACCGGCGGAGCATTCGCTCCTACGAGCCGGAACAGATCACGGACGAGCAGCTTCAGGCGCTGCTGGATGCGGCGCTGCAGTCGCCCACGGCGCGCAACACGCAGCAGTGGCATTTTTCTGTCGTGCAGAACCGCGCGCTGCTGGACGAATTCAGCGCCGAGGACGCAAGGCTCATCGGACAGGGTGACAACCCGGACTTTCACCTGTTCCACGGCGCGCCGACGGTGATCTTCATCTCCCGGCCGGAGAACTGCGACAATCGCTTCGTCGAGGTGGACTGCGGCATCGCCGTGGAGAACATCGCGCTGGCGGCGCAGGGACTGGGCCTCGGCTCGGTGATTCTGGGCATGCCCATGGCCGTGTTCTGCTCGGAGCGCGGCGCGCATTACGCGAAGCTGCTGGGCTTCCCGGAGGGCTACTGCTTCTCCATCGCCATCGCAGTGGGCCGTCCGGCGGCCACCAAGGAAGCTCATCCCATCGGCGAGGGAAAGATCAATTTCGTTCGATAAACGAAGAAGGCGCTCCCACCTCCGCGAGAGCGCCTTCTATATTATTCTTCGATTTCGAGGTTTCCGCCGTTTTCCAGCGTGCAGCCCTCCAGCAGCAGCAGCTTCTCGGCCAGCAGCCGGGCGAAGCCGCTGACGATGGCCGCGGATTCGATCAGCTCGGCGGTTTCCTGCACGGCGATGGGCGGCCGCTCGTCGTGGTCGAGGATGACGGCCGCGGCGCTGCGCACCTCCTGGGCGAAGAATTCGGTGGAGACGCGATGGCGCACGACGTAGGATTCGTAGATGGCCTGCACCTCGTCCTCGGACAGTCCGGAGGGAATCAGCCGGCGGATCATGGCGATGCTCAGGCTCTGCTTCAGCGTGCAGATGATGATGAGATAGGCGAGGTGGATGCGGTAATACCGCTTTTTTTTCGGTTCGGGCATGATCTTTGTGCGCACGTAGTTGTTGATGGTGGCTGAAGTAATCAGCTGTTCCTCCTTCAGCTCCGGAGGCAGATAATCCAGATATTGCTTCAGCAGCACGACGACCTGCTCCATGTACAGACCAATATCGGGAATTTCGCTCCACGCAGGCAGATGAAACCGATCCAGATAGCGATCCCATCGGCGCAGCTTTCCGGCAACTAGGTTTTTGTCATAGTTCATTGAGTGTTCATCCTCCGTTTCATGGAACAGTATATCACATATTTAATGAAATGCCAAGGACTTTTTGCACGGGAAATGTCTTGACATGCAGCGCACAGTGTGATAATCTAATATAGATAATTAAATAACGAGGTGGACAAAATCATGTTCAGGATTTTCACGGACACGTCCTCGAATCTGGATTCTGAGCTTCTGAAGCGGAAGAACGTATCGGTCGTGCCCTTTTCATATTATGTAAACGGCGAGGAACACACCTGCCTGGATACCCACGCCTTCAACGGCTCCGGCTATTACGACGCCATTCGAAACGGCGTGCGCGTGACGACCTCGCAGGTTCCGCCGCAGCGCTATATCGACGCGATGACGCCGGTGCTGGCGGGCGGGGAGGATGTCCTCTTTGTGGGCATGTCCTCGGGCATCAGCGGCGCCTATTCCGCGGCGGAGATGGCGGCGGGTCGGCTTCTCGAGCAGTTCCCGGAGCGCAAAATCCGCCTGGTGGACACGCTGAGCGCGTCGCTGGCCGAAGGCATCGTGGTGCTGCGTGCCATCGAGCTTCGCGAGGAGGGAAAATCTCTGGACGAGACGGCGGACGAGCTGATGGAGCTGCGCCACTCGGTGTGTCAGATCTTCACGGTGGAGGATCTGCGCTATCTGCGCATGGGCGGCCGTCTGTCCAACATCGCCGCGCTGGTGGGCACGGTGCTTCAGATCAAGCCGCTGCTCAAGGGCGATCCGGAGGGCAAGATCGTATGCTTCGCCAAGCCCCGCGGCCGCAAGCGCTCCATCGCCGAGCTGGGTGCGCTGTACGACCGGCTGGTGGTGCATCCCGAGAACCAGACCGTCTGCATCGCTCACGGCGACTGTCTTCCGGAGGCCGAAGCGCTGGCCGAGCGCCTGCGCGCCAACCATCCGCCGAAGGAGATCATGATCGAGATGTACGAGCCCGTGACCGGCGCGCACGTCGGCCCGGGAACCATCGCCCTGTTCTTCCTGTCCAATCCCAGGGTTCGCGAGGAGCTGTAAGGACAAACGCCCGAACGCAGAATGCGTCCGGGCGTTTTGCATGGATGGTTCAGGCCATCTTGGCCATTTCCTCGCGGAGCTTGCCGATGATCTTCTTTTCCAGGCGGGATATGTAGCTCTGGGAGATGCCCATCATGTCGGCGACCTCCTTCTGCGTGTGCTCCTTTTCGTCGGTTAAGCCGTAGCGCAGGTCGACGATGTGGCGCTCCCGCGGACTGAGGGCGTGGATGGCGGTGTGGAGCATCTGCTTTTCCACGGAAGCGTCCAGATCCCGGGAGACGAGGTCGGCTTCGGTGCCGAGAATATCGGACAGGAGCAGCTCGTTGCCGTCCCAGTCGGTGTTCAGCGGCTCGTCGAAGGAAACCTCCAGCTTGAGGCGGTTGGTCTTGCGCAGCACCATCAGAATCTCATTCTCGATGCAGCGGGAGGCGTAGGTGGCCAGCTTGATGTTCTTGTCCGGGTCGAAGGAGTTGACGGCCTTGATCAGTCCGATGGCTCCGATGGAGATCAGATCCTCAATGCTGATGCCCGTGTTCTCGAACTTGCGGGCGATGTAGACGACCAGGCGGAGGTTGCGTTCGATCAGCGTGGCCCGGGCGGTGGCGTCGCCGCCGTTCATGCGGCGCATCAGCGCCAGCTCCTCCTCCCGGGAGAGCGGCGGGGGAAGCAGGTCGCTGCCGCCGATGTAGCACACCGCACCCCTGCGAAGCTGAACGACCAGACCGAAGATGGATTGACGAATGGCTTTCATGTTGAGCACCCCTTTGTGTGAATTAAATTTATTGAAACTCATATTTTCCGGGAATGATGGCGAAGGACGGCGGCGCGAGGGCGCGCTGCATGCCGGGAATGCGCCCGGGATAGACCGCGACCCAGATTTCCGGCGCGGGAATCAGCTGTCCGCCCCGGCAGATCCACACGTGGTCGGGATGGAAGCAGCGCACGGTTCCGCAGCCGCCCAGCCCGCCGAAGGCCACCTGCCGCGTCAGCCCGGGAGCGAGCTCGCCGCCCAGCAGTCCGTCCAGCAGCGAGGCCTCGGCGATGAGCACCGGCAGGCCGCTCATGGGCTCGCGCAGGCGATTCCCCGTGTCGATCAGCGCGGGAAAGCGGATGGATTTTCCCTGAAAGCACAGGGAGACGCGAACCTCCCAGGTGAACATGCGCTTGCGCCGCACGGCGTAGAGGATGTGCAGTGCAAGCAGCGCCAAGGACAGCGTCAGGCACAGCGCAAGAAGCGTCCGCGGCGGAAACAGCGCGCAGAGCCCGCCGATGAGCGCCGCGCCGCAGAGCAGCTGAAAGGCCACGGAGCCCCAGCGATGCGCGTCGCCGCTGCCGCAGAGAATCAGCGAAATGGGGAAGAGCAGCGGCAGCTGAACCAGTGGATGGGCCAGCGCCGGCACGGCGATGGTCAGCAGCGAATAGCCCGCCGCGATGCACGCGCACAGCAGCACCCGGCGAAAGGACAGACAGCCGTTGGCGCGGGCGACCACGGCCAGCAGCGCCGCGTCCATCAGAAGGTTGAACAGCCCGCAGGCCTCCAGGCTTCCGGTCATATCCGCACCTCCTCTGTGGACAACATCATAGTTTGTCCGGGCGGCTTTCTCAAGGTTAATTTGTCGGCGATACACATCAAAAAATCGACATAACGCGGCAATAACTGCGCAATATAAAAGCGGAATAAACAAGAAAACACTCCATGGTGCTTTTACAATGTTAAGTAAATGCATCTTACTCTGCAATTGACGCTTTTCCGGCGCGTGAGGATCCGTTTTCCATGCAGAATCGCTCCAAAAGGAAGCGTCGACTGCAAATCGACGGTGTTGTCGAAGGCGAATGGGCTTCGACAGAATATTCACAGTTTCTTTGCAGAAAAACGCTTCACGCGCGAAATCCGTCATGCATAGAATGAAAAGAGGGGGCGATGGCATGAGCTTTTCGGATCTGAAGCAGAAGGACGTCATCAACATTTGCGACGGGCGGAAGCTGGGCAGGCCGATCGATCTGATTCTCAACGAGAACGCATGCGTCGAGGCGCTGGTGGTTCCGGGACGCTCCGGGGGCGTTTTCAGCCTGCTCAAGCCCGACCGGGACGGGGAAATCATCCCATGGCGGCGCGTTCGCCGCATCGGAGACGACGTAATTTTGGTAGAAGTGGAAGAGAACGCCTCTCCGCTTCATTAAAACCATAGAAATCCTCGGAAATCTCGAAGAAATTGAAAAAAAGACTGGACTTTGCGTTATTTTCTGTGTATAATATTAACGTATGAGGTGAGAACGATATGAGATGCCCATATTGCGGCCGTCTGCAGAGCAGAGTGGTCGATTCGCGTCAGAGCGAGGACGGTTCCAGCATTCGCCGCCGCCGGGAGTGCGAGGGCTGCGGACGCCGGTTTACGACCTATGAACGCATTGATATGGTTCCGCTCATCGTGGTAAAGAAGGATCAGACGCGCGAGACCTTCGACGTGAACAAGCTCCGCGCCGGCATGGTGAAGGCCTGCGAAAAGCGGCCCGTTTCGCTCAGCCGGATCGACGAGCTGGCGCGCGACATCGAACGCCGGCTGACCAATCTGCCTGAGGCGGAGGTTACGAGTCAGAAGATCGGCGAAATGGTCATGGACGGGCTGAAGGAGCTCGACGAGGTGGCTTACGTACGCTTTGCGTCCGTATATCGCCAGTTCCGCGACATTCAGACCTTCCGGGACGAGCTGAACAAGCTCCTGACCGACTTTGAACCGGGGAAAACTGACGGCAACGCGTCCGGCAGATAATACCAAATATACTTTGAAAGAAAGAGGAAACGCACATGGCAAATGAACTGATTCTGGCCGTCGATGACGAGGCGCACATCCTTGAACTGTTATCGTTCAATCTCGAGGCTTCCGGCTATCGAGTTGTGACCGCTGCCACGGGTGAAGATGCGCTGGTGGTTTGTGCGCATGAGCGTCCCGCGATGGTTCTGCTTGACATTATGCTTCCGGGCATCGATGGCATGGAGGTCTGCCGCCGTCTGAAGAGCGCTCCGACGACTGCGGACATTCCGATCATCATGCTGACGGCCAAGGGCGACGAAGTGGACAAGATTCTCGGCCTGGAGCTGGGCGCGGACGACTACATCACCAAGCCGTTTTCCGTGCGCGAGCTCATTGCGCGCGTCAAGGCGCTGCTGCGCCGCGCGGCCCCGCAGAACGAGGAGGAGGGCATCCTTCACGTCGGCGGCCTGACGATCGACGTGGGCAATTACGAGGCCTTCCGCAACGGCGAAAAGCTGTCGCTGACGCTGAAGGAGTTCGAGCTGCTCAAGCTGCTGGTGCTCAGCCGCGGCAAGGTGCTCACCCGCGACTTCCTGCTGGATCGCATCTGGGGCTATGAGTTCTACGGCGAGACGCGCACCGTCGACGTGCACATCCGCCACATCCGCCAGAAGCTGGGCGACGACGCGCACTACATCGAGACCATCCGCGGCGTCGGCTATAAATTCAACGACCGTCAGGAGAATCGCCTATGAAATCAAGGCTCGCAGTTCCTGCGGCCCTGATTGCCCTGATTGCTCTCGTACTTTTGTCCGTCAATAACAGTCTGGATATTGCGGAGGCGAAGAATCAAAGCGTTCTGGCGGAGCTCCAGGGAATCTGCCAGATCGCCGGCGATTCGACTTCCTCGATGGAGGCGGAGGAGCGCGCCGACGCGCTCGCTTCGTTCCAGATGCCAAATGGGGTTTTCTGCGAATATCGTCTGCCGGACGGTCAGTCGGTCTATGCATCCTCCGAGGGCGCGGACGCGCTGTTCGAAAAGATGCCGACCCTCTCCCTGAAGCGCACGGTTCGCACCTATACGCATGAGGACTCGAAAGGTACGCCGTCGATTTGCGCCATCTATCAATATGAAGATGGCGCATTTTTGCTGTATTACGCCGCCGAGAGCAAGCCTGTGGCGATTCTGTCCGCACGCAACATCATCTGTCTTGTGCTTCTGACGGCCTCGCTGGCCGCGTTCATCGCGATCTGGCTGGCCATGAACTCCAAGGAACGTCTGATCGACAGCGCCATACGAACGCTCGATGAGTTTTCGGACGGCAATTTTGACGCGCGCATCGAGGAAATTCCCGGCAAGACGGGCGAGGTGGCCAAGTACAACGCCGTCATCTCGCGCATCCAGAGCCGCATTTTCCAGCAGCGCAGCCAGAACCACGCCATGAGCGTGGTCATGTCCCAGATGCAGAACGGCATCATCGCCGTGGATCAGGACCTTCGAATCATTCTCATCACGCCGGTGGCGAAGAAGCTGCTGGGCGTGGTGGGCAATTCCGAGGGGATGCCTGTCAGCGAGGCGAGCCGCGACGTCCGTCTGGACGAGGTGTTCAACGAGGCCATGAACCAGCCGGGCGTGTACACCAACGACGTGGCCGCGCGCACCGCCGTGGGCCGCGGGCATCGGCCGCTGCGCCTGTACGTTTCGCCCATGCGCAACGACGGCAAGGTCGTGGGCGCGCTGGCCATGGTGGAGGACATCACCGAGCTGCGCCGACTGGAGCAGGTGCGCACCGACTTCGCTGCCAACGTGTCCCACGAGCTCAAGACGCCGCTGACGTCCATCCGCGGCTTCGTGGAGACGCTGGAGGCCGGAGCCATCGACAATCCGCCCATGGCGCACAAGTTCCTGCGCATCATCATGCTGGAAACCGAGCGTCTGACGCGGCTGATTAACGACATTCTATCCATCAGCAAGCTGGAATCTGGCAACGACGAGGTCGCCATCGAGCGCATCCGCCTGGACAAGGTGGCCTACGACGTGTGCGACATGCTGACCATTCACGCCGGCGAAAAGGAAGTCTCCATCCACGTCCACATGAACGAAAAACCCGTGTATATCATGGGCAATCCGGATCGCGTGGAGCAGATGCTGATCAATCTGGTGGAGAACGCCATCAAGTACAACAAGCCCGGCGGATCGGTGACGGTGCAGGTTTTCTCCGACGCGAAGGAGGCCAACGTGACCATCTCCGACACGGGCATCGGCATCGCCGAGGAGCATCTGCCGCGCATGTTCGAGCGCTTCTATCGCGTGGACAAGGGCCGTTCCCGCCAGATGGGCGGTACGGGTCTCGGCCTGGCCATCGTCAAGCACATCGTTCGTTCGATGAACGGCGAAATCGAAGTACATTCCAAGCTGGGCGAAGGAACCGAGTTCCTGATCTCTCTGCCGCTCGCGCCGAAGAATTCGCCGGACAAGGATACCATTTTTGACGACATGTGAGGGGGGAATTCTGTAATGAAAGAACGTCTGTTTCCCGCCGCGGGCCGGAAGGTCAGCGCGCTGGGCATGGGCTGCATGCGCATGCCGGTGCTGGAGGACGGCAAAACCATCGACCGCCCGGCGGCTATTGAGCTGATTCGGCATCTGATCGACGGCGGTGTGACCTACATCGACACGGCGTATCCCTACCACGACGGCCACAGCGAGGGGCTTGTGGGCGAGGCGCTGCGCGACGGCTATCGCGAGCGCGTGACGCTGGCGACCAAGCTGCCGGTCTGGCTGGTGAACGAGCATGCCGACATGGAACGCTATCTGGACGAGCAGCTTTCACGTCTGGGCGTGGAATATGTGGACATTTATCTCGCTCACGCGCTGAACAAGGACAAGTTTGAGAAGATGCTTAAGCTGGATCTGTTCGGTTTTATGGACGAGATGGTGAAAAAGGGCAAGATTCGCTATCCCGGCTTTTCCTTCCATGACGAGGCCGACGTGTTCCGCAGAATCGTGGACAGCTACGACTGGAAGGTCGCGCAGGTGCAGATGAATCTGCTGGACGAGTTCCATCAGGCGACCATGGACGGCGTGCGCTATGCCGCGTCCAAGGGCATCGGCGTGGTGGTCATGGAGCCGGTGCGCGGCGGCGCGCTGGTGTGCAGCGTCCCGGAGGAGATTCAGAAGATGTACGAAGCCGGCGCGCCCGGCCGCTCGGCGGCGGAATGGGCGTTCCGCTGGCTGCTGGACAAGCCAGAGTTCATGACAATTCTCTCTGGCATGTCCAACATCGAGCAGGCCGACGACAACCTGCGCATCTTCGACGCCGCCGAGGCGGGCTGTCTGAGCGACGCGGAAAAGACCACGCTGGAGAACGTGCGCAAGGCCTACGAGGCGCGCATCCGCGTGGGCTGCACGGGCTGCCAATACTGCATGCCCTGCCCGCAGGGAATCAACATTCCAGACATCTTCCGCAGCTACGACACCGCGTCCATGTTCGGCGATTTCACCGACTTCCGCAAGAGCTACAACGCCATGGAGACGAAGGCCGACGCGTGCGTGGGATGCGAGGCCTGCGTCGCGGCGTGCCCGCAGCACTTCGCCACGCCGATTCCGGAGATGCTGCGCAGGATCCACGAGGAAAACTACGCGAAGTAATCGAAAAGAGGAATGAATATGCGCCTTGGAGCACTGGAGGCCGGCGGAACTAAAATGGTTTGCGCCATCGGCGACGAGCGGGGTAATCTGTCGGAGCGCGCGAGCTTTCCGACGCTGTCGCCCGCCGAAACCATCGGCAATCTGATCGATTTCTTCAAAAAACAGGAGATTGAAGCGCTGGGCATCGGCAGCTTCGGCCCGCTGAGCCTGGATCCCAACGCTCCGGACTTTGGCGCGATTACAACCACGCCCAAGCCTGGCTGGCGGGATTATCCGCTGCGCAAGGCCTTTGCCGATGCGCTGAACGTTCCCGTGGGCATAGACACCGACGTGAATGCGGCTGCGCTGGGCGAGGCGACCTATGGCGCGGGCAAGGGACTGGACAGCCTCGTCTACTACACCGTGGGCACGGGTGTGGGCGGCGGCGCGCTGCTGGACGGCCGGCTGGTGCACGGTCTGGTGCATCCGGAGATGGGGCACATGCTGCTGCGCCCGGATCCCCGCGATCCCGCGCCGCATGGCTTCTGTCCCTTCCACGACGGATGTCTCGAGGGCATGGCCAGCGGCCCGGCCATCGAAAAGCGCTGGGGCGTTTCGGCCAGGGAGCTGGACGAGCATCACGTTGCATGGGAGATCGAGGCGGAGTATCTGGCGCAGATGTGCGTCAACACCATCGTGACGCTCTCGCCCAAGCGGATCGTGCTGGGCGGCGGTGTGATGCACCAGATTCATCTGTTCCCGCGCATTCGCAGGCGTACGCTGGAGCTGCTCAACGGCTACATTGCCCACGAGGCGATTCTCAGCGACATGGAGCACTACATCGTCGCGCCGGGTCTGGGCGATAACGCGGGCGCGGTGGGTTCGCTGCTGCTGGCCGAGCAGGCGCTGAAGGCGTAAATTCCCATCGAAGAGAGGACAAACCTATGGCTGGCAGGAAGGATCTGAGTATTCCGTGGCCCTTTGCGCCGCAGAAGGTCGATCTGAACACGGATACCAATCTGCTGAAGATCATCGCGATGGTCACGATGCTCATCGACCATTGCGGCAAGATGCTGTTTCCGCAGTATCGCATCATGCGTGTGATCGGGCGAATTGCGTTCCCGATTTACGCCTACTGCATTGCGGCGGGCTGCGTCTACACGCGCAATCCGCTGCGATATTTCAAACGGATCGTGCTGCTGGCGCTGATTTCGCAGCCGTTTTACGCCGTGGCGCTGGCGCACACGAATCAGGCGATGTATGCCGTTTCGTTCGCCGAGCATCCGTTTCAGGCGGCGGTGAACTTCTATGTGCAGAGCTGGAACCATCCGAGCATTCTGCTCTCGCTGGCCTTCGGCGTGCTGCTGATCTGGACCATACGCGAGCGGCAGCTGCTTCTGACGCTGGCGCTGAGCCTCTTCTGCTGGTACATTCAGGGCAAGCTGGACTACGGCGTGCGCGGCCTCGGGCTGATGGTGCTGTTCTATCTCTTCTGCATGAAGTGGTGGATTTCGCTGCCGGTGATGCTGAGCTACATGGTCTGGTGGGGCCTGCAGGGCACGGGATACACACTGTTTGAGGTGCGGTTCGGCATTCAGATGTTCGCCGTGCTGGCGCTGATTCCCATCTATCTGCACACCAAATCCGGGCTGAAGATCAATAAATGGGTGTTCTACGGCTTCTATCCCGTCCATCTGATCCTCATCATGGCGCTGGATCGGTTCGTATTCTGAAGAAAAACGCGTTCGACTTCGCAGGTCGGACGCGTTTTCTGCGCGACAAAAACCCCACGCATGGCGTGAGGTTTAAGCGATGGAACTCCCTTTAAAGAATAGATCAACCGACTTTTTGCGTTCCCTTCGAAACGGTCTCGTCCTTTTCAAATTCCAGATAAAAGTGCGCGCTGCTTTCCTCTGCACGCAGCGGGCGAAGGCTTAGCGCCCTGCAGATCTCGGCGATCTGCGCCATGGACTGACCGTCGAGCTTGCAGATTCCGTAGGTTGTGTGCAGGATTTCACCGTCCAGGTCGATGGTCAGATTAACTGAAAACGGTTCCGGGTAAGCGCGGTCAAAGGCGCAGTCCCAGACGCAGAGCCGCCCGCCGGGGCGGAGCACCCGCGCGGCCTCGGCCAGCGCGGCGCGCTGCTCGTCGGCGGTCATGAACATCAGCGAATAGAAGAACGTCGCCGCATCGAAGAAAGCGTCGGGGAAGGTCAGCTTTGTCGCGTCCATCAGGAGGCGCTCGAAATCGCCGGGAGCATCCATAAGCTCGTCTTCATCGTGATCGATGGCGACGACCTGCCTTGGATACAGCCGGCCGATCACGCCCTCGCCGCCTCCGCCCACGTCGAGAATGCGGCCGTGCAGGCGCTTTTTCAAAGAAATCACGGTCATTGCCCCGGATTGATGTCGATGCCGGGATAGCGCATCAGCAGCTCCGACTGCTCAAAGCCCACGCGCCCCATGAGCTTGAGCATGTGGGGGAAGCGCGCGCGGATGTTGGCCTCGGCGCAGTACAGATTCTGCTGTTCGAAGCGGTCGCAGGCCAGCGCGAGCATGTAGGAGGCCACGCCCAGCCGCCGCCAGCGCTTCGCCGTCTGGATAAAGCCGATCACGCCGCTGTAGCCCTCGCGCCAGACGAGCACCTCGCCCGCCATGCCCGTGGGGGCCACGGTGAGAATGCGTACGAAATCGCGCCGGTCGATGTACTCCTTCAGCCACGCCAGATCGTGCTCGGTGTTGAACAGGCGGTTGTAGCGCTCGAGGAAGTACTTCTGCTCCTGCGGGTCGTCCAGCGCGTCGTAGACCACGGCGCAGCCCGCGGGGGCCTTGAAGGAGCGCTCCGAGGGCAGGCGCAGCTGCATGCGGATCAGGCCGTCGTTGTCCTTGAAGCCGAAGGGCGCAAGGCGCGCCAGCAGCGCGTCGTCGTCGGGCTCGCAGCGGGTGTAGATTCGGCAGAGCTGCTCGGATTCGGCGCAGATTTCCTTGGCCCGGGCGATGGTCGCGCCCAGCAGCGCGTCGGGCACGTCCGGGTTCTCCAGATGGATGCGCACCTGAACGGGGCGGGCGGGATAGAGCGTGGGGTTTTCGTCCACGTAAATAACGGACGCGCCCAGCTGTTCGCCGGTGCGCTCGTCGATGGCAAAGAAGGTGTTTTCAACGGGCTGCCCGTCCACGGGCTGCCTTGCGTGTCTGAGCATCATGGCGGTTTCCTCTTTTGTATGGTTTGGCGCTTATTCCCATTCCGTCAGCGCGGAGGGGCTTCCGGTCACGTCGTAGAGCACGTGATTGATGCCGGGAACCCGGGAGATGATGCGCTGCACCACGCGGTCGAGCAGATCGTAGGGCAGCTTGGCGATGGACATCACCGAACCGTGGGGAATCTGCACCGCGCGCAGCGCGCAGGCATATTCGTAATCCGTGCGGCCGTCGCGGCGGCCGACGGTGCGGGTGTCGGTCAGAATGGCGAAATACTGGGTGAGCCTGCGATCCAGCCCCGCCTCGACGATTTCAGCGCGGAAGATGGCGTCGGCCTCGCGCAGCAGCGCCAGCTTTTCCTCCGTGACCTCGCCGATGCAGCGCACGGCCAGACCGGCACTGGGGAAGGGCTGACGGCTCAGCTGCTCCTTGGAAATGCCCAGCGCCTCGCCCACGAAGCGCACCTCGTCCTTGAACAGGATGCGGATGGGCTCAATTCGCGTCAGCTCGGAAAATGCCGGAACCTCGCCCTCAGTGGCGTTGAGCAGGTCGGAATAGATCGTGCCCTCCACGAGGAAGCCGGCCTTCGGCTCGGCCATGGCGATCTCGGTCAGCACCCGGACGAACTGGTCGTGCACGACGCGGCGCTTTTCCCGCGGGTCGGTCACGCCGCGCAGCGCGGCGAGAACGCTCTCGCTCGCGTCCACGACGAGGGGCTCCAGTCCCAGTGATTCGCGGAAGGCGTGGGCGACGGTCTCGGTCTCGCCCTTGCGCAGAAGGCCCGTGTCGATGAACACACACTTCAGCCGGTCGCCGATGGCGCGGTGCATCAGCATGGCGCAGACGGTGGAGTCCACGCCGCCGGAGACGGCCATCACGGCGCGTCCGTCGCCGATGCGCTCGCGCAGCGCGGCGATCTCGCCGTCGATGAAGCGCTCGGGCGACCACACGGCTGCGCAGCCGCAGACGTTCTCGGCAAAATTGGAGAGGATTCGCGCGCCGTCGGGGTCGTTGGATTCGGGATAGAACTGAAGGCCGTACAGCCCCTTCGCCGCGTCGGCAAAGGCAGGCGTCAGGCCGTCGGCGGTGACGGCGACGGGCTCCAAGCCCTCGGGCAGCTTCAGCGCGTCGATGCGCTCGAAATAGCGGTCGCTGTCCGAAAGACCGTCGAACAGCGGACAGGGATGGAAGGAGATCTGCGCCGCGCGATCGGTCAGCAGCACGCCCTCGCACTCCGCGCCCAGCTGCCTGGCCATGCGCCGCGCGGCTGCGCCCAGCGCCAGAACGGGAATGCCAAGCTTCAGAATCGCCTCGTCAAAGGGTCTGTCCGACGGGCCGCCGGCCAGAATCAGTCCCTTGGGAGCCTTGCGGGAGACGCTTTCCGCGCCCAGCGCGCAGGACTGCACCTCGCTGTAAAAGCTCATTCCGCGCAGCTTGCGCGCCATGGACTGGGCCTGCGGGCCGCCGAAATCCAGCACCAGAATGAAATCGTTGCTCATCGTCTTTACCTCTCGTCGGTCGTCGCCGCGGGTTCCGGGCACTTCGTCGTTCTTTCTATCCATACTTACTTACAATTATACCACAACGCGCGAATTTATGCAAATCCGCGCGCGAAAACTCAAATTTTCACCGAAATGCCGAACAGCGCCATCAGCAGCGGGGCCTGATCCATGCTCACCGTCGCGCCGCGCAGCAGTTCGCCATGGGCAATGAGGCCGTCGAGGGTGCAGCCGGAGAGATCCACGCCGGCCATGGACGTGCCCGAGAACTCCGCCTCGGTGAGATTGCACTTCTCGAGGACGAGTTCCTTCTGGGCGCATTCGTAGAGCATCGACCGGGACAGGTCGCAGTCGGCCAGCTCCACGCGCCCGAGGTCGCACTCCGCCAGCGTCGCGTCGCTCAGGCGGCAGTCGCGGAAGAGCACGTCCCGGAGCTTCATCTTCTCAAAGGTCGCGCCCACGCCGCGGCAGCCGACGAACTCCGCCCGGGAAACGGTTCCGTCGCGGAAGGTCTGTCCGGCGAAATCGCAGTTCTCGAAGCGGCAGTTGGTGAAGAAGGTTCGCCGGGCACGCAGGTCGGAAAACTGGACGCGGCGAAACAGGCAGCCGCGAAAGTCCAGCGCGGGAAGGTCGACGCTCTCCAGCGCGTCCAGTTCGAAGAGCATGTTCTCCACGGCGCTCTCGGCCTCGGCGGCGGATTGCAGCGCCTCGAGAATGGAATCGCCGGGAAGCGGATCGTTCAGTCGGACGGCGCGGCGTTTCATGAAAGGGATTCCTCCTGTGCAAATGGATTTCTTCTATAATAGCAGAATTGCGGCGATTGGAACGATGTTCCAATAAAATTAACGTTGATCGTGTATAATAGAGAAGTATTACAGTAAAATGGAGGGCATTATGGCCAAGACCTATTCTGCCGCCGATATTCAGGTGCTGGAGGGACTGGACGCGGTTCGCATGCGCCCGGGCATGTATATCGGCTCCACCGGAACCCGCGGCCTGCATCATCTGATCTGGGAAATCGTGGACAACGCCATCGACGAGGCGGCCAACGGCTATGCCAGCGAAATCACCGTGACGCTCAAGAAGGACGGCTCCTGCGTGGTGACGGACAACGGCCGCGGCATTCCCGTGGACATCCATCCCCAGCTGGGCGTGTCCGCCGTGGAGGTGGTGTACACTCAGCTGCACGCGGGCGGCAAGTTTAACGATAAGAACTACGCCTATTCCGGCGGCCTGCACGGCGTGGGCGCGTCGGTGGTGAACGCGCTGTCCGAGTGGGTGGTGGTGGACGTGTATCAGAATTACGTCCACTATCAGCAGCGCTTTGAATCCAGGGAGGATCCCAATACGGGCAAGATCGTCTCGGGCCATCCCGTCGCGCCGCTGGCCAGGCTGGGCAACACCCGCAGGCGCGGCACGCAGGTGGCCTTCAAGCCCGACCCCCGCGTGTTCGAGGACGTGCATTTCCAGAGCGATGTGGTGCGCCGCCGCGTGCGCGAGCTGGCGTATCTGAACAAGGGCGTGCGCTTCGTGTTCACCGACGAGCGGGCGAAGGATCCCGACAAGCGGGAATTCGTCTACTGCTACGAGGGCGGCATGGCCGATTTTGTGCAGTATCTGAACACCGACAAGACCACCATCACCGAGCCGATTCTGTTCGAGGCGAGCCGCGACGGCCTGCTGGTGCGCGTGGCCATTCAGTATACCGATTCCTACACGGAGAACATCTATTCCTTCGTCAACAATGTGCCCACGCCCGAGGGCGGCACCCACGAGATCGGCTTCAAGAGCGCGTTGACCAAGGCGTTCAACGACTATGCCCGCCGCATCGGCGCGCTGAAGGAGAAGGACAACAACCTCTCCGGCGACGATTTCCGCGAGGGCCTGACCGCCGTGGTCTACGCCGGCGTGAAGAATCCCCAGTTCGAGGGTCAGACCAAAGGCCGTCTGGGCAACACCGAGGTCAAGCCCGTCTACGAGGCGGTCTGCCTCGAAAAGCTGAGCGTCTATCTGGACGACCTGAAGCATCAGGACTTCGCCCAGCGCATCGTAGAGAAGGCCATCAAGGCGGCGCGCGTGCGCGAGGCGGCGCGCAAGGCCCGGGACATGGCCCGCACGAAGAACGCGCTGGAGGCCGCGCCGCTGGTGGGCAAGCTGTCCAGCTGCACCGGCAAAAAGGCCGAGCAGAACGAGCTGTTCATCGTCGAGGGCGATTCCGCAGGCGGCAGCGCCAAGCAGGGCCGCGACCGCCACTTTCAGGCGATTCTCCCGCTGCGCGGAAAGCCGCTGAACGTGGAGAAGAAGCGGCTGGATCAGGTGCTGGCCAACGAGGAATTCCGCTCGCTCATCACCGCGCTGGGCACGGGCATCGGCGAGGATTTCGACCTGTCCAAGCTCAGGTACAACCGCGTCATCATCCTCTCGGACGCCGATCAGGACGGCGCGCACATCCGCGCCATCCTGCTGACGTTCTTCTTCCGATATATGCGCGAGCTGATTACCGACGGCCACGTCTACATCGGCATGCCGCCGCTCTACAAGGTGGCCAAGGGTTCCAAAACGCTCTACTGCTACGACGACGCGGCGCTGCCCGCGGCGATTAAGGAGATAGGCCGCGGCTACACGCTGCAGCGCTACAAGGGCCTCGGCGAGATGAACCCGGAGCAGCTCTGGGAGACCACCATGAACCCCGACGGCCGCCGGCTGATTCAGGTGGGCATTGAGGATCTGGCCGAGGCGGAGCGCCGCGTGACCATTCTGATGGGCGACAAGGTGGAACCGCGCAAGGCCTACATCAGCGCCTTTGCAAACTTCAACAAGACGGACGATTTCAAGCCGGTGACGGAAGAGGAAGCCGGAAGGTAAAGGAGAAGCGACATGGCAAGAAAAAAGGAAGATCAGCCCGCCGTCCGGCCGGAGGAGATTCTCCAGAAGACCATGGAGGACGTGATGCACGACTCCATGATGCCCTATTCCGAGCACGTCATTCTGGAGCGCGCGCTGCCCCGCGTGGAGGACGGCCTGAAGCCCGTTCAGCGCCGCATTCTCTACACCATGAGCGAGCTGGGCGTCACGCCCGACAAGCCTCACCGCAAGTGCGCGCGCATCGTCGGCGACTGTCTGGGAAAATACCATCCCCACGGCGACTCGTCGGTGTACGACGCGCTGGCGCGCATGGCGCAGCCCTTCGTGATGCGCGTGCCGCTGGTGGACGGCCACGGCAACTTCGGTTCCATCGACGGCGACAGTCCCGCCGCCATGCGATACACCGAGGCGCGCATGACCGAACAGGCGCTGCTGCTGCTGCGCGACATCGAAAAGGACACGGTGGGATTCCATCTGAACTTCGACGACACCCTCAAGGAGCCGGACGTGCTGCCGGCGCGCTTTCCCAATCTGCTGGTCAACGGCGCCAGCGGCATCGCCGTGGGTCTGGCCACCAACATCCCGCCCCACAATCTGGGCGAGACCATCGACGGCGTCATTGCCCAGATCGACAACCCGGACATCACCACTCAGGAGCTGATGCGCTGCATTCCCGCGCCGGATTTTCCCACGGGCGGCATTCTCTCCGGCGGCAGCGAGCTGTTTCAGGCCTATGAAACCGGCCGCGGCAAGCTGCAGGTGCGCGCCAAGGTGCATATCGAGGACGAGAAGAACGGCCGAAAGCTCATCGTCGTGGACGAGGTGCCTTATCAGGTGAACAAGGCTGCGATGCTGGAGAAGATTCTCCACCTGAGCGAGGAGAAAAAGACCATCTTCGCCGGCGTGAACGACATCCGCGACGAGTCCGACCGCATGGGCATGCGCGCGGTCATCGAGGTCAAGAAGGACTTCGACTGCGAGAAGATTCTCAACGCGCTGTACAAGTATTCCGACCTTCAGGTCACCTTCGGCGTGAACATGGTGGCCATCGCGGGCGGCAAGCCGGTACAGATGGGCCTCAAGCAGATGCTCGGCTGCTACATCGAGCATCAGAAGAACGTGGTCACGCGCCGCACGAAGTACGAGCTGGCGCAGGCCGAGGCCCGGGCGCACATTCTGGAAGGCCTCATTATCGCCGTGGACAATCTGGACGAGGTCGTCCGGCTGATCCGCGGCAGCAAGACCCCCAAGGAAGCCCGAGAAAAGCTGATGCAGCGCTTCGAGCTGACCGAGATTCAGGCTCAGGCCATTCTGGACATGCGCCTGCAGCGCCTGACCAATCTGGAGGTGCTGGCGCTGAAGAAGGAGTACGCGGAGCTGGAAAAGCGCATCGCCGCTCTCAAGAGCATCCTCGCCAGCGAGAAAAAGCTGATGAACGTCATCAAAAAAGAGCTGACCGAAATTCGCGAGGCCTATGCCGACGCGCGCCGCACCGAGGTCGTGGAATCCTTCGACGAAATCGTCGTGGAGGAGGAAAAGCCCGCGGCGGACGAGACGATGGTGGTGCTCAGCCGCGGCGGCTTCGTCAAGCGCATGCCGCCCAAATCCTACGTCCGCGCGGCGGCCTCGGACGACGCGGCGGAGCTGCCCTTCGCGGTGGTTCCGGCCATGACCGACGAAAAGCTGCTGTTCTTCACCGATCTGGGCAACTGCTATCCCGTCCTCGCGGCGCAGATTCCCGAGGGCAAGCCCAGGGATCGCGGCATCACCGCCGGCGGCCTGCTGGCGGGGCTTGACCATGGCGAGCGCGTGGTAGCGCTGCTCAACGCCGGCGACTGGTCGGGCGAGCTGGTGCTGGCCACTGAGGGCGGACTCATCAAGCGCACGGACATGAGCGAGTTCAACGTGCGCAAGTCGAAGTTTGCGGCGGTCAACCTCAAAAACGGCGACCGGCTGCTGACGGCGCTGAATCCCTCGGGCTTCGAGAGCATGCTGCTCGTGACCCGCACGGGCATGGCCATCCATTTCGCCATCGAGGAAATCTCCAAGATCGGCCGTACGGCCGCGGGCGTGAAGGCCATGGCGCTGTCCGCCGAGGACTCCGTTGCCTTCGCCTTTGCCCACAACAGCGAGGGCGAGGTCATTCTCGTCAGCGAGCTGGGCTATATGAAGCGCTGCCTGCTCATCGACTTCGACCGTCAGGCGCGCGGCGGCAAGGGCGTGCGCAGCTTTGCGTTCCTCAAGAACGGCAGCAACGGATCCCGCGTGGCGGGCGCGCTGATGGTCACGGATCCCTGCGACTTCCGCATCGTGCAGAAGAGCGGCGCGGTGACGAAGCTCAACTCCGAGGAAATCTCCATCGAAACCAAGGCGGGCAAAGGCATGCCCTACGTCGTGGTGGTGCTGGACGACGTGGTGACCGAGCTGCAATCCTGACGAACGAGGGCGAATGCTTCAAAAGCATTCGCCCTTTCGTCAAAGGAGGAGCGTCCGAGAGAAATAACCTTCTCCCGGGCGCTCCTTTGATTTTTCAAAGCTGTCGGACAGCGCTTATTCCGCGCAGCCTTCGGGCAGATCGATCTTGATCTTCAGCGTCTCCAGCTGATCCGGGCGCACGTCGGCGGGGGTTTCCATCATCAGGCAGTTGGCGCTGGTGGCCTTGGGGAAGGCGATGATGTCGCGCAGGCTGTCCGAATCGGTCAGCAGCATGACCAGACGGTCGATGCCGAAGGCCAGACCGCCGTGCGGCGGCGCGCCGTACTTGAACGCGTCCAGCAGGAAGCCGAAGCGATGGTGGGCTTCCTCGTCGGACAGGCCGATCATCTCGAACATCTGGGCCTGCATGTCCGCGCGATGGATGCGGATGGAGCCGGAGGCCAGCTCGATGCCGTTCATGACCAGGTCGTAGGCGCGGGAGCGCACCTTCTCCTTGTCGGTGTCCAGATAGCAGTTGTCCTCCGGATACCAGCTGGTGAAGGGATGGTGGGCGGCGACGTAGCGCTGCTCCTCCTCGCTGTACTCGAACAGCGGGAACTGAGTGACCCAGAACAGGTTGTACAGGCTGTGGTCGATCATGTCGTGCCGACGGGCGATTTCGCAGCGCAGCGCGCCCAGCGACTGCCAGACGACCGAGCGCTTGTCCGCGGCGAAGAAGATCATGTCGCCGGGCTCGGCGTGCATGGCCTCGCGCACGGTTTCGATCAGCTCGGGGGTCATGAACTTGTTGAAGGAGGACTTGACATTGCCGTCCGCGGCGAACGCCATGTGCGGCAGGCCCTTGGCGCGATAGGTCTTGACGAACTCGCCGAAGCCGTCGATCTCCTTGCGGGTCATGTGAGCCAGTCCCCTGGCGTTGATGGCCTCCACGCGGCCGCCGGACTCCAGCGCGCTGTCGAACACCGGGAAGCCCGTGTGGCCCAGCTTGTCGGTCAGGTTCACCAGCTTCATCTCAAAGCGCGTGTCGGGCTTGTCCGAGCCGTAGTTTTCCATGGCCTCGTTCCAGGTCATGCGCGGCAGGGGCAGCTGAAGCTCCACGCCCTTGACCTCGCGGAAGATGCGCGCGAACACGCGCTCCACCACGCCGTAGATGATCTCCTCGTCGATGAAGGACATCTCGATGTCGCACTGGGTGAACTCCGGCTGACGGTCGGCGCGGTTGTCCTCGTCGCGGAAGCAGCGGGCGATCTGATAGTACTTGTCGAAGCCCGCCAGCATCAGCAGCTGCTTGTAGATCTGGGGCGACTGGGGCAGGGCGTAGAACGTGCCGGGATGCTGACGGCTGGGCACGAGGAAGTCGCGCGCGCCCTCGGGCGTGGACTTGGACAGAATCGGGGTTTCCACCTCGGTGAAGCCCTCGCCGTCCAGCGCGTTGCGGATGCAGGAGACCACCTTGCCGCGCAGGCGCAGCTTCTGCTGCATGGACGGGCGGCGCAGGTCGAGATAGCGATACTTCAGGCGAACCAGCTCGTTCTCGTCGGCCTTGTCGTCAATGTAGATGGGCGGGGTTTCGGACTTGTTCAGCAGCACCGCGTCCTGCACGAACACCTCGATGGCGCCGGTCTTGAGGTCGCGGTTGATCGCCGCCTCGTCGCGCAGACGAACCTCGCCCAGCGCGGTAACGACGTACTCGCTGCGCAGCGAGCGGCCGAGGTTGAAGATCTCCGGGGAGCAGACGGTGGCGTCGAACACCAGCTGCACCAGACCCTCGCGGTCGCGCAGCCAGACGAACACCACGCCGCCCAGGTCGCGGGTGCGCTGCACCCAGCCGGACAGATGGACGACCTTGCCCGCGTCGGCTTCGGTCAGGAGTCCGCAGTAATGATCTCTCATATGGGAAAGCATTGGAATTTCCTCCTTATATTATTTCTTTTCGCCGAGGAGCCGGGCGACGATTTCGCCGCGCGCGACCTCTTCCTCGGTGCTGTTTTCCATGTCGCGCAGCTTGACCACGCCCTTTTCCAGCTCGTCGCCGGCGATGACGACGACCTTCTTCACACCCACCTTGTTGGCGTATTTGAACTGAGCCTTCATGCTGCGGGCCGCGTGGTCGAGATCGGATTTGAGCCCGGCGGCGCGCAGCTCTTCCACCAGCTTTATGCCCTCGATGCGCGCGCCGTCGCCCATGGTGACTACGAACGCGTCGTAGAGGTCGGGAGCCTTGGGGGAAACGCCGCGCAGCTCCTGCACCATCAGCATGCGCTCAATGCCCATGCCGAAGCCGATGCCCGGCGTGGCGGGGCCGCCCAGCTCCTCCACCAGTCCGTCGTAGCGCCCGCCGCCGCAGACGGTCAGCTCGCCGTTGGGCGTGTCGGTGATGATCTCAAAGACGGTCTTGGTGTAGTAGTCCAGGCCGCGGACGATGCGCGGATCGACCTCATAGGTCAGCCCCATGGCCGTCAGATAGGTCTTGAGCTTTTCGAAGTGCTCGGCGCACTCGGGGCAGAGGTTGTCCAGCATCGCCGGCGCGTCGGTCAGTTTGGCGGAATCCTCCTTGCAGTCCAGAATGCGCAGCGGGTTGCGCTCGAAGCGCTCCTGACAGGTCTTGCACAGGCCGTCCAGCTTGGGCGCGAGATAGGCCTTCAGCTTTTCATGATAGGCCTTGCGGCAGGTGGGGCAGCCGATGGAGTTGACGCGCAGCTTCAGGTCGCCGATGCCGTTGGCCTTGAGCATCTTCATGGCCAGATCGATGATCTCCGCGTCGACGCTCGCGTCCTTCGCGCCAAAGACCTCCACGCCGTTCTGATGGAACTGGCGCAGGCGGCCGGACTGGGGCTTTTCATAGCGGAAGCAGGGGCAGGCTGCATAATAGAGCTTCACGGGCAGCGCGTCGGCGTAGAGATGCGCCTCGATGAGCGCACGCACCGCGCCGGCGGTTCCCTCGGGCTTGAGGGTGATGGAGCGGTTGCCCTTGTCGTTGAACGTGTACATTTCCTTCTGCACCACGTCGGTGGTGTCGCCCACGCCGCGCTGGAACAGCTCGGTGTGCTCGAAGATGGGCGTGCGGATCTCGCGATAGCCCGCCAGCGCGCAGATGCGGCGCATGTTGTCCTCGATGGCCTGCCAGCGATACGCGTCCTTCGGCAGCATGTCCAGAGTGCCCTTGGGTGCTTGGGTCAGCATGTCGGAAAAACTCCCTTCGTTATAGAATGGCGGAAACAAAAAAACAGCCTTCGTCCCGATCGCAGGGGCGAAAGCGTTCGCGGTGCCACCCTGCTTCGGGCCAAAGACCCATCTCCATGGCCCGATAACGCAGGCCGCGCGCCCGACTGGGGATGCTCGGGGATGTCCTTCGTCCGGCCCTTGCGCGGACGCTTGCAGCCAACGGCGTCCTTCTCTTCGGCGCTTGGGAGGGAGTACTCTTCCCGTCAATGCACGGTGGATATGCAAAAATTATACTTCTCCGGCGGGGAAAAGTCAACCCCGGTCGGGAAAATTTAAACGTCGGCGCGCCAAAATTGGAAAAACAACCCATATGCGCTTGCAATCGCCAAAAAAGTCCGCTATCATGAAGTGACGAAACAGACACGGAGTGTGATGTATGATGACGGAGCGCCTGTATTACGACGACGCTTATCTGACGGAATTCGACGCGGCGGTGGAGTGTTGCCGCGAGGGCGAGAGCGGCTGGCTCGTGCGGCTTGACCGAAGCGCGTTTTATCCCACCTCCGGCGGACAGCCCTACGACACGGGAACGCTGAACGGTGCGCGGGTGACGGACGTGCAGGTGTTGGACGGCGACGTCTGGCACACAGTGGACAGGCCGCTGAACGAGGGCGAGCGCGTCCACGGAACCATCGACTGGCCGCGCCGCTTCGACCACATGCAGCAGCACGCGGCGGATCACATGATCGCCGGCCGGCTCTGGAGCCGCTTCGGCGGCGTGACCATCGGCCTGCACGAGAGCGACGAGGTCTCCACCATCGACGTGCAGATGCCCGACGGACGCACCCATCTGACGGACGAGGAGATTCGCGCGGTGGAGCGGGATGTGAACGAGCGCATTCAGCGCGACGTGCCCATCCGATGCTGGTTTCCGTCCGCCGAGGAGCTCAAAATTCTGCCGCTGCGCAAGAAGCCCACGGTGAGCGAGCACGTGCGCGTGGTGGCCATCGGCGACGACGAGATGGTGGCCTGCGGCGGCACCCATCCGTCCACGGCGGGGCAGATCGGCCTGGTGAAGATCGTGTCCGTCGCGCCGGCCCGGGGCAAAATGCGCGTGGGCTTCGTGGCGGGCATGCGCGCGCTGAACGACTATTTCCGCTGCTTCGAGGCGGCTCATGCCGCGGCAGAGCGCTTCTCCGCGGGAATCGATCAGCTTCCGGCCAACGTCGAGGCGCTTCAGCAGCGGCTGCGCGAGGTCGAAGCGGAGAAAAACGCGCTGCGCCGGGAAAAGCTGCTGGGGCAGGCGGAGCAGATGCTCGAAGGCGCAGAAGCGCTGCCGGGCGGCGTCCGGCTGGCGAGCGGCTTTGTGGACGCGGACGCGGAGACGATGCGCGAGCTTGCCTCCAAGCTGGTGGAGAAGGAACGGGTCGTGGCGCTGCTGGGCGTTCGAAACGGCGCGTCCTGCGCCTTCGTGTTCGGCCGCAGCCGAGATCTGACCCTCGACATGGGCGCGCTGCTGCGCACGGCGGCAAAGGCCTTCGATGGAAAGGGCGGCGGCAAGCCCGACTTTGCCCAGGGCGGCGGTCGGGAGGAAATTCTCGCCGCGGCTCGTGAAAATCTGAAAAAGCAGATGGAGAACGAGCATGCTGAACTTTGATTTTGACGCGGCCATCTTCGACATGGACGGAACTCTGCTGGACACCATGCGCTACTGGCGCTACACGTCGCTGGAATATCTGCTGGCCCATCAGCTGCCGGTGCGCCCGGAGGATCTGGCGCGGATGGAATGGACTTCCTCCCGCGCATTGGTGAAGGAAATCGCCGAGCGCGAGGGCTTTGACATGGGAAGCTGGCAGACCATGGTGGGCGAGCTGGAGGAATTCATGAACCGGCACTATCTCCATGACGCGAAGCGCCGGGAGAACGTGCCCGAGCTGCTGGAAAAGCTGCGCGGCATGGGCAAGCCCATGTGCGTCGCCACCGGCGCGCCGCGGCAGTACGCCCGCAACGGCCTGTCGCGGCTGGGCATTCTGAAGTACTTTGAATTCGTGACCGACTGCTACGAGTTTGGAATGGACAAATCTCAGCCGGAGTATTTCGAAGAGGTGGCGCGCCGTCTGGGTACGAAGCCGGAAAGGTGCGTGGTGTTCGAGGACGCGCTCTACGCCATGAAATCGGCAAAGACGGCGGGCTGCCGCGTGGTGGCCATCGAGGACAGCACGGCGCGGCTCCAGCGCGACGAAATTCGAGCCATCGCCGACCGGTATATTCTGAACTATTCGGAACTGCTGGATGAATGAGAAGGGGAGAGCAAATGAAAAAGCGAATGGGGGCGCTGCTGGCCGCGCTGCTGATGCTACTGGCGGCCGTTCCGGCGCTGGCGGCGGAGAACGGCATTTCCAGCCTGCGCGTGTGGGTGTCGCTCAACGGCGACGGCTCTGCGGACATCGAAGAGGAATGGAAGATTCGAAGCGTCTACGACGGCACGGAATACTACAAGGCGCTCAACAACGTGGGTGAGAGCGCGGTGTCCGACCTGCGGGTCACGGACGACCGCGGCGTGGAATACGAGACGCTGAATGGCTGGGACGTGGACGCGAGCTTCGACGAAAAGGCGAACCGCTGCGGCATCCGTCCGACCAACGACGGAAGCTACGAGCTCTGCTGGGGCATCAGCGAGATGGGTGATCGAACCTACACGATTTCCTACCATCTGGAAAATCTGGTCAAACACTACGAGGACGCGGACGGCTTTTACTACCGCTTCGTCTCCGACGGCATGTCCTCTGCGCCGGAATACGCTCAGGTGGCGGTCTGGATGGCCGACGGCACGGCGATGACCGAAGAGAACTGCGAGGCATGGGCCTTTGGCTACGACGGCGAGGTTCACTTCAGGGACGGCGAGATCGACGCATGGACGACGGGCTCCATGGGCGATTCTGATTACATAAACCTGCTGGTGCGCTTCCAGCCCGGCTGGTTCAGCGCGCCGCTGACGGCGGGAACCTTTGCCGACGTGCAGGATCGCGCGCTGAACGCCGACAAATACGAGATGATCGAGGCGATGACCGTGCTGGGAATCGTTGCCGTGCTGGCGCTGATCGTCGGCGTCATCGTCTATCGCAAGCGCACGCACATCGTTCTGGCCGACGGAACCAACCTGCGCCGCGTGCGTCAGCGCGACATTGAGAACCGCGAACAGCCGCCCTGCGATTCCATCGAAGAGAACCACGCGCTGCTGCGGCTCGGGCGCGAGGTGCCCAATTCGCCCGTCAGCGCTTATCTGATTCGCTGGGGTCTGAACCAGAACGCCACGCTGGAGCGCAATCCGAAGGACGAGGACGACGCGGTGCTGACGCTGCGCTGTCCGCCCGAGGGAACGCCGCCCGAGGCGGATCTGTACGAGATGTTCCACGAGGTCTCCTTCCGGGGCAGCCTGCCGCTGGACGCGTGGCAGGACTGGCTGGAGGATCACAGCTATGCCATGGACAGATGGAAGGAGTCCATGGAGGATTTCGGCCAGCGCGCGCTGATTGCCCACGGCTGGGCACAGGAGGACGCGAAGGGCAAACTGCGCCTGACGCGGGAGGGCTACGACCGCTACGTGGAGCTGCTGGGCTATCGCAAAACGCTTCAGGAGATCGGCAGAAGCGGCGCGCCCTCGGTCAGCGACAGCCAGTGGCGGCAACTGCTGGTCTACGCGGCGTACTTTGAGCTGGCCAAGGACGTGGTGCCCTGCTTCGACCGCGTGCCGCAGGAGATCTGGGCCGAGGATCCGTACTACATGGATTCGTCCTACTATCTCTTCGCCGCGGGCTGCGGACGGCACTATGCCGAGCCGCCGGCCTCGGAGAGCTCCGGCGGCGGCGGAAGCGCCTTCTCGTCGGGCGGCGGCGGATTCTCCGGCGGCGGCGGTGGAGGAAGCCGCTGACGCGGATCATTCGAGTTCTGACGGCGGCCCGTTCTGCGGCCGCTGCGTCAGACAAACTCTTTTGGAGGAATATCATGCTGAAGGACGTTATCTTTGACTTTGGCGGCGTCGTCTGCACATTCAGTCAGGACGCCATTCTGGACGATTTCTGCACCGGCGAGGCGCATGCGCGTCTCAAGCCCGTGCTGTTTCGCAGCTGGCAGGCGCTGGACGAGGGAACGGCGGACTACGAGGAATACGTCGCCGAGACGCTGAAGCTGCTGGATGGCGAGGATAAGCAGATCGCGCAGCGCTTCTTTCGCGAGTGGCACCGCTCCATGCGGCCCATTCCCGGAATCTGGGCGCTCGTCGGCGAGCTGAAGGCGCGCGGCTATGGCGTGTATCTGCTGTCCAATGCCTCGACGTGGTTTGCCGGGCATCTGGACGACTATCCCATCCTGCGGCTGTTCGACGGCAGGCTGATCTCCGCGCCGGAGAAGATGGCCAAGCCCGAGGAGCGCATCTACTGCCTCGCGCTGGAGCGCTTTGGACTGAACGCGGCGGAAACCCTGTTCGTGGACGACCGTGCGGAGAACACCGAGGCTGCCGAGTGCGTCGGCATCGCGGGCTATGTCTTCGACGGCGACGCGGAGAAGCTGCGCGAGCGGATTCTGAAGGGCTGAAACAAAAGGAGAACGGGGCGATGTGCGGACGCTATTTTATCGACGGGGACGATCTGCCTGAGGAATTGGAGCGCATTCTCGAGGAGCTCAACCGGAAGAATACGCCAAAGAACCTGAAGACCTCCGGCGAAATCTTCCCCTCCGACGTGGTTCCCGTGCTGGCCAACAGCCGCCGACAGGACGTGCAGCCCTTCGCCATGCGCTGGGGCTACTCGTTTCCGGGCGGACGGCCGGTCATCAACGCCCGCGCCGAGACGGCGGCGGAGAAGCCGCTGTTCCGGGACGGCATGCGGCAGCGCCGCTGCCTGATTCCCGCCAGCAGCTACTTCGAATGGGAGCGGCGCGAAGGTCAGAAGACCAAGTACGCCATTCACCCTGCCGGAGCGGAGATGCTGTATCTGGCGGGCATATATCACCTCGAAAACCACGACGGAACCGTTGTCCCCAGCTTCGCCATACTGACCCGGAGCGCAGCGCCCGAAATTGCCTTCATCCACGACCGCATGCCGGTGATTCTTCCGCCGGATTGCGCGAGGGACTGGCTGAAGGTCGAGAACCGGGCCGACGAGGTTCTCCGCCGCGCGCTTCAGGAGATGGAACTTCAAAAGGCATAAGGCAACACCGCCCAATTCGGCGGTGCGTCAGGCTCTGTCTTTTCCGTCCTCTGCGGCATGCAGATTCCTCGATTTACCTCCAGTAAACCTTCGGAATTTGCATTTGCATCTGACGAAAAATCCATTCGCTGGCCAACCGCCTCATTTGTGCGGTGTTACCTTAAGGAAAACCCGCGCTGCGTGCAGCACGGGTTTTTCGTTGTCAAAGGGGATGCTTTTCTCACTCCGCGTCCACGGCGAAGGTCAGCTCGCTCTCGCCGATCTGCAGGCGGAGCGTCCATTCGTGGGGCGCGCGGCGGGCTGCGGCGGGAACCTCTGCGTAGACCACCAGCCGCGCCTCCTCCAGCGGGAGCAGCGACGAGGCGAACTGGGCGCCGCCGTCGCTTTCGCAGACGATGGCCGCGGCGTATTCGTACTTGCCGTCGCAGATCAGTTTGCCGGAGATATTGCGATAGAGATCCAGCTCCTCGGCGGAGAGACAGCGGATTCTGCCGTCGGCGATCCAAAGCAGGTTGTCGGAATTCATCGCGCTGCGCTCGGAACCGCCCTTCGCGGTCTGCACCGACGGCGCGCACCACCAGCGATCCAGCGAAAGCTCGGCGGTTTTGCCGAGAACTTCGCCCGACCATTCCGCATCCTCCGCTTCCGCGGGAACCGCCGCGCCAGTCAGGCAGTCGATCAGCGTGCGGTCGGCGCTGCCCGTGACGGGCAGACCATAGAACTGCTGCGCGCGGCACACGGCCTGCTGCACGGAGCGGCCGAAGGAGCTGTCTCCGACAGTCTGAAGGAAGCCCGCCGAGACCAGCAGCTTCTGCAGCGCGGTCACGCTCGATCCGCTCTCGCCGCGGGAGAGCATCTCCAGATCGGCGCTGAGCCGAACGTCGCCCTCGGCGCTGCCCAATTGAACCGTCTGACGCTGGGGACGCACACCGGTCTGAGCAATCCAGACGGCTTCATTCAGATCCCAGAGGTCATATTTCGACCAGTCCACCGCGTCGAGCATGGTGCGCATGCCCGTCAGGGAAGAGGTCTCAATCTGCTCCTTCGCGTTGGAATAGCGCTCTTTGCGGGTGAGCTTCAGCGTGTACACGCTGTCGCCGTGCAGACGAACCACGGCGCTGTCCGCGTCGCTCAGGGTGCGCAGCGTTTTAAGGTCTTCCGCGTCCATCGGCACGGCCAGCTTCCGGCAGGCGACGCCGCCTGCCGCCGCTTCGGTCGAAACGCCGGTGAAGTCATGGCGCGTGTCACCGATGCGGATGGAGATCGCGTCAAAGCTCGCGCGGTTGGAATAGACCGCGAGCGTCGGAACGACCAGCCCCGTGCGGGCATTGCCGTTCAGCTCCAGAGTGAAGTAGGCCAGATTGGTGTAGCTCGACGCGTTGGCGGCGAAGCGCTCCAGCGCCGCGTCGGCCTCAATGGAGCGAACCGACCACGCGCCGGTGGATTCATCCATGGCGAAGGAGGCGTATTTTTCGAAATCCTCCGGGTCGATCTCGGGCATCGCGGCGGGCAGGCTCGTCTCGGCCAGCGCGCAGGAGGCGGCCAGCAGCACCAGTGCGGCGAAAAGGGCAATGATTTTTTTCATGGTGAGGATTCCTCCTTGGTTCATTCCGCGTCTTTGGCGGCTTCCGGCTTTTCGATGACGATTCGACCGTCCACGAGCTCCAGCCTGACCTTGTTGCCGGTGAGCTCCAGCTGATCCAGCAGCTCGCGGGGCAGCTGGACGCGGCCCGCGCGGTCGAGAATGGCGTATTCGTCCTGCACCTGCTTGACGTCGGTGAAGGACGTGATGTCGTGCAGGCGGTCGAGATAGCTCTGCTTCAGGATGCGCTCGCTGCTGATCTTGCCGTCGCGGATGGTGACGACGCGATTGACCTTCTTGGCCAGCAGCCTGTCGTGGGTGACGATGACGATGGTCAGACCGGTGCTGCGGTTGATGTCCCGGAACATGTCCAGAATGTACGCGCCGGTCTTTACGTCCACCGAGCCGGTGGGCTCGTCGGCCAGCAGCAGCTTCGGGCTGTTGGCCAGCGCGATGGCGATGGCGATGCGCTGCTGCTCGCCGCCGGAGAGCTGATTGAGGCGGCTGTTGCGCTTGTGGCTCAGGCCCACCATCTCCAATAGCTCCAGCGCGCGCTGCTTTTTCTTTGCGCCCTTTTCAAAGAGCATGGGCGTCTGCACATTCTGCCACGCGGTCAGATAGGGCAGCAGGTTTCGGGCGTTGTTCTGCCAGACGAAGCCCACGGTGCTGCGCTTGTACTGCACCAGCTCGCGCTCGCTCATCTTGAACAGATCCTTGCCGTCCACGACGAGCCGGCCCGCGGAGGGGCGATCCAGCCCGCCGATCATGTTCAGAAAGGTGGATTTGCCCGAGCCGCTGTTGCCGATGATGGCCATCAGCTCGCCGCGCTCGATGCGCACCTCCAGCCCCTGAAGCGCCAGCACCTCCACGTCGGGGGTCTTGTAGATCTTCACGAGGTTTTCGCACTCGATCATCGGGGTTGCCTGTTCATTCGCCATGCGAAACCACCTCCCCGCCCTCCAGCTCGTAGACCGCGTCGCCGATCTCCATCAGTCCCACGTCGTGGGTGGTCATGACGATGGTCACGCCCTCCTGCGCGGTCAGATCCTTGAAGATTTTCACCACCTGAAGGCCGGTCACGGTGTCCAGCTCGCCGGTAGGCTCGTCTGCGAAGATCACCCGCGGGCGATGGGCGATGGCGCGGGCGATGGCCACGCGCTGCTGCTCGCCGCCGGACAGCTCCTGAGGCATGTGCTTCTGCCGCGCGGAGAGGCCCACCAGACGCAGGCATTCCAGCGCGCGCTCCCGGCGGTCGCCCTTGTAGCGCGCCAGCCGCAGCGCGTATTCCACGTTTTCCAGTGCGGTCATCATGGGAATCAGCGCCACGGACTGGAACACGAAGCCGATGCGCTCCCGGCGCAGCTTCGTCCGGGCATGGTCGTCCAGCGCGACGATGTCCTGCCCGTCGAACAGCACGCTGCCCTCGGTGGGCGCGTCCAGCGCGCCGAGAATGTTCATCAGCGTGGTCTTGCCCGAGCCGGAGCGGCCGCGCAGGATGGTCAGCGCGCCGGCGGGCACGTCCATGTCGACGCCCTTGAGCGCCCAGAAGTCGTTTCCGCTGACGCGGAAGCAGCGCCGGACGTTTCGGGCCTGAATCATATTCTGCATAAGATCAATCCTCTCCCAGCTTCAGCGCCTGCGCGATCTTCATTCGGGAAATCAGCACGCCCAGCACCGTCAGGCAGACCGCCAGCATCACGCCCACCACGATGGCGATGCGCGCCATGTCGCCGCTGCGGGACACCACCTGAAGGGGCAGCGCGTTGTCCGACGCGGCGTAGGCCAGTTGAATCAGCGGCATGTACAGCTTGGCGGTCAGCTTGCCCACCGCCGCGCCGGTCACGATGGACAGGCCCGAGATGAACAGATGCTCGTTGAGCAGCATGGTCAGAATTTCGCGCATGGACAGACCCATGGCGCGGAAAATGCCGAATTGCAGCGTGCGCGACTGAATGGACAGCACCCAGTAGATCAGGAAACCCACTGCGCACAGCAGCAGCACCACGATGAAGCCCACGGTCAGAATGCCGTTGGTGCCCTGCAGCACCGGATCGTTCTTCATCTCCACCAGCTCGGCGGACGCGTCGCGGAAGCGCGTGAAGGTCAGGCCGTTTTCCTCGGCAAAGTCGTAGATGAAATCCGTGGAGCCGTTGGTCTTGATCCAGACCTCGTAGGGCGTGACGCCGCACTCGGCCTGCACCTGCGAGAGATTGGCCACCACCAGATAGTTGGGCGTTTCGCGATACAGTCCGTCCGTGCCCTTGGCGTAGGTCACGGGGGCATAGCTCGGGAAGTAGTCCACGAAGCCGCAGATCGTGCCGCGGATGGACTCACCGGAGCTCATCTTGTAGCTGATTACGTCGCCCAGCTTCATGCCGAAGTCGGTCTGCGCGTTGCGCGAGACCAGAACGCCCCGGCTGTTCTGGGAGATGGCGTTCAGATAGGCGTTGATGGGGTAGGGGTTCAGCCCCTCCTTCATCCAGATCGTCTGGCCGAAGGCCTTCGTGTTGATTGCCATCAGCTGAACGTTCTTCAGCGTGCCGCCGGAGACGGAGACCGACACGCTGTCGGTGAGCACCTTGGCGCAGGACTGAACGCCATCCATGGCCAGAAAGCGTCCGTAATCCGGCTCGTTGTAGACCAGATCCAGATCGGGATTGTCCGTCAGAGAGGCGCTGTTGTCCGACCACTTTTCCTGAAGCACGAGATCCGCGCCGATTTCGTAGCGCAGATTGTCCTCCTTGTTGCCGTTGATGGTGCGCGCAGCGTCGGCGTTGAACACGCCCAGCGCGATGGTGATGACCAGAAACACCACGATGAAGCCCTGACTGCGCCGGGTGCGCAGAATGCGCAGGAACGAGGCGTAGAGCGCCGGACTCCAGAGCTTTTTGAAGGGCGTGAACACCAGCCAGACGACGGCCGGCAGCACGCGCAGCGCCAGCAGGCCCGCGGCGATCATGAACAGCGACGAGGACAGGAACAGCAGCGGATCCAGCGACGCGCCCTCCAGCACCTTCTGGGAAAGTGCCTCCTTCTGGCCGTTGAAGCTGTACAGACCGTAGAGGGAAACGCCCAGCAGAATCACGTCCAGGCCCAGCTTCTGCCAGAGCGGGCGGTCGCTGCGCCGGTGGTTCCTGCCCTGCTTGTGGGAGACGATGGTCGTTTTAGAGCGGCGCAGCACCGGCAGCACCATGGCCAGCACGGACAGCGCCGCGCCGCGCGCCTGCACGACAAGCACGACCGGGCTTTTTGTCTTCTGCGCGACCTCATAGGTGCTGGCG
>USDD01000011.1 GCA_900553265.1 uncultured Eubacteriales bacterium
CATGCCGCAGATGGCGGAAAAGACAGCGCCTGACGCACCGCCGAATTGTGCGGTGGTGCCCAAGAAACTTCAATGACAGGGGCGGGCCGCGCGCCCGCCCCGGATTGGGAGCGGCTCTAATGAAGAAATTTACCAGTGCGGAATACGCATTGTTCCACCGGATTACTTCGGTCAGCGCCGCGCCGGGCGAAAAGTGGGCCTGGGCGGAGACCACCGTCGCCCCGGACGAGAGCGAACAAAGCCGCGTCCATATTGGCGGCGGCGCTTCCTTCCCGGGCAGATTTCCCCGATGGTCGCCCAGCGGCCGGACGCTGGCCTGGCTCGGCGCGGACGAAAACGGCGCGGAGCAGATCTGGCTGTGCGCCCCGGACGGCTCCGACGCACGGAAGCTCACCCACCTGCGCCACGGCGTGAAGCGCTTTTCCTGGGCGGCAGACGAATCCGAGCTCGCCTTCGAGGCCGACCTCTGGGACGGCGAGCCCGCCTTCGGCAGCGAGGGACTCGACCAGTGGAAGGCCGAACAGGCCCTCGCGCCCCAGTGCTCGGAGGTGCTCTTCTGCAAGCTGGACGACGCGCACGGCATGTTCCCGCCCTGCGCCTCCCGCATCGGCGTGGTCTCGGTGCGGACGGGCGAGACGGCAATGCTGGACACGCTGGGCATTCCCGCCCTGCGCCCGGCGCTGTCGCCCGACGGAAAGACCGTCGTCTTCCTCGGCCGGCCCTACGAGGGCCCGAAGGCCGCCGGAATGGAGGTCTTTGCCCTCGACCGCGCGGACGGCGGCTGCCGGCAGCTGACTCAGGGCGGCATGGTTGCCGGCGACGCGGATCCCATGTTCACCCGGGACGGCGCGCGCGTGATCTTCACCGCCTGCGACACGGAGGGCGGCTTCTCCGAGCTTCTGCGCAGCGCCTCGCTGGCGGATGGAACCGTCGAAACCCTCCTTCAGGAGGATGAGAGCGTCTGCCACGGCGTGAACTGCCAGCCCGTGGGTCGAACCTTCGCCCACATCGAGCAGGACTGCGCCGCCGCCGCGGACGGCTATATCTACTTCTACTGCGCGTTCAGGGGCTATACGAGCCTGTACCGCGTGCCCGAAACCGGCGGAGCGCCCGAGGTCGTCTGGCGCGAGGAGCGCTCCGTGTCCGCCTTCCATGTGCAGAGCGGCTCTCCGCTGCTGGCCGTCATCGGCGACTGCACAGAGCCGGGCGACCTGCACTGGGTTTCCGGCGGAAGGGCCGAGCGCCTGACCCGCCGCAACGAATGGCTGAGCGAGTATTCGCTGGCCGAGACCGAGTGCTGCTGGATTCCCTCCACGGACGGAAAGGCGCAGCTTCAGGTCTGGCTGGTGCATCCCGTGAACGAGGAGCCCGGCAAACGCTATCCCACCGTGCTGTACATCCATGGCGGGCCGGAGTGCGCCGACGTGTGCGATTTCTGGCACGAATACCACGCCCTCGCCAACGCGGGAATGGCCGTGGTCTGCTGTAATCCCCGGGGCAGCCTCGGCTATGGCCGGGCCTTTGCCGACGGCGAAGCCGCCTGGGGCGACGGCGCGGCAGAGGATCTGATGGCGGCGCTTCAGCTGGCCGTCGACCGGGGTCTGGCCGATCCCGAGCGTCTGGGCGTGACCGGCGGCAGCTACGGCGGCTACATGACCAACAAGCTCATCGGCATTAAGGACTGCTTCAAGGCCGCGGTCAGCCAGCGCCCGCTGGTGAACACCGCCACATCCTACGGCACCGGCGACATGGGCTTCGCCTCCGCGGGAAAGAACGCCGAGGAAATTCGCAAAATCCGCATGCAGGACTACATCGGCGGCCGCGTCAGGGGCGGCCTGATGGGCCATGTGGAGGAAATCCACGCGGCCACCTGCTTCCTGCACGCCTTCAACGACTATCGCTGCAGCTACGAGCAGTCCGAGCAGATGTTCACCGCGCTTAGGGAGATTCACCCGGAGCAGCCGCTGCGGCTGGTGATGCTGCCCGACGACAACCACGGCGTGGCCCGGGATGGCCGTCCGGCCAATCTGATGCGCCACGTGGAGGAAATGGTGCTGTGGTTCCGCAGGCATCTCTGCAATGAAGAGATCTCCTTCCCCGCCGACGAAAAGGGCATCGTCGCCGTGAACGCGCCCGAGACGGGCGTGCGCGCCAAGATGTGGCCCCGCCGCCCGGCGGTGCGCTATGACTGGAACGCCGCGCAGACCCTCGAGCTGCCCACGCCCGACGGGTTGGACGCGCTGAGCGTTCACGTGCTCCATGGAAAGGGCAGGGGCGCGGTGGTGTGCGTCTGCGAGGACGAGCGGCAGTGGATTCCCGTGATGGAGGCGCTGCGCGAGACCCACGGGCAGATCGTCAGCTTCGAGGCGCGCGAAGATCACCCCATGGACGCGCTGTTCGCGATGGATCGCGTGGGCGTGGAGAAGGACGTCGATCTCGCGGGCTTCGGCCGCGGCGCGACGGATGCGCTGTGGCTGTTGGAAAACACCCGGCGCTTCCGCCGGGCGGCGGTCTACGGCGCGAGTCCCAGCCGGCTGATCTCCTACGCCTCGGCCGAAAAGCCGGGCAGCCGCGCGGATTATGTGCGCTTCCGGGATTTCATGTGGGCGAGCCTGCTGGCCTCCCCGGTGTGCTATGCCGAGAAGATCGACGCGCCGCTGCTGGTGCTGCACGGCATGGAGGATCTGGACGCTCCCGTGGAGGGCGCGCACCAGCTGTTCATCGCCGTGAAGGACACCCACCCCGACGTGCGGACGCGCATCGCGCTGTTCCCGCGCAGCGGCCACGAGCTTCCGGCCCAGAAGGCGGCGTTCCTGACCGAGATCACCCGCTGGCTGGCGGAATAGAGAGGTGCGCATGAACAGAGAATCCGTAACCGAGCGGGTCTATCGCGAGCTGCGAACGGACATCATCCGCCAGAAGTACACCTCCAACATGTTCCTGCTGGAAAAGACGGTGTGCGAAAACTACAACTGCAGCAAGGCCACGGCGGGCGAGGCGCTGCATCAGCTCTGCGAATGCGGCATCCTCGAGAGCTATCCGCGCAAGGGCTACATGCTGCGCATCCCGCAGAGCCGGGAGTTTATGCAGATTCAGCGCCTGCGCATGGCCATCGAGGGCATGGAGATCCATCAGATCATCCGCACCTGCAGCGACGAGGCCATCCGCGCGAGATTCTGCTCCCCCGAGTCCGACCTGCACCGGATGGACAACGAGACGTTCCATCTGGCGCTGGCCGGCATGCTGGAGGACGATCGACTGATGCACATCATGGAAAACCTGATGGCAGTGGTGATCTTCACCTACGCCGCCACGCCGTTCTACTCCTCCGAGGAGGACATCGGCAACCAGCACGAAGCGCTCATTCAGGCCATTCTGGATCGGGACGAGCCTCGGGCGCAGCGCATCCTCCGGGAGGATCTGCAATACAGCGAGGAATGAGACACAGGCCCGCCGCGAGTATGCGGCGGGCCTGAATATTGCCCGAATCCTTGACAGCACCGGCGGGTTGCTGTAAAATACAGGCAAAAAGGCGATTCGCAATCCCTGCGCCTTCCCGATGCGAACGCCCGAAGGAGGATGCCGCGTGAAATATGACGTCTGTTCTCTCGCCTCAAGTCTGTTCTGGCATTTCCCCGTCGTCCTCGATCTGGACACCGGGAAAACCCATACCCTGTATTCCGCAGCCACCGCGTCGGAAATCGCGCGGCTGAAATCTCCAAAGCGCATTCCGCATTATTCGGAGAGTCCCATTTACCGAAGGTATCTGGAGCTCGCGAGGGATTTGGGCGTGATCGACGCCGGCGATCTGCTGGAGCGTTTTTCGCGATTTGCGCTGACCCCGCGAACCGATTCGAGCGCCGTCGGCGTTCCCTTCGGGGATACTGCGGAAGAGGCCGCTTTCTACAGGGAGGCGGACATGCTCATCGATTCGATTCCCATCCATTCGGCGATTCTTCCCATCGGCGATTTTCTGGAGGAATTCGAGATCCACGTGGCAAAGGAATGGTGCGCGCAGGAGGGGCTGGAATGGTACGACAAGCGCCCCGAATCTCACCGCCGTCCGCTCCCGGACTGCGTAAAACCGCTGGATTGAAGCGTCTGAGAGCCGCACAGGAGGAAACGGATATGAACAAGAAGCATTGGCAGATTATCATGTGGGGATGCTTTACCGTCGGTCTGGTTTTGTCCTGCTTCAACGATTTGAAGCTGACTACGGGCTTTCTTGTCCTCAGAGGGATTCTGGCGGTTGTTTGCCTCGTTTGTCTCGTAATTATCTATGCTCCTGAGGAATAACCCTGTCCAACCGAGAGTATGACGGCGGCGCGGCGGACATTCACGCTTTTTGAGCCTGGCCCTTCAGCGCCGAAGTGCGCTCCGTTTTTTCCATCAAGAAGCCGTCGGGCGGAATCGTCCCGGCGGCTCCTTTTTTGCCGAAGCGCACTTTCTACTCTCAGATATTCTTCCCGAACAGCCCGTCCCGGCTGCAATGCCACAGCAGCAGGCCATGCTCCCGGGGCAGGCGCACCTGCAGATCCCACTGAGGCCACGCGCGCCAGAGCTTCAGGTTGCCGCCCGAGACCAGCGCGACGAACGTGATGGAATGCTCCCGCTCCATGGGATGAGCCGCGGTGACGAATTTCTCGTCCTCCGCCGGCTCGATGCGCAGCGCGTGGGCCTCGTCGGGCTTCTGCACTTCCAGCGCCCCCAACGGCCGCCCGCAGCAGCGCACCTCCGCGCCGCCCGACGACACCGTCAGCCCGCCGCAGGCCGGGCAAACGTACCACTTTGCCTTTTTCATGTTTCCTCCCTCTTCCGCGCCGCCGGGCAGCTCGCCCATCGTGGGCTATCACTACGGCGCGCAGAACCACGCGGAGGTCAAAAACGTGCTGAAGCGAAGCCTAGCTATGCTCGCCTCGGCGGCGAGGGTGCTGACGGCCATCGCCATTATCGGCGCGAAAGTGCTCTCATCCATCTTTGTGGGCTACGATGCGGCGCTTCTGGACATGACTGCGAGGGCGTTCCGCTTCTGCGCCGTTCCGTTCCTGATAATGTGGTTCAACATGTACACCTCCTGCTTCTTCACGGAGCTCAACGACGGCGCGGTGTCCGCGGCCATTTCCTTCATGCGCTCGCTGGTGCTGCCGCTGACCTGCGTAATCGTGATGCCGGCGATCTGATATCTGGACGGCGTGTGGTTCTCCCTCGTGAGCAGCGAAATTCTGGATGTGTTCGTGTCGCTCTATTTTCTGCTGAGTAATCGGAGAAAATATCATTAATTGACAGAGCGGAAAGAGAAAGCATGATGAAAAAGATTCTGATTCTGGAGGGCAGTCCACGCCGGAACGGCAATTCCGCGATTCTGAGCGACGAATTCCCCCGCGGTGCCGAGGAAGCCGGATGCAGCGTGGAAAAAAATCGCGTTGCGGGCAAGAAGGTCGCCGGGTGCTTGGGATGTAACGCCTGCTATCGCAACGGCGGCGCGTGCGTCCAGAAGGACGTCATGGCGGAGATTCAGGAGAAAATGCTGGAGGCGGACGTGATCGCGCTGGCCTCACCCATCTATTTCTACTCCATGACCGCGCGGATGAAGGCCGTGATCGACCGCACCTTCGCGTTCTATTCGCAGCTGGATGGATTTACCTGCTGCGTCCCGAACGCGAAGGAAGGCGGCGTTGTGCCGGGGCGCAATGGAAGCCGGCGGCATTCGCGGGTCGAAAGCCATGGCGGAGGCCTGCGGGCTGGGGAAATCTTTTTCATAAAAAACCAATGAGTGCAGGCGGCATCAAAAGTCGTTGCAGAAACGCCGACGCGACGGGATTTTCTGCCATTTTACGCGAAGATTGGCTGTTGCAATTTTTACACAGATGGTTTATAATAGGCTCATAAACTACATGGAGGTGTATTTGACATGGCATACGTTATCAGTGACGAGTGCATCGCTTGCGGTGCGTGCGCGGAAGAGTGCCCGGTGAACGCGATCAGCGAGGGCGACGGCAAGTACGTGATCGACGCCGATACCTGCATTTCCTGCGGTGCGTGCGCGGGCACCTGCCCCGTTGGCGCTCCGGCCGAGGCTTAATTTCGGATGCAATGAGCCGCTCTCTTTCAGGGGAGAGCGGCTTTCATTTTGTTTTGGCATGGAGGGCCGCTCTTTGATTCGGGCGGCCGTTTTTCGTGTCGAAAAATGTAAAGAGATTTCGACAAAGCGCGGGTGGAACAGGAATATCCGCGCTTTGCCGCGAAAATAAAATATCGGGCAGGTTTGCCCTTTTGGGGATTACAGAGGACGGCGGAGGTCGGAAAATGAACGCGAGACGATGGACGAAGGGGCTGTCGGTGCTGCTGGCGCTGATTCTGGCGGCGATTTCAGCGCTGCCGATGGGCGGCGCGCTGGCCGAGAGCGACGGCATGATCCGCGTGAAGCTCACCCGGCTGGGCGCGCCTTCGTCCATCGTCTTCGAGACAACCTGCGATTACTACGTCTACGGCCACCCGGAGATGCGCGTCTCGGCGGGACAGAAGGTGACGGTTTCGGCCTCCGACGGCACGGCGGTGGTGAAGGTCGGCTCCGCCAGCGCGAGCTTCGACGGCTCGGTGGCGCTGATGCGCAGCCGGTCGGGCAATTACGGTGCGAAATTCACCTCGCCCAGGCTCGGCAACATCTTCTGCGGCGATCTGCGCTTTCTCGTCTCCGGCTCGACGCTGACGACCATACTGAACATCTACATCGAGGATTACCTCTACGGCGTGGTGGGATACGAGATGTCGCCATCGTGGAACGCTCAGGCGCTGATGGCGCAGGCGGTGGCGGCGCGCAATTACGCCCTGCGCAAGAAGAGCGAGCGCGGGAATCAGGCGTGGCACGTGACGGACACCACGTCGGATCAGGTGTTCCGCGGGCGCAGCGCGTCGAAGAGCTACAACAGCGTGGTCAGCGCCGTGGACGCGTCCCGGGGCGTGGTGCTGACCTACGGCGGCGCGCTGGCGCGATGCTATTACAGCGCGTCCAACGGAGGCCAGACCGAGTCGGCCAAAAACGCGTGGGGCGGTTCTCTGGCCTACAGCGTGGTCAAGGACGATCCTTACGATTATTCCGGCAACGGCACGGCCAAGTCCGCGTCCATCGCAAAGGACGGCTCCGGCATGAAGGCCGCGCTGACGCAGACGCTGCTTCAGGGCGCGCAGAAGGCGCTGGGCGGCGCGGAGGGTCTGACGCTGAAGCTCGAAGCCATCGAGAGCATCGCGCCGAAAAACCCGAAGAAGCCCGCGCCCAGCCGGCTGTATTCCGCACTGACCTTTACACTGCGCATTACGGCCGCCGACGCGTCGGGGCAGACGCGCACCGGCACGTTGGACGTGGACGTGCCCACCTACGGCGGCTTCGAGAGCTGGTACGGCCTGTCCATCAACTCGGCGGACAACGAGACGGTCTGGGTCACGGAGAGCGAGAAGTCGTTCACCGTCACCTTCCGCCGCAACGGCCACGGCGTGGGTCTGAGCCAGTGCGGCGCGCAGAACATGGCGAAGAATCACGGCAAAAACGCCGCGGAAATTCTGGAGTTCTATTATCCCGGAACGGCGCTGAAGAAACTGAGCCTGACGGACACGACGGCGGATCGCCGCCCGGAGGCCACGCCCGCGCCGACCCCGGACGTGTCCGAGGAGAAGCGCATCGGCTCGGCCATGGTGGGCGAGAACGCGGCGCTGTATGCCGGCGCGAGCGCGGGCGCGGAGAAGCTGCTGTCCATTCGCGAGGGCGCGGTGGTAAAGGTCTACGCCGTGCGCGACGGCTGGGCGGCGGTCTGTGCCGAGGGCCGGACGGGCTTCATGCCGCTGTCGGCGTTCTCGATCTATCTCCCGGCGGGCTCGGCGGTGCGCGCGCTGCCCGAGGCGAGCTACGCCCGGGCCGACGCGACGGCGGAGCTCTACGCCCTCGCGCTGGAGGGCGCGGCAAAGCGCGGCAAAATTTCAAAGGGCGAGATCGTGCAGGTCTGCGCCTACACCGAGGACTGGGCGGCGGTGACGACCCAGAGCGGCCTTGCGGGCTTCGTGAAGAAGGCGAAACTCACGCCCGTGGCCGCGGCTACGCCAGCACCGACGGCTTCGCCCACGCCCACGCCCGCGTCGGACGTGGTGACGGTGAATGGAGAGAAGTACGTCTACGTCTCCGCGGCCTCGGCAAAGATGTATCGGAGCAATTCCGAGTCCTCGCGCCGGCTCAGGACGCTGCCCTACGGCACGCGGGTGCGTCTGAGCGCCTACAACGCCGAATGGGCCTATGTGCGCGCCGGCTCGACGAAGGGCTTTATTCGCCGCAGCCTGCTCACCGAGCGCTCGCCCGCGGCGAAGAGCGAAAAGGACGTCATTCAGGCCGAGTTCTATGCCCAGACCACGCGCAGGACGGCGGTCTACGCCTCGGCCTCGGAGAAGGCCGGCGTCAAGGGCACGCTGAAGAAGGGCCAGCGCCTGACGGTGTACGCCTACAACAGCGTCTTTGCCTACGTGGGCCTTGGCAGGAACCGGGGCTTCGTGCCGCTGAAGAATCTGAAAATCGTGAACTGAGGGAGTCGAAAATGAAACGAACCATCGGACGCTGGACGTGCGCGCTGCTGGCGCTGAGCCTTTTCAGCCCGGCGCGCGCGGCGGAATGGGAGCCGGAGCGGATATTGCAGACCGAGCGGGCGCTGTACGCGCTGGGCTATCACGACAAGGACTGCGACACCCAGCTGGACGACGCGACGCGGCGCTCCATCGAGAGCTTCCAGATCGCCAACGATCTGCCCGTGACCGGCGAGCCGGACGACGCGACGTTCGAGCTGCTCCAGACCGGCGGCGTGACCTGCCACGACTATCTGGCCGCGCTGGCGCAGGAGTACGCCGACGCGCCCATCCTGCAGGCGGGCAGCTCCGGCGAGGCCGTGGCGCGCATCCAGCGCATCCTCCAGCAGGCGGGCTATTTCGACGGCGCGTGCGACGGCATGTTCGGCGAAACCACGCAGGCGGCGGTGCGGCTGTTCCAGCGGGCCAACGGACTGCCCACCACGGGCGCGGCGGATCGCTCGACCCAGCTGCGCCTGTGCGCCGGAGAACCCCGGAGCTGGCAGGACTTTCTGGACGCGACCATTTCCCGGGCCGGCGATTCGGGCGCGGGCGTGCGCGCCGTGCAGCGGCGGCTGGCGGAGCTGGGCTATTTCGCAGGCGAATGCACCGGCAGCTTCGGCGATCTGACCCGCCAGGCCGTGGCGCGGTTTCAGCAGAGCGAGGGCGTGGACGAGACCGGCGAGGCCGATGCGGACACGCTGAGGCGGCTGTTCTCCGACGGCGCGGCGGCGCGGCGCGCGCCGGGCGCGCTGTACGTGGGCTGCTCCGGCGAGGAGACGGCGCTGCTCCAGCGGCGGCTGGCGGCGCTGGGCTATTATTCCGGCGCGGTCACGGGCAGCTTCGGCCGCAGAACCGAGCTGGCGGTGCGCCTGTTCCAGCGGGCCAACGGTCTGAATGCCACCGGCGAGGCCGATGAAACCACCCGCGCGCGCATGGATGGCGAGGACTGCGCGGATTTTGAGGCCGCGAAGGAGATCCTGAGCGCGGCGCTGAGCCAGTGGGACGGCGCGGCGGAGGACGAGATCGGCGCGGCGGCGCTGCGCGTGCGCGGCACGTCCTTCGACGCGGGCGAGGAGGAGACGGCGGGCTTCACCTTTGTGCAGAGCGTCTGCGCCGCCGCGGGCCTGTTCCTGCCCGACGCGTCGGCGGTGCTGGATCGGCTGAGCGAGCCGGTGGAGGATCTGAAATCCCTGCGCCGGGGCGAGCTGCTGGCGCTGGACGTGGTGACCGCCGACGGCGAGGCCGTGCTGATGGCCGTGGCCGCCGGCGACGGCAGCGCCGTGTACGCCACCGCCGCCAGCGAATGGGTGCTGCAGAGCGACCTTCAGACCATGGGCGCGACGGCGGTGCACCGCTGGATGGGAGCCGCGCGATGAGCGGGGAGATGGACGTTCGCAAAAATGCGGAGGAAGCGACGGCGGCAGCGCCGGAAATGTGTGAGGATGCGCCGAGTGGCAGCGCGTGGGGAAAAACGCCATGCGAAGGCATAGCGGCGGACGAAGCGGCTTCGCGATCCGTGTGCGCGATGACTGCATCGCCGAAAACACGCGAAAATGCACCGGGCGGCGACGCACGGAGAAAAACGCCATGCGGCGGCACCACGGCGGACGAAACGGCTTCGCCATCCGCGCGCGCGATGGCTGCATCGCCGAAAACACGCGAAAATGCATCGGGCGGAAGCGCGAGGAAGGACTCCCCGCCGAGCCGCTCAGCGTCGCGCGAAGCGGCAGCCTTGCTGTCCATGCGTCCGGGAGAAACGGACGCCGCATCGTCGGAAGCGCGGCGGGATCTGTCAGGCGATCGCGCGGGAGAGGAATCTCTGGTGGAGCCTGCCGCTTCCTCTGCACAATTCGCCGAAGCCGCTGCCCCTGCCGCGCCGGAGGTTCTTCTTCGTCCGGGCGAGCGGCTGGACGATCTGCAATGGGGCGGGCTGAGGCTGATTCAGCGGCCGGATGCGTTTCGATTCGGGACGGATTCGGTGCTGCTGGCGGATTTCGCCGCGCCGAAGAGGACGGATCGCGCGGCGGATCTCGGCTGCGGCACGGGCGCGATCGCCACGCTGATGGCGGCGCACTGCCCCGGTTTGCAGGTGGACGCGGTGGAAATCCAGCCGGAAATCGCCGACATGGCCCGGCGCAGCGTGGCGCTGAACCATATGGAGGAGCAGATCTGCGTCCATGAGGGCGACCTTCGCGACTGCTGGCGCGCGCTGGGCGCGCAGAGCCGGACGCTGGTTGTGTGCAATCCGCCCTATGGGCGCGACGGCAGCGCGCTGACCAGCCGCAGCGAGACCACGCGCATCGCGCGTCACGAGGGCGGGCTGTCGCCCGAGGAGCTCGCCCGGGCGGCGGCGCGGCTGCTGCGCAGCGGCGGGCGCTTCTGCGTGGTCTATCCCGCGCCGCGAATCTACGAGATGATGCGCGCCATGGACGACTGCCGCCTCGCGCCCAAGCGCATTCGGACGGTGCACGGCGTGGCGGGCCGCGCGCCGAAGCTGGTGCTGCTGGACGCGGTGAAGGACGGCGGAAGCCAGCTGCACTGGCTGGAGCCGCTGGTGCTTCGCGACGCGGACGGCGAATATACCGACGAATGGCGGAGAATTTACCGGGTGGGCGCGGAGCGGGGAAACGGCTGAAGTGCATCGCCGGACAGAGGCGCTCACCGAGGAATACCAATGATGGCCGCGCGGCGGATACACCGACGAATGGCGGAGAATCTGCCGGGTGAGCGCGGAGCGGGGAAACGGCTGAGGACGCTTGGGAAGAAGCGCAGGCGGAATTGCCCGCCGCCCGCGCATTCCGTATAGAATTCACCGAAAAGTGCTTGACAGAATCGCCTTGGAGGAATACAATAGGCTCAACCGCTGGGGGCGCCGCAAGGCTGAGATGGGCATTGCCCGGTCCCTTGGAACCTGAAGTGGATAATCCCACCGGAGGGAAGCGGGCCGTGCGAATTCTCGGGCGGCTTCGTTTCCCGCATGCGCAAAAACGCGCCTGCGGGTTTCTTTTGCGGCAAAACGGAAGGGAGCTGTAACCCATGAAGAACATCCTGAGAACCCTGATTTGCCTGCTGATCGCGCTGGTGCTGGCCGTCGCGCCGATGGCGCTGGCCGAGACCGTGCCCGAGACGACGGCGGCTGCCGACGAAGTGACGGCCACCGAGGCCCCCGCCGACGAAGCGGCCGCCACCGAAGCGCCCGCCGACGAGACTGCGGAGCCCGCCGAGGAAGAACCTGTCGAAGAAGAAGAGGAAACCGTGCTCCAGCAGATGCTGGGCAATCTGACCGGCATGCACTGGTACACGGCGGTGATCGTCGTGGTGCTGCTGGTGATGGGCATTATGCTGACCAAGAAGAGCCAGTGGACGACCCGCCGCCTGGCCTACGCCGCCATGTGCATCGCCATCGCCTTCGTGCTCAGCTGCATCAAGCTGTTCCGCATGCCCCAGGGCGGCTCGGTGACCCCCGCCGCGATGCTGCCGCTGATTCTGTTCTGCATGGCCTGCGGCCCGGTGCAGGGTCTGGCGGTGGGCTGCGCCTTCGGTCTGCTGCAGCTGATCGAGGATCCCTATGTCATCCATCCCATCCAGCTGATTCTGGACTATCCGGCGGCCTACGGCGCGATGTGCGTCGCCTGTCTGGCCAATCTGCTGCCGGAGAAGGCGAAGCGCTTCCGTCTGCCGCTGGGCGTGGCGCTGGGCTATGTGGCGCGCCTGGTGATGGCGGTGCTGTCGGGCGTGATCTTCTTTGCGGAGTATGCCGGCGACCAGAATGTGATTCTGTACTCGCTGGGCTATAACGCGGCCTATCTCGCGCCGGAAATGGTCATCGCGGTGCTCATCTCCCTCATTCCCGGAATGGCTCGTCTGGTGGAGACCATCCGCGGAAAGAAGGCTTGAAAAAGCCATTAGAATCCGTTATAATAAAAGCCGAAGCACATTGCTTCGGCTTTTGTCATGGATTCGGAAAGGAGAGAGCGTATGGTTGACGTGAAGCTGCTGACGCTTCTGAAGGTCTACGAGCTGGGCAATTACACCCGCGCGGCGGAGAAGCTGTCGCTGACGCAGCCGGCGGTGAGCCAGCACATCAAGCAGATCGAGCGCGAACTGAACACGGTGATCTTCGACCGCACCGGCGGCAAAATCCGTCCCACGCCCGAGGGCAGGCTGGTGATTCAGTATGCCGAGCGCGTGGTTTCGCTCTATGAAAACCTTCAGCGGTCGCTTGAGGATCGCCAGCGCTCCATCGACCGGCTGCGCGTGGGCATCACCCACACGTCCGAGAGCAACCTCGTGACCGAGGTGCTGGCCCGGTATTCGGCCCAGTCGGACAATGTGAAGATCACCATTCAGACGGATACCATCAATAATCTTTATGAGATGCTCAAGACCTATAAGATCGACATCGCCATTGTCGAGGGCGCGGTGCCCGATCCGTCCATCAATTCCATCATGCTGGACACCGACTTTCTGGTGCTGGCCGTGTCCAACAGCCACCCGCTGGCGAAGAAGAACATGGTCACCATCGACGAGCTGAAGAAGGAGAAGATGATCCTGCGCCTGCCCAGCTCCGGCACGCGCAATCTCTTCGCCGCCCATCTGGAGAGCCGCAACATGTCGCTGGATGACTTCAACGTCACCCTCGAGGTGGACAACATCGCCACCATCAAGGACCTCATCCGGCGCAACTACGGCGTGTCCATTCTGGCGCGCAGCGCCTGCATGGACGAGCTGAAGAAGGGCAAGATCACCGTGCTGCCCATCGAAAACCTGAGCATGATCCGCGAGGTGAACATACTGTATCACCACTCCTTCAAGCACGCGGAGATATTGCAGGACATCGTGCGCATTTACAACGAGACCGCCAAGAGCATGCGGAGCTGAGGAGGAAAAATGCATATTTTACTGGTCAACGACGACGGAATTCACGCGCCGGGCATTCGGACGCTGGCGCAGACCCTCGCTTCCCGCGGCCATCGCGTCAGCGTCTGCGCGCCCGACCGGGAGCGCAGCGCCGCCAGCCATTCCATCACGCTGCGCGAGCCCGTCACGGCGCAGAGGGTCGACCTGCCCGGCGCGGAAACCGCCTATGCCGCCAGCGGAACGCCCGCGGACTGCGCGCGGCTGGGACTGTATCTCATCCCGGACGTGGAGCTGGTGATCTCGGGCATCAACAACGGCCCGAACCTCGGCGGCGCGTGCATCTATTCGGGCACTGTGGGCGCGGCCACCGAGGCGGCCATGTCCGGCGTTCCCGCGCTGGCGTCGTCGCTGTGCATCTTCAACAGCGAGGACTATTCCGGCGCGGCGGAGGTGACGGCGCGCGTGGCCGAATGGATGGTCGACCATCCGCTGCGCCGGGGCGAAATCTACAACCTGAACGTGCCGCCGCTGCCCTATGGCGAGCTGCGCGGCGTGCGGGCGGCGGTGAGCGCGCCGAACTTTCTGGATTCGGCGGTCTATCGCGAGGTGGAAACCGAGGACGGCGTGGTCTATCGCTACGCCCTCGGCGAAAATGTGCCCATTGAGGATCCCAACTGCGATCAGCTGCTGATGGAGGCAGGCTACGCCACGCTGACCAGGCTGACGTGGGATCTGCGCGCCGACGCGGAGGATCCCGACGTGAGCGCGCTGATTCTCTGACGGAGGCAAAGCATGAGCGGACATTGCGAAATCGAGCGGAAATACCTTCTGCACATGCCGGACGTGCCGGCGCTGCGGGCCATGGACGGCTGCCGGGTCTGGGAGATCGAGCAGATCTATCTCCGCTCCGAGCCGGGCGTGACGCGGCGCATCCGCCGCGTGGCGGAACAGGGAGAAACGCGCTATTACCGCACGGAGAAGCGCCGCCTGAGCGCGCTGAGCAGCGACGAGCGCGAGGCGCAGATCGACGCTATGGAGTACGCTTCGCTGCGGCGCGAGGCCGATCCCGCGCTGAAGCCCATCGAAAAGACGCGCCTGCGCATTCCCTTCGAGGGGCAGACGCTGGAGATCGACCTGTATCCCTTCTGGCAGGATCGGGCGATTCTGGAAATCGAGCTTGGGCGCGAGGACGAGCCGGTGCACATCCCCGAATGGCTGCGCGTCGCGCGCGAGGTCACGGACGACAAGCGCTACAGGAACGTCCGGCTCGCGGCGAGCGTTCCGCAGGACGCGCTGGACTAGGGAATTCTGAGTGGATTGCAGACCTGTTTCAAACGAAAAGGAGGAGTGCGCGTGGAGACGACCTATGTAACGGGACATCGGAACCCGGACACGGATTCCATCGTGGCGGCCATGGCCTACGCGGCGCTGCGGGCGGCGCTGGGCGACCGGAGCTTCGCGGCGGCGCGGCTCGGCCCCGTCAGCGACGAGACGCAGATGGTGCTGGATCGCTTCGGCTTCGAGCCGCCGGCGCTGCTGTATTCCCTGCGCACGCAGGTGCGCGATCTGGACTTCGACACGCCGCCGGTGCTCAGCTCCGCAGTGCCCATCAGCCGCGCGTGGAACGTGCTGCAATCCGACGGCTCCGTTCCGGCGGTGCCCGTGGTGGACGCGCAGGGCCGGCTGACGGGCATGCTCACGGCGGGCGACATCGCCGCCTATGACATTCGCTCCATCGAAAACCCGGTGCTGGAAAACGTGCCGCTGTTCAATCTGCTCAGCGTGTTGGAGGGCCACGAGCTCAACGACGCGATGCAGCTGGGCGACGATATTTCCGGCGAGGTGCTCATCGCCATGCCCAAGGCCCACGACGCGCCTATTTTCACCGACCCGAACTGCGTGCTGCTCTGCGGCCAGCAGCCGGAGATCATCCGCGCGGCGGTGGACGCGGGCGTGCGGACGCTGATTCTCTGTCAGGCCGAGCTGGAGCCGGAGGCGCGCGCCGCGGCGACCCGGACGCGCATCATCACCACGCCGCTGGATGTGAACCGCGCGTCCCGGCTGGTCTATCACGCGCTGCCCATCGACCGCATCTGCAGCAAGGGCGAGCTTCACTGCTTCCGGCTGGACGATTACATCGACGACGTGCGCGAAAGAGTGCTGCAGAACCGCTATCGCTGCTATCCCATTCTGGACGAAAACGGCAAGGTGGCGGGCACGCTGTCGCGCTATCATCTGCTGCGGCCGAGGCGCAAGCGCGTGGTGCTGGTGGATCACAACGAGGCGGCGCAGTCCGTGCCCGGGCTGGAGCAGGCCGAGGTGGTAGAGATCATCGACCATCACCGGCTGGCCGACATTCAGACCGCCAACCCCATCTACTTCCGCAACGAGCCCGTGGGCAGCACCGCCACCATCATTGCGGGCATGTATCAGGAAAAGGGCATCGTGCCCACCGACCGCATGGCGGGCCTGCTGGCCTCGGCCATCGTGTCGGACACGGTCATGTTCAAGTCGCCCACCTGCACCGATCGCGACCGGCGCATGGCCGAGTGCATGGCGCGCATCGCCGGCGTTTCGCTGGAGGAGCTGGGCTACGACATCTTCGCCGCGTCGTCCAGCGACAACAAGTCCGCCGAGGAGCTGCTCTTCGCCGACTTCAAGGAATTCCACATCGCCGGGCACATGCTGGGCATCGGACAGGTCACCTGCATCGACTCGGCCCACATCCTCGAGCGCAGCGCGGAGCTGCTGGACGTGATGCGCAAAACCATGAAGGAGAAGCGCTACGACACCATCCTGCTGATGCTCACCGACGTGCTGCGCGAGGGCACTCAGCTGCTGTTCATCGGCGAGGAGGAGACCATCCAGCAGGCCTTCAACGTGGAGGCGAAGGACAACGCCTGCTTCCTGCCCAAGATCCTCAGCCGCAAAAAGCAGGTCGTGCCCATGCTCAGCCTGCTGTGGGGCTGAGCGGGGGAACATTTCTTCCCAAAGAGGACTCCTTACATCAAAAAAGACCGGCGGCTCTTTTCCGAGCTGCCGGCCTTACTTTTTCTTTTTACGAGAACGCGTCCTTTACGCGGTCGAAGAAGGATTTTTTCTTTTCGTACTGATTCCCGGAGACGCTTTCGTCAAACTCGCGCAGCAGGCTCTTCTGCTTTTCGCTCAGCTTCTTCGGAATTTCTACCACCGCGGTGACGTACAGGTCGCCCTTGCCGCTGCCGCGCAGGCGCGGAACGCCCTCGCCGCGGACGCAGAACACCTGACCGGGCTGCGTCCCCTCGGGGAAGCGATACTTCACGGGCTTGCCCAGCGTCGGCACGTCGATCTCCGCGCCCAGCGCCGCCTGGGTGAAGGTGATGGGCAGATCGATGTACAGGTCGTCCTCGCGGCGCTTGAACAGCTTGTGGGGACGCACGCTGATGACGATCTTCAGGTCGCCCGCGGGGCCGCCGCGCTCGCCCAGACCGCCCTGACCGCGGATGGTCAGCACCTGGCCGTTGTCGATGCCCGCGGGAATCTTGACCGTGCGGCGCTTGCTGACGCGCACCTTGCCGCGGCCCTTGCATTTGGCGCAGGGCTCGTTGATGATCTTGCCCGTGCCGTGGCAGCGGGAGCAGGTGCGGATGTTCTGGATGCGTCCGAAGGGCGTGTTGGAGACCACGCGCTCCTGACCGCTGCCGCCGCAGGTGGAGCAGGTGTCCACGCTGGAGCCGGGCTTCGCGCCGGAGCCGTGGCACTCGGGGCACTCCTCGTCGCGGACGAGGTTGATCTCCTTCTCGCAGCCCAGCGCGGCCTCCTCGAAGGAGAGGGTCAGGTCGTAGCGCAGATCGTCGCCGGGAACGGGGCCATTGCTGCGCGCGGAGCTGCCGCCGCCGGTGAAGAACGAGGAAAAGATGTCCTCAAAGCCGCCGAAGCCGCCGCCAAAGCCGCTGAAATCGCCATACCCGCCGCCGCCAAAGCCGCCCTGAGGGCCGTCATGTCCGAACTGGTCGTACTGAGCGCGCTTCTGGGGATTCGACAGCACCTGATAGGCCTCGTTGATCTCCTTGAAGCGCTCCTCCGCTTCTTTGTCGCCCGGGTTGACATCGGGATGGTTCTTCTTCGCGAGCTTTCGATAGGCGCTCTTGATGGTCGCTTCATCCGCGCCCCTGTCCACGCCGAGAACCTCGTAATAATCTCTCTTTGCCATATGTCCACCCTTCTTTGATGCGATTTCACGGCCATGGGGCAAGGGCTGTCGCCCTTGCCCCTGACGGTTTCCTCGCCTGTGAGAATCTGATGTGATTACTTGTTATCGGTGAATTCGCTGTCCACGGAGCCGTCGTCATTGACATGCGTGCCGCCGTTCTGAGCGTCCGCGCCGCCCTGCGGATTCGCCTGCTGATAGACCTTGCCGAACACGTCGTAGGTCGCCTTGCTGAACTCCTCCATGGCGCTCTTGATCTGAGAAGCGTCGTTGCTCTCGCGAACCTTCTTGAAGTTGGCCAGCTCGCTCTCCAGCTTCGCCTTGTCGGCGGGATCCATCTTGCCCTCGAGATCCTTCATGGTCTTCTCGGTCTGATAGATCAGGCTGTCGGCCTGGTTGACGGTCTCGATCTCTTCCTTGTGCTTCTTGTCCTCGGCGGCGTACTTCTCGGCGTCGTCCACGGCCTTCTTGATCTCCTCCTCAGACATGTTGGAGGAAGCGGTGATGGCGATGGACTGCTCCTTGCCGGTGCCCAGATCCTTGGCGGAAACGTGCACGATGCCGTTGGCGTCGATGTCGAAGGTGACCTCGATCTGCGGCACTCCGCGCGGCGCGGGAGCGATGCCGGTCAGCTGGAAGCGGCCGAGGGTCTTGTTGTAGGCGGCCATTTCGCGCTCGCCCTGCAGGACGTGCACGTCCACGCTGGTCTGGCCGTCGGAGGCGGTGGAGAACACCTGAGTCTGCTTGACGGGGATGGTGGTGTTGCGCTCGATCAGACGGGTGAACACGCCGCCCAGCGTCTCAATGCCCAGAGACAGAGGCGTGACGTCCAGCAGCACGATGTCCTTCACGTCGCCGCCCAGCACGCCGCCCTGGATGGCAGCGCCCACGGCCACGCACTCGTCCGGGTTGATGCCCTTGTAGGGCTCCTTGCCGGTCACGCGCTGAACCGCTTCCTGCACGGCGGGGATACGGGTGGAGCCGCCCACGAGGATGACCTTGTCGATGTCCTTCGCGGTCACGCCCGCGTCGCGCATGGCCTGATTCATCGGGCCGATGGTCTTTTCCACCAGATCGGCGGTCAGCTCGTTGAACTTCGCGCGGGTGATGGTCACGTCCAGATGCTTCGGGCCGGTGGCGTCCGCGGTGATGAAGGGCAGGTTGACATTGACGCTCATCAGGCCGGACAGCTCGATCTTGGCCTTCTCGGCGGCTTCCTTCAGGCGCTGAAGGGCCATGCGATCCTGCCGCAGATCGATGTTGTTTTCCTTCTTGAATTCGTCGGCGATGTAGTCGATCAGGCGCTGGTCGAAGTCGTCGCCGCCCAGATGGGTGTCGCCGCCGGTGGCCAGAACCTCGAAGATGCCGTCGCCGACTTCCATCAGCGACACGTCGAAGGTGCCGCCGCCCAGGTCGTAGACCAGAATCTTGTGCGCGTCGCCCTTGTCCAGACCGTAGGCCAGAGCGGCCGCGGTGGGCTCGTTGATGATGCGCTTCACGTCCAGACCGGCGATGCGGCCCGCGTCCTTGGTGGCCTGACGCTGAGAGTCGGAGAAGTAGGCCGGAACGGTGATGACGGCCTCGGAGACGGTCTCGCCCAGATAGCTTTCCGCGTCGGCCTTCAGCTTCTGCAGAATCATGGCGCTGATCTCCGGCGGCGTGTAGTCGTGGCCGTCGATGGAGACCTTGTAATCGGTGCCCATTTCGCGCTTGATGGAGATGACCGTGCGGTCGGGGTTGGTGACGGCCTGACGCTTTGCGACCTGGCCGACGAGGCGCTCGCCGTTCTTGGCGAAGGCCACGACGGACGGAGTGGTGCGGTTGCCTTCCGCATTGGCGATAACAGTGGGCTCGCCGCCTTCCATAACGGCGACGCAGGAATTGGTGGTGCCAAGGTCAATACCGATAATCTTGCTCATAATGATACCTCCCGGAAAATCGAATGAATTCGTTGATGTCTGTGATGTATGTGAAGCTCGTTCTCCGCGCTGAAGCGGAAGGGGAGCGGAACCTTTTGTTTATTCCACCGAGACCTTGACCATCGCGTAGCGGATGATCTTGTCCTTCACGCGGTAGCCCTTCTGGAAAACCTCCAGAACCTTGCCCGGCTCGTCGGACTGCTCGCGCATGACGGCGTTGTGCTTTTCGGGGTCGAAGTCCTCGCCCAGAGCGGGGATTTCCTCGAAGCCGAACTTCGCGAGACTCTCGGTCATCAGCTTCAGCGTCATGCGCACGCCCTCCGCCAGCGGGTCGCTCTCCTGCGCCGCGTCCAGGGCGCGCTCGAGGTTGTCGATGGTGGGGAGCAACGCGGTGATGCTGTCGCACAGGCCGTCCTGATAGCCGTCGGCGCGGCTGGTCTGGTTGCGGCGCTTGAAGTTCTGGAAGTCCGCCTGCGTGCGGCGCAGGGAATCGAGATACTCGTCGCGCTGTTTGACCGCCGTCTCCAGCGCGTCGCGCCATTCGTCGATCGAGGCTTCCTTCGCCTCGTCCTGAGGCTCGATAACCGGCTCCTGCACGGTTTCGTCCGGCGCGGTTTCCGGCTGCGTCGGCGTGGGGTTCTTTTCTTTATCCTTCTTCATGACTTCCGTCCTTTCATTTTCGGTCCGAGAGCATTTCGCTCAGCGCGCGCCCCATGAAGTCCATCACCGAGATGACCCGGTTGTAGTTCATGCGGGTGGGACCGATGATGCCCAGCGTTCCGCTGGCGTCGTCGCCGGCGCGATAGCTCGCGGTGACGATGGAGCAGTCCTTCAGCTCCGGCACGCCGTTTTCGGGGCCGATCCGAATGGTCACTTCCATGCTGCCGTTCCGGCCCACCACCTTGCGGATGGTGTCCTTGGATTCCAGCACCGACAGGAAGCTCTTGGCGCGCTCCACGTCCGAGTACTCCGGATAGCTCAGCAGATTCGAGCCGCCGCCGATGACGACGTCCGAGGAATCCTCGCTCTCCAGCTTCTGCTCGATGACGTTCAGCGCCTCGCCCAGCAGGCGGCGGTTGATCTCCGCGTCCCGCAGCAGCTCCGAGAAGCTCTGGCGCACCGCCTCCAGCGGCTTGCCGGCCAGCTTTTCGGTCAGCATTCGGGAGATGGCGTAGAGATGATCCGCGTCCAGGCCGTCGGGAATGCGGATGACCGTGTCCTTGACGATGCCCAGATTGGTCACGATAATCATCAGCGCCGTGCGGTCGGCCACCGGAACCAGCTGAACGTGCCTGATGCGCAGCGTGCCCAGCTTCGGCGCGACGATCACCGACGTGTAGTGGGTCGCGTCCGAGAGGACGCTGGCCGCGCTGCGGATTACGCCCTCCACCTGATCCGAGCGGCGCTGGAGATGCTCGTGCATCTTCTCGCGCTCGTCGCTGGAAAGGCGCGCCGTTTTCAGCAGATGATCGACGTAGAGCCGATAGGCCTTTACCGACGGGATTCGCCCCGCGGAGGTGTGCGGCTGGTCGAGGTAGCCAAGCTCCTCGAGGTCGCTCATCTCGTTGCGGATCGTGGCGGGGGAGAAGCCGACGCCGGACTTGCGCGAAATGGTGCGCGATCCCACAGGCATGGCCGTGGTGATGTAGTCGTCGATGATCGCCTGAAGAATCAGAAACTTTCGATCGTTCAAAGGCATCTGGCAGCGTCTCCCTTCGTCGGATTATTTCGTGTTAGCACTCATAACAGGTGAGTGCTAACGCTTGAACATAATGTACCACCGCCCGGGGTTTTTGTCAATAGGTTTCGAAACGAATTCCTGTAAACTTTTTATGAACGGGAAAATCGCCCCGCCGAAACGCGACTTGCGCTTTTGCCCGGAAGCTGGTATACTGAAGTCTGCCCCGATGGGGCGCGAAAAAAGCATGAAGGCAAGGGCGCAATCATGAATGATAAGGCGAAAAGCGCGAAGCGATACAGCGGCTGGCGATGGAAATGGCTGCGGGAAGGGCGGCGCTTTGTGCTGCTGGTGGCGGCGGCGGTGCTGGTTTTCCGGTTTGTGATCGGCTTTTCCGTGGTGGACGGCGTGTCCATGAGCCCGACGCTGCAAAACGGCGACGTGGTGATCTACACGCGCATCAATCCCGCCGTCTGCCGCGGCGACGTGCTGTCGCTGAAGCTGACCTCGGGCGAATACTACGTCAAGCGCGCCGTGGCGCTGGCGGGCGACGTGGTGGAGCTGGCGGACGGCGTGCTGTACGTCAACGGCCAGCCGGAGGCGGGAGACTACGTCCATGGACAGACCTTTCCCGAGGACGGCAGCGTGACCTATCCCTACACGGTGGACGAGAACTGCGTCTTCGTGGTGGGCGACAACCGGGGCGAATCCATCGATTCGCGCTTCTTCGGCGCGGTGAAGCTCAGTCAGGTGCGCGGCGTGCTGCGCCTGAGCGTCGGCAGCGGCGGATTTCAGGGATTCTGAAAAGGCAAAGGGCTGCGGGCGGAGAGAAAACTCTCCATCCGCGGCCCTTCGCCATATTATAGGTAGAAATATTCACTTAGGTAGAAATATTCACTTGGACGGACTGAGCCGCAGCGTCCGCGCGTTGCCGGCGTTGTCCGAAACCGACACGTCCACGTAGGTTTCGGGATAGGGCACGACCACCTCGCCTTTGTCGGGATCGACGCTCTCCGGCCCGGAGACGGTTCCATCGGGCGCGGTGACGGTCACGCTCGCGTAATCCACGCCGCTCAGGTCGTCGCTCAGCGTGAGGATCAGCACGCCCATGCCGTTTTCGGTGGAGAGCAGCGTCGGCGGCTGGGCGTCCGCGCCGGAGACGGTCACGGTCTCGACGGCCGTCTGGCGATTGACGAGGGTGGCGGTCAGCGTCAGCTCGCCGTTGCGCTCGGGCTGAACGCGATAGACGCGGTCGCCGGCTTCGGTCACGGGCACGGTGCGGCCGTCGATGCTGGCGCGCACCTGCCGGATGGGAAATCGCGTGGAGACGGTCAGGTCGTAGACCGGATGGCCCGCCGCCGCGTCCTCCCGGGGCGTTACGCTCAGCTTCGGCGCGATGAACAGCAGCGGCAGCAGCAGAAACAGCGCCAGCATGCACACGATCACGCCGCGCTGGAGCGAATAGCGCTCCCGGCGATAGCCGCTGTAGGAGACCAGCGTCTCCAGCGGCACGGAGTTCGGCTCGCGCACGCACAGGTCAAAGGCGTTCTGCAGAATCTGCTCGGCGATCTCCGGCGGCAGCTCGGGGGCTTTTTCCCTCTGAAAGAGCGCCTTCACGCCGCATCGCCTCCCGTCCTTCCCGGCGCGCGGCGCAGCCTGCGCAGCGCGCTGTCCGCATAGCGGCGCACTGAGAACCGGCGAACGCCCAGCAGCGCGGCGATTTCCCGGGGCTTCATTCTGCAATAATACCGCAGCAGAAGCACCTGCGCCTCGGTGAAGGGCAGCCCCAGCACCTGATGGATGGAGAATTCCTGCGCGCCCACGCGCACCGGCAGCGCCTCCGGCGAGATCTCGGCGATCTTCTCGCCGCGCCGGCTGCGCGCATAGCGCTCCCGCTCGGCAAAATGGCGCAGGCACACGCGAAAGCTGATCTGGTTCAGCCACGACAGCAGCATCGCGCCGGAGCACAGCTTGGTCAGCTCGCGCAGCGCGCAGACGTAGATTTCCTGAAGCGCCTCCTGCGCCGCCCGCTCGTCGCCGAGAAAGCGCAGCGCAAAGGAATACTGGCCGGGATAGGTGGCGGCGAACAGCTCGGCGAAGGCGTTCGCGTCGCCGCGCTGCGCCGGCTCCACGAGCCGGGCCAGATAGTTAACGTCCAGACGGGCCATGTTCGTCTCCTTTGCGGTCGGCTTTTTCCCGCAGCCGGCGGTCGGACAGGGCGACCAGCCGGTGGATGGTCGCGATTTCGGGGCCCTCGCGGAAGGCCTCGCCCCAGCGGTACTCGATCTTTTCGCCGGTGCGGGCGTTGTAGCGCTCCACGCCCGCACGCACGCGGTCGAGGAAGGCGGGAATGGTGCTTTCGTCGCAGTTTTCAAACAGCGCAAGGAACTTCGTGCCGCCGTTGCGGCCCACGAAGCACAGCCCCGCCGAGGCCTCGCGCAGGATGTCGCCGAAGCGGCGGATGGCCTGATTGCCCGCGCGATGGCCGGCGGCGTCGTTAATCTGACGGATGTTGCTCAGCTCCAGCATGGCGCAGCCGATGCTGTCCGGCAGCGGCTTGTCCGAGTAGAGGTCGATCACGTCGTCGCAGCTGGCGCGGTTGGCGAAGCCCGTCACGCGGTCGGTCTGAGACGCGAGCCGCCGGTCGGCCAGCGCGATGAGCTGGGTGATGGTGGTGGAGGGATCCTCCCGGGCGAAGGCGCGGCCGGTGCGGTATTCCAGCTCCGGCGCGTCGCCGCGGAGGTTGTGCTTCTCCACCGACTGCTGCACACGGGTCAGAAAGGCGTTCAGCTTCTCATCGTCGCAGTCCTCGAACAGCGCCATGAACTTGTTGCCGCCGTTGCGGCCCACGAAGCACAGTCCCAGCGACGCGCCGTGGAGCATGTCGGAGAAGGACTGAATGGCCTGATTGCCCTGCAGATGGCCGAGCTGGTCGTTGATCTGGCGGATGTTGGTCAGATCCAGCATCACGCAGCCCACCGTGTCCGGCACCGGACGATCCATGTATTTTTCGATCATCGCGTCGCAGCTGAAGCGGTTGGCGATGCCCGCCACGCGGTCGTTGTAGACGGCGTAGTCCAGCTCGCGATAGTCCCGGCGCATCGCGGTCAGAGTCCGGAAGTCCATCAGCACCGCCAGATAGGAAAGCCCCAGCACCAGCCACAGCAGCGCGCACAGCGCCCGCACCGACGGATCCGAGCCGATCATCTGATACAGCCGGTCGTCGGTGAAGATCAGCGTCAGTCCCGCCGCCGTGGCGGCCAGCAGCAGAATCAGCTGGGCGGTTTTCAGCCATTTAAAGCGGTTTTTCACGTTTGCCCCTCCTCGCGCAGCGCATCCATTCAAAAAACGGCGGTTCTCTTTCCTCATTATAATCCGAACGCCCTGGTCAAAAGTGAAAAGTATGTTAAAAAGAAGCTGAAATGGGACAAAATTGTGCGAAAGGTGGTTTTCAAATTCCCCGGTTGGGTGTATAATGAGTTTGGTAACATCTGCCGGGTTCCATGCGGAAGGAGCCGGGCGGGGAAGGAAGGTTATAGAATATGAAGATGAATATCAAGCGCTTGACGGTTGTGGTGCTCGCCCTCGTCGTGGCGATTGGACTGGGCTATTTTTCCTGGGATCGCGCGCTGAAGGCGTCGGAGGACGACGGCACGGTCACGGCTTCCGAGCAGCAGCAGACGGTGGAGCAGGCCTCTCAGCCCGTGGAGGTCGTAGTGCCCGCCGCGACGGACGCGCCCGCGGAGCAGGAAGCCCCTGCCGCGACGGAAGCCCCCGCGGAGACGGAAGCTCCCGCGGAGACGGAAGCCCCCGCGGCGACCGAGGCTCCCGCTGAGACGGAAGCGCCCCGCGACCCGAGCTTTGACGTGGAAGTGAAGCTGCTCACCGGCGGCGACATCTACTACGGCGATAAGGTCAAGCTCCAGGCGGTGCTCACCGGCGAAACCGACGCGAACTTCACCTATCAGTGGCAGTACAACGACGGCAGCGGCTGGAAGAACGTCAAAAACGAGACCAGGGCGATCTACGAGTTTGAGGTCACTGAAGAAAACGCGGTTTACGACTATCGCGTGGTCGTCACCGGAGCGGCGAAGTAATCCGGAACCCAATTCAAGGGCGGCGCTGTCTGCAATTGCGGCAGCGTCGCCCTTTTTTACAACAAAACGGTAAAAATCGTTTCTTGACAACCCGCTGGAAAGATGCTATTCTTATAATAGAGTAAAGATACTTTACACTATGAGCGTCAAGCGGGGTTGAAAATATGAGACATTATTGCGTCATTTCCCATACGCATTGGGATCGTGAATGGTATCAGACGCAGGAGCAGATGCGCCTGCGCCTGGTGGATCTGATGGACAATCTGCTGGACATCCTCGACCGCGAGCCGGAATACGTGTTTCATCTGGACGCGCAGACCATCATGCTGGAGGATTACTGGGACGTCCGCCCGGAAATGAAGGAAAAGTGCTGCGACTACATCCGCGCCGGCCGCATGCTCGTGGGCCCGTGGTATGTGCAGAACGACTTCCTGCTCACCAGCGGCGAGGCCACCGTGCGCAATCTGCACATCGGCATGGCGCAGGCGGAGCGGTACGGCCGCTGCATGCGCGTGGGCTACGCGCCGGATCAGTTCGGCCTGATCTCCCAGCTTCCGCAGATTTTGAACGGCGTCGGGCTGGACGCCTGCGTGTTCGGCCGCGGCCACAACATCTTCTGCGTGGACGATCAGGGCCGTCTGGTCCAGCGCATGCCTCCGGCGGAGTTCCGCTGGCAGAGCCCCGACGGCTCCGAGGTCTTCGCCGTCTGCATGAGCTTCTGGTACAACAACACCCAGCGCTTCTCCGCGAATATCGACAAGGCCATGGAGCTGCTGCGCTGGCAGGAGGAGCATTTCAAGGGAATCGCGCAGACGGATTTCCTGCTGCTGATGAACGGCTGCGACCACATCGAGCCTCAGAACGACCTGATGGACGTGCTGAAGAAGATGCAGGCGCGCCTGCCCGAGGGCAGCGAAATCCATCAGGACACGCTGGAGCACTACCTCTCCGCCGTGCGCGGGGAGCTGAAGGAGACCAGCCTCGGCCTGCACGTGGGCGAGATGCTTCAGGGCGTGAACGACAACACCCTCAAGGACACCAATTCCTCGCGAATCTATCTGAAAATCCGCAACGCGGAGCTTCAGAATCTGCTGGAAAACCGGCTCGAGCCGCTGTACGCGGCGCTGGAGATGGCCGGTCTGCGCGGCTGCTTCCCCAAGGGGCATCTGAATTTCCTGTGGCGCATGCTCATCCGGAACCACGCCCACGACTCCATCTGCGGATGCAGCAAGGACGCGGTGCATCGCCACATGGAGGATCGCTTCGACCGCATCGCCGAGTTGGGATACGGCCTGCTGGAGCGGGGCATGGAGCTGCTGGCCGCCCACGTGCGCCGCGACGGCATGGACATGGACGACTACATGATCTGCGTGGCCAATCCGCTGTCCCGCCCGCGCACCGAGTGCGTGGACGTGGCGCTGGACGTGCTCTGCGCCGACCATCCCAGGGGCGTGCGCGTCTTCGACGCCGAGGGCAATGAGGTTCCCTTCGTGCTGCTGGGCCGGGAGACGCTCAGCAAGCGCGTGATCTCGCCGCTGAACCTGCCGGGCTTCATCGAGGTGGAGCGCTTCCGTCTGCGCCTGACGGCCAAGGACGTTCCAGCCTGCGGCGCGCTGACCTGGCGCGTGACCACCGAGGCCATGTCCGAGCGGATGACGCAGCCGGAGAACGGCTCGGCCGTGCTGGAGAACCGCTTCCTGCGCGCCGAGGTGGACGCACAGGGACGGTTGACGCTGACCAATAAGGAGACGGGGCGCGTCTGGCGCGACGCGCTGGCGCTGGAGGACAGCGCCGACACGGGCCATTCCTACGTCTCGCTGCCCCTCGAAGGCGACAAACCCATCCGCATGGGCGCGCCGCTGCGCATGGAGGCGCGGAAGGACGCGATGCGCCAGAGCCTGGCCATGGACTTCGCCTTCCGCCTGCCCCGGTCGCTGACGGAGGATCGCTCCGCCCGCAGCGCGGAGACGGTGGACTGCCCGGTACGGCTGACGCTTTCGCTGGACGCGGACAGCCGCGCGCTGGACGTGGAGATGCAGATCGATAATAAGGCCAAGGATCATCGCCTGCACGCCGTGGTGCGCACGGGGCTGGATTCCGATTTCACCCAGGCGCTGTCGCCCTTCGACGTGGTGACCCACGACAAGCGGGAGATCGACACGCGCATCTGCAACGAGACGCGGCACAATTCGGGCTTCGTGTCCATCGCCGACGGAGAGAACCGCATGACGGTGGAGAACGCGGGCGTTTACGGCTACGAGAACCTCCAGAGCGAGCGCGGCACGCTGGCGCTGACCGTTCTGCGCGCCACCGGGCGCATCTGGCCGGAGGAGGCCACGGGCGCGCCCGAGGACGACGCGTGGCTCGCGCCGGAGAACCAGTGCCTGCGCGCCGTGCGCATCCATCTCGCCCTGCGCCCCGGCCGCGCGGACGAACCCCTCGACGCGCTGACCTTCGCGTCCCTGGCCTTCCAGAACCCGCTGCTGGTCGGCGGCTATGCCGTGGACGGGCGCAAGTTCCTCGGCGGCCGCCCGGCGCTTCAGGACGCGAACATCGCCGAGTTCTTCTATCCCGCCGACCGTTATCCCGAGGCAAAGCTGCCGCGCCGCTTCGGCATGCTGACGCTGGAGGGCGGCGCGCAGGTCACGGCCTGCAAGCTGGCCATGGACGGCGACGCGGTGATCCTGCGCATGTTCAACCCCGCCGACAGCGCCGCGCAGATGCGTCTGCGCGCGTCCTTCCCGACCCGCGCGATTCAGACCGACCTTCGCGAACTGGCTGATCTCGGCGAACTGGCGCAGCAGGACGGAGCGTTTGATTTCGAGCTTGCGCCGAAGCGCATCGCCACGCTGCGTCTGGAGCGGGAGTAAGGTACATTTTCAGAATTGAACATCAAACGAATGAACCCCGCCCGTCCGAAAAGTCGGACGGGCGGGGTTCGTGAAATGCAAATTCCAAAGGTTTACTGGAGGTAAATCGAGGAATCTGCATGCCGCAGCTGGCGGAAAAGACAGGGACAGACGCACCGCCGAATTGTGCGGTGTTGCCTTAGTTAAGGATGGAACGACTCCGCGTCCGCCGGCGGCTCGAAGCCCCGGCTGTCCAGATCGAAGCGCTCCGCCAGGCGGGATATTTCCTCCTCGCTGCCCCAGGTGATGACCATCAGTCCGTCGCCGCCCACCTCGCGCACCAGCGGCTCCACTTCCTCCGGACGGGCATAAATCTGGCAGGACTTTCCGCTGTCCAGAATGGTGCGGATTACGTCTGTCCATTGCAGAATCGCGCTGTGCCCGTCGCCCGGCTGCCACTGAATCACCCGCAGATTGGGGATTTTGCACAGCGACGGAAGATGCCGCAGCGCCTGCGCGCCGTCGAGGTGGTAGAAGGCGTAGGGCACCGCGTCCACCATGTCCCGAATGTGCGGAAGGCAGAATTCGTCGAACATATCGGCGCCGATCATGTAGGAGAAGTCCTCCTGAATCGCCGTGGTTGCGCCGGGCGACCAGATTCCGTGCCAGCCGGTCAGCTGCGTTCCGCCCTGCTCGCATTGCGCCGCCAGCGCCGAAAACGCGTCGATCATGATTCGCTTGACGGCCTCGAAGGCGCGCTTCACGCCCTCTTCGTCCTCGATGAGCGCGCACAGCAGGTTCTCCGAGCCCATCAGCGCAGCCGTGGTGTCCGCGCTCGCGCCCAGACAGTAGCTGGCCAGCATCGCGCTCCCGCCGCAGCGGGAAATTCCCTCACGGATGGCGCGATCCTGAACTTCCTTCCAATAGCCGCCGGGGCGCAGCGCCGCGACCTCGTCGGCCGTCTCCACGCAGGGATCCGCCCAGAGGGTTTCGATGCTCGTCCAGGAGGCCTTCGCTCCCATCTGCAGCGCCATGGCCGGCGCGCCGTAGTCCATGTAGAGAAACGGCATGGCCTCGCCCCAGAAGCGCACGGCGCGCTGCCGGGCCAGCACGCAGTCGGCCAGCAGCTCGGGCTTCGTCCAGTAGTCGTCCGGCGCGGGGGCGGGCCCCGCGTCGCCGCAGGGGCTGGTGGCCAGTATGCAGGGCCGGCCCGTCGGGCGATGCTCCCACCAGGCGGTCAGCCGGTCGCGGGTCGATTTGGAAAGCTTCATTGCTTCGCCCCTGTCTCATGGTCGTATTCCGCCAAGACAGCCTCCATGGAGCGCGCGGCCTGCTCCGGCGAAACGGCGAGGCTCAGATAGCGATGCCTGCCGCCTTCTCTGGCCGTCCAGCGGGTCACGCCGCGCTCGTCCACGTCGACGGTTCCCGCCGGGGACGGCGTGTAGTTGGCGTTTTCGCCGTCCATGGCCCATTGCACCGTGCACAGATCCCAACTGCTGCGGCCCTCGCCGCCGGAATGGAGGAAATACGCCCGGCGCACGGGATTTTCCGCGGCCAGCGCGCAGGGCTCGCGCAGCGCGATCACCCTTTCGCCGACCTCCCAGCCGCACCAGACCACCTCGCCCGGCCACTGTGCCGCCACGAGCCGCGCGGATTCGACGTCCATCTCCACGTTCCATTCCGGCGCGTCGCAGCCGGGCGTGAAATTGCCGGCCATGACCGTCAGCCGCGCTGCCTTCCGGGCGATCAGCTCGCGCCCTGTCAGCGGCGAAGCGCCGTCCGCGCCGGAGGCCAGAAGGTGAGCGAGATTGCGCATCGGGCCGATGCCCACCATTTCCACGGAGCCGTCCTCCTGCGCCGCGAGCACCCGGCGCAGCAACGCCGCCGCGTCCTCGGCCTCGCGCTCCTCGGGCGAGACCTCCTGCGCCAGAACGCGGTTGTACCTTTCCGTCTGCGGCGCGCTGAGAAAGCCCTCGTCCTTCAGCGTGCCCACCTCGGCCTCCGCGCCGTACCATTTCAAGATGCGCCGGATGGCTCCCACGCCCCATGGGCTGGAGGTGCAGTGGGTCACGGCCAGCAGCCTTCGCCCGTGCCGCCGCGCGTACAGCACCGCCAGCGCCAGTGCCGCCGCGTCGTCGCAGTCCGGGCCGATGTCCGTGTCCAGAATGTAGTTTCGGTTTTCCATGGAATGACCTCCTCGTTTTTGCGGGCTTACGGCGTTCGCACGCCTTTTCCTGACGTAAACAATTTGCGGAGAAACCGGGATAGACGTCCGCTCCCGGAAGCGCCGCGCCTCGGCCGGATCGGTCGGAAGCGCTGACCCTGCACCGTCCTCGAATGGATTTGTCCGCCCCTGCGCGCGGCTCGTTTCCCGGACAGACTTTTTCCCTCAAAGCTGGCGAAGCAGCTCGCCCAGCGCCGCGGTCATCGCCGCCGGATAGGCGCGCTCGTCGCGCACGCGGAAGATGAATCGATCCGAACCCGCCCTCGGCTCCCAGCGGCAGCGGCCGTCGTCGTCGCACTGAACCGCCGCCGGCACAAACTCGAAGACCTCGCGCTGAGGCGCTTCGCCCAGCGGCGCGAGACTTCCGTCCAGATGCACCGTGAGCCCCGCCGCGTGCAGAAATCCGCCCGTGCACCACATGTTCCGCTCCATCGCGCCGAAATGCGCGCGCAGCCGCGGATCCACCGGCGCGTCCAGGCAGGACAGCCACCGGCTGCTCTCCCGCCGGGCCAGCACGTTCAGAAAATAGTTCAGCAGGCGCGGCGAGATCCGGTCGAATACGTCCGCCTGCCGGAAGCGATAGAAGGTTCCATACTCCCCCACCTCCATCTCGCCGCCGGGCGCGAACACGCTGTGGAAGCAGGGCATCCAGTAGATCGCGCAGGGCAGGCGGAAGATCTCGGCATAGGCCTTCGGATCCAGCGCGACGTTGTACTCCAGCCGCCCGCTGTCCGTGCCGGAGCCGGCGTTGAGGTAGATCGCGCGCACCTTTTTCCGAAACAGCTCCGGGTTTTCCCGGCCGAAGCGGGCGACGTCCCGGCTGGAGCCGACGATGTGCAGCGTCACCGGCTCGGGCGCGTCCTCCAGCGTCCGGCGAAGCAGCGCTTCGCCCGTGCCGCCCGATTCGCCGGGAGGGCAGCCAACGCCCACGGGCGCGCACTGTCCGGTCAGCTGGTTCATCTGCGCCGCGGCGAGCACGTCGGGATCGCCGTAGCCCGGGCTCGGCGGCCAGTCGATGAGCACGCCTGCCAGGCGGATTCTGCCCATTTTGGCCAGCGCGAACTGGCAGGCGAGGTCGTAATGATCGTCCGGATCCTCGTGCGGCCGGAACAGGTCCGTTTCATGCAGTACATATGGAAGCATGACTTTCCTCCTCTCAGCCCTTGACGCTGCCCATGACGATGCCCTTGGTGAAGTACTTCTGAAGGAAGGGATAGGCGATGAGCACCGGCACCATGGCAATGACGATCTGCGCGGAGCGCAGCGTGCGGTCGGAGATTTCGCGCATGTATTCCACGTTTTCCGATGTGGTCGCGCCCAGCGTGACCGACGAGTCGATCATGTACAGGAAGGTCTGCAGCGGATACAGGCTCGGCGTGTTCAGATAGATCAGGCCGTCGAACCAGCTGTTCCAGTGGCCGACGATGCTGAACAGCGCGATGGTGGCCACAGCGGGAGCGGACAGGGGAATGTACAGCCGGGTCAGCACGACCAGATGGTTCGCGCCGTCGATGAAGGCCGATTCCTCGATTTCACGGGGCAGATTGCGGTAGAAGTTCATCATCAGCACCGTGTTCCACACGGGAATCGCGCCCGGCAGCACCATCGACCAGACGGAGTTGATGAGCCCCATCTGCTTGACGACCATGTAGGTCGGAATCAGTCCGCCGGAGAAGATGATGGTCAGAATCATGTACCAGGCATAGGCCGTGCGGCCGTGGAACTGATCCTTTTTCTTGGAAAGGGGATAGGCGGTGAGCATAATCAGCGCCATGTTCACCGTCACGCCCAGCAGAACGCGCAGCAGCGAGACGCGGAAGCTGGCGAAGAAGTCCGGGCGCTGCATCAGCAGCTTGTAGGACGAGAGCGTGGCGTTGACGGGAAACAGCGTCACATGGCCGGCCATCACCGACGAGCTTTTGCTGAAGGACAGGGCAATGACGTGCAGAATGGGAACCAGACAGAGCGCGGCCACCAGCAGAAGTACGACGGCGTTGATCCACAGATAAATTCTGCGTCCGAGGGATTCACGAATCATTTTTTGCACCCTCCTTCTCAGAATACGCGGTAATCCGCAAATTTATAGGCGAGGAAATAGGAGACGGACATCAGGATCATCGTAATTACGCTCTTGAGCAGACCCACGGCCGTCGCCAGCGAGAACTTGGCGCTGACCATGCCCAGCCGGTAGACCAGCGTGTCGATGATGTCCGAGGAGTCCATGACCAGCGTGTTGTACATGTTGAAGATCTGGTCGAAGCCGGCGTTCATCAGATTGCCCAGGTTCAGCATCGCCATCAGCACGATGATGGGCATCATGCCGGGAATGGTGACGTGCCAGGTCTGGCGGATGCGCCCCGCGCCGTCCATTACCGCCGCCTCGTACAGCGTCGGGTCGATGGCCGTGATCGCCGCCAGATAGACGACGGTGCCGAAGCCCACGCCCTTCCACACGTCCGTCAGAATGAGAATAAACCGAAACCAGCCGTTGTCGCCCAGAAAGAAGATGGGCTGTCCGCCCATGGCGACGATCAGGTTGTTAATCATGCCGTCGTTGCTGAGCATCGACGTAAAAATACTGCCCAGAATGACCCACGACAGGAAATAGGGCATGTAGACCACAGTCTGAATCACCCGGCGATAGCCCGTGCGCCTGACCTCGTTGAGCATCAGCGACAGCACAATGGCGCTGACGGTTCCGAAGAAGATCTTGGCCGCGGCGATGAAGATGGTGTTGAAGAACACGTTGTTGATGTTGGGAAGGGCCATCAGCTGCCGGAAGTACTTCAGCCCCACGAAGGGAGAATGGAGAAAGCCCAGTCCCGGATTGAAATTCTGAAACGCCATGACGTTTCCGTACAGCGGATAGTAATTAAAGATCGCCAGCAGGACGACGGCGGGCAGCATCATCAGATGCAGCGGCCCTTCCATTTTCCAATTGACATGGCCCTTGCTCCGCCCTGCCCGCGCAATATTTCTGGCCATAAGTCCATCCTCCTTGAAATCGATAGAATCGGAGCCGCCATGCCAGATTCCATGGCGGCTCCGCACAGGTCGGGTTTTGTCAGGTTGGAGCGATCAGCCCGCCAGCCAGGCGTTGGCCTCCTCCGTCATGTCCGTAAGGCCCAGCGCCTCGGCCTGCGCCTTGTAGGTGTCGAAGGCGTCCACGGTCTCTTCGCCCATGATGATCTTGGTGAACATCTCGTTGACCAGATCGTCGATCAGGCTCATGCTCTCGGCCATCGTGTCGGTGGTCGGGCCGTAGTAGCGGTTCATGTAGTACAGATCGTCGGCGATGTATTTGCCGGTGATCAGATGGCCGCCGTCCGGGCCGAAGAAGCGATACCAGCGCCACAGGGACGCGTCGCCGTTGGCATAGCCTTCCACGTACTTGGCGAAGGGCTTGGCCCAGATGTCCACCTCGTCGCTGGACAGGCCCATGTTGACGATCTCGTCCGCCGCCATCTCGTTCTTGACCGCGGGCAGGAAGATGCCCCAGGGATAGATCTGGAACGCCGCGAAGCCGCTGTTGCCGGACGCATCCTCAATGTAGGTGTCGTAGATCTCCTGAGTGGAATCGTCGGAGAAGCACTTCTTGAACTGCAGGTTGATCATCTTGATGACCGCTTCGGGATGCTCAAAGTCCTTGTTGAAGACCATGTAGCGGATGATGGGGTAGTTGCCGGTCACCTTGGTGGTGGGGCTGTCCAGGCCGACCATGGGCAGGGCGTGCCAGTCGGCGTTGGGATCCTCGTCGTTGCTGGTGTACAGCACGGAGTTGGTATCCCACACCGCGCCGATGACCACGCCGCACTTGCCGGAGGCCACCTGCTGCACCGCCGCGCTGTTGTCGTTGACGGCGAACTCAGCGTCGATCAGGCCATCGGCGTACATCTTGCTGACCACTTCCAGAGCGGCCTTGGTCTCGTCGGCAAAGGCGCCGAAGATGACCTTGCCCTCTTCGTTGGGGTCGTCCACCCAGAAGTTCTTCTTGGGATAGGAGCCGAAGACGTTGAACAGGCCGTCCATCTGGAAATTGGAATTCCACAGATCCTTGCTGAAGGTCAGGCCGATGGTGTCGTCCACGCCGTTGCCGTCGGGGTCCTGATGCACGAACGCGTCGATGATCTTGTACAGATCGTCCCAGTTCTGCGGATCCTCCAGACCCAGCTTCTGCATCCAGTCGGTGCGCAGCCAGAGCACGGGAACCTCCTCGCCGGGAGAGGTGTTCAGAATCGGGATGGCCATCATCTTGCCATCGTAGGTCGCGGACGGAATGGCCGCGTCGCCGCCGACACCCTCGATGATGGTGCGCATGCCCTCGCCCGCGTTCGCCATGTAGACGTCGTACAGGTCGTCGCGGATCAGGCCGGAGTTGGACAGCATCTTCAGCTGCGCGGAGTTGACGCACAGCAGATCCGGGATGTCGCCGGTGGCGATCAGGGTGTTGATCTTGTCGTCGGTGTTGGCCGCCGTGAAGGCCAGCTCGAGCTTGATGCCCAGCTCCTCTTCATAGGCGCGGCTCCAGACGTTGTTCTCGTAGCTGTCGCCCTCGGGGAAGGCCTTGGAAAGGTCTACCGGGATGCCGATGGTCATGGTGATGGGCTCCGCATAGGGCTCGAGATTTCCCCAGCTGCTGGCGGAAAAATCGCCCAGGTTGCCTGCCAGCTGCGACTTCGAAGCCAGGGCCGTGCCGCTCAGGGCAATCAGCAATGCAAGCGTCAGAAGCAGAATTCGTTTCACAGGTTTCACCCTCCTATTCAATTCAGTTGATGTGCACAATCAACCATTGAATATATTATACCATTGCGCAGAATCTGTGAAAATATGAAAATTTTTACATTTCTATCGAACCGTTTGGAGATTCACCGACGGCGCTGTCGCGATATTCCCGGGGCGTCATGCCCGTGTTCTTGCGGAAGAAATAGGAAAAGTAGGCCGGCGTCTGAAAGCCCAGCCGGCTGCTGACCTCGTGAATGCGCAGATCGGGCCGGCTCAGCAGCTCCCGGGCCTTGTCCAGGCGCACCTGCCGGATGGTGTCGGCCAGGTTCTCGCCCGTCGCCTGCTTGAACATGCGGGAGAGATAGGCCGCGTTGACGTGCACGTGCTCCGCCAGCCGGGTCAGGGAGACGTCCTCGTCGTAGTGCTCGCGGATGTACTGCTGCACGTGGTAGATCTGCGCCTTGATGGTGTCGTCGCTGTTTTCCCGGCGCAGCTCGTGCAGGCGCTCGGAAAGCCAGTGCAGATAGGCCGCCGCCGCGGCCGGCGTGGCGTGGGACTTCGCGTCGTAGAGCCGGTCGGACAGCAGCTCGCCGCGCTGCTCGTCCGTCAGATCCAGCCGCTGCAGCATCTGCGCCAGCGAGAGGGAAATCTGCAGATACAGCTGCATGTACGCCCGGTCGTGAACGGAGCGCATGCTGCTCATCTGCTCCAGCAGCGCCGCCAGCTCGCCCCGCGCCGCCGGGTCGCCGATCTTGTAGGCGCTGCTCCACTGAATGGCCCGGGCGCTCTGGCGCTTGAGCGCGTCGCCCTCGTCCGGCTCCGCGCGCTCAGCGCAGAGCAGCCACAGCCGCGCGCCGCCCAGCGCCTGCTGAGAGAGGAGCGCGCCCATGCGGTTGTAGGCCGCGGGATATTGCCGCCAGCTCTCGCAGGGCTCGGAATAGAGAAACGACGCGCTCATGCCCAGCTGGTTCAGCGCCGCCGTCTGCACGCCCTCGAGCACGCCCTCCAGCTGCGCCCGCGTCCGCTCCCGGCCGAACTGCCACAGCCAGAGCATGCGGTTGGCGTCCAGCTGCACGCTCATCGCCGCCGCGTCCTCGGCCAGAAATTCCTTCGCCAGCAGAAACAGCGCGCCCGAGCGCTGGGTGCGCTCGAACAGCGTCTCGTTGGGCGACTGATCGTGCAGAAACACTGTCAGCAGCCACAGCGGCTTCTCCACGTCCACCTCCATGGCCAGCTGCCTGGCCGTCGCCGCCAGGCTCGCCCCGTCATAGGGCGCGCCGTGCACCAGATCCAGCACGAATTCCCGCTGGAGCCATGGCAGCGCGGCCTGCGCCCGCTCCGTCGCCGTGCTGAGGATGTTCTGCTCCACCTGCGTGGTGTTGATGCGCTCCACCGCCCGGTTCACCGCCGCCAGCAGCGCCTCGTAGCCGTCCTGCTTGAGCACATAGTCCGCCGACGGCCGGCCCACGGCCTGATAGACGTATTCAAACTGGGCGTGCGCCGTCAGCAGGATGACCTGGCACATGGGCCAGAATTCGCTGACCTGCCGAAGCATCTCCAGACCGTCCATCTCGGGCATGCGAATGTCCGTAATCACGATGTCCGTCTTCTGGCTGCGGATGCTCTCCAGCGCCTCCCTCGGGTCGTAGAACACCTGAATCTCCATGTCCCACGGGCAGTCCGAGCGAAGAAAGACCGCCGTGGAATCCGCGATATAGCTCTCGTCGTCCACAATTACCGCGCGATAGATCATGCCTCTTCTCCTCTCGCCTTCAGCTGCAGCACGATGCGCAGCCGGTCGGGCTCCACCTTTTCAAACCGCAGTCCGGAATTCTGCGTCAGCTTCAGCCTGCGATGCACGTTCATCAGTCCCGTCACCTCGCGGTTGGGATCCTCATCCTCCAGCTCGCGCTGCATCTGCTCCACGCGCTCGGCGGAAGCGTCGAAGTGATCGTTCTCCACCTCCACGCGCATGCCCTCGTCCGTTTCGGTCAGGCGCACGGACAGCGTTCCCCGGGCGCAGTGCTCCAGCGCGTGCACGAAGGCGTTCTCCACGATGGGCTGCAGCGTCAGCCGCGGCAGCAGGATGGCCTCGGCTCCGGGTGGATTTTCCGGGAATTCGATCTCCAGCCGCCGTCCGAAGCGGATTTTCTGAATCTCCACATAGCTGCGCACGTGATCCAGCTCCTCGGACAGGGGCACCCGATCCCGCGCGTCCCGGGTGACATAGCGGAAGTACTGGGCGAGCCTCCGGCTGAACAGCGCTGCCGTCTCGCAGTCCTCCATGGCGATCATGTTCTCCAGAATGTAAAAGCTGTTGTACAGAAAGTGCGGGTTGATCTGGGCCTGCAGCTGCTTGATCTGCGCCTGCTGCATCAGAATGCGCTGGCGGTACATGCGCGTCACCGTGTCCCTGAGCTTCCAGACCATCTGGTTGAAATGGGCGGCCAGATAGCCGAACTCGTTGTTCTTGGCGTAATCCAGCTGAAAGTCCATGTCGCCGCCGGCCAGCCGGCCGAATCCGTCCGTCAGCAGCTTCAGCGGCGTGTGCACGTCCCGGTAGGCGCGCACGCTGTAGATCGCGATCGCCGCCAGAAACAGCGCCAGCAGCGCGTAGAGAATCTTTCGAAAGCCGTTCAGCTCGCCGAACACGTTCATCCTTTCCGCGCAGATGAGCATGCTCAGGTTCATGTCGTCCATGTCGCTGGCAAAGGCGTAGTACTTTTCCGTGCTCAGATCGGCGCCGACCTGAGATGCGCGCTCCTCCAGCGCGCGCCAGAACGCCGCTTCGGTGTGCGAATCGGTCAGCGTCGTGCCGTCGGCGAAGGTGAGCCGGTAGCCCACGCGGGTTTCCGCCAGCGTCTGGGCGAAATAACGGTCGATTTTCTCCGCGTCGTAATGGATGACGTACAGAAGCCGCGGCAGCTTCTCGTCGCCGATGGTCAGGCTCAGCGGCTGCTGGGAGACGCACAGCAGCTCTCCGTCCGCGGACACCACGCAGCCCGGCGCGCGGGCACAGACGGCCCGGTATTTCTCCAGCGCCGCCGGGTCGATCTTTCGAATCACCGGCCGCATCTGCCGCCCTTCCGCGCCGATGGCGAGAATGTGGCGATTCAGCCGCGGCAGGAACAGCTCGATCTGGGAGACGAAGGGGTTTGCGTCGTAGATGGTTGCCAGCCGCTCCTGAAGGCGGTTGAGCTGGTCGTAGAGGTCGTAGCCGTCCAGCGTCTCGTAGCGGCCGGACAGGCGGAGCATGCCGTTTTCTCCGGCCAGCTGCCGCAGCTGCTCCTGAGCCAGCTGCATCTGATCCGCCAGCTCCGTGCACTTGAAGCGAAACTGCTGCCCCAGCGAATGGCGAATCTGACCGTCCAGCTTGTTCACGCCCACCTGATAGATCGTCAGGCCCATGATGAAAATCGGCGTCATCGTCATCAGAAAGATCAGAATCATGTGCGTCAGCGTCGATTTCAGCGGCGACAGCGCGCCCTGCTCCGGCCTTCTCTTCACTCAGAACCAGCTCCTCCGCAAAGCGATCTTTTCCAGCCTCCTTCGACAGGATAGCACAAGCGCCCGCGTCGCGTCAAGCGCCGTCCGTCCGCGCGGGCGCAAAAAAACGCGCCGGCCTCCATTGCGGAAGTCGGCGCGTTTTTTCAGGGAACACCGCACAAATGAGGCGGTTGGCCGGCGAATGGATTTTTCGTCAGATGC
>USDD01000012.1 GCA_900553265.1 uncultured Eubacteriales bacterium
AAAATGCTCTCGGCGGGGGTCAATCGCGCCGAACGGCGGCGCGATTGACGGGCTTTGTGGAGGTTATGGATGGGACTGCGCAGGCGAACGGAACTGATTTTATGGGGATTGCTGGTGGCTCTGGCGATCGTCTGGGGAACGCTTTCGGCGCTGGAGCGCGTGGGCGTCAACTGGCTGCTCTATGCGCGGCTTCAGGCGGAAGCGAACGTCGTAGAGACGTCAGGGATCTCCGAGGACGACCTGATAGCCATGGATATCGCCCTGTCGGACTATCTGAAGGGGGATTCCTCCGCGCTGGAGACGCTGGAGGTCGAGGCGGATGGGCAGCGTCAGCCGGCGTTCAACGCCCGTGAGCGCGCGCACATGGAGGATTGCCGGCGGCTGTTCGCGCTTTTGCGGTCGGCGCTGCGCGGACTTCCCATCTGCATGGGCGCGCTGGCGGCGGTTTTGGTTCTGCTGCGAGCGCTGCCGTCGCGCTTTGCGCGTCTGACGGCGCGTCCGCTGATCCGCGCGGCGTGGCTCGCGCCGCTGGCGCTGCTTCTTCCGCTGGGGGCGTTCGCTCTCTGGGCGGCGATTGATTTCAGCGGCGCGTTCACCTTTTTCCATCATCTGCTGTTCGCCAACGACCTGTGGCTGCTGGATCCGCGAACCGATCTGCTGATTCGCATCTGCCCGTCGTCCATGTTTGCGTCGATGGGGCTGCGCATCGGCGCGCGGGCGCTGCTCTGGATGGTCGGCGCGCCGGCGGCGGCGTGCGGCATTGTATGGCTGATTGCAAAGGTCAAGGAGAGTTTGAAATGACGAATTACGAATCGAGAATGCGCGCCAAAGCGGACGCGCTGCGCGCCAGGGGGTCGGCGGTGATTCTCTCGGTGGAGAGCTCCTGCGACGAGACCGCCGTCGCCGTGGTGGAGAACGGCCGCATCGAGCGCGCCAACGCCATCGCCACCCAGATCGACGTGCACGCGCTGTACGGCGGTGTGGTGCCGGAAATCGCGTCGCGCATGCATGTGGAGGCCATCGATCCGCTTTTGGACGAGGCGCTGCGGCAGGCGGGCCTGACGCTGGACGAAATCGACGCGGTGGCCGTGACCTACGGCCCGGGGCTGGTGGGCGCGCTGCTCACCGGCGTGAGCTGGGCGAAGGGGCTGGCCTACGCGGCGGAAAAGCCGCTGATTCCCGTCAACCACATCGAGGGCCATGTCAGCGCGAACTACGTGGCGCATCCGGATCTGGAGCCGCCCTTCGTATGCCTCGTGGCCTCGGGCGGACACAGCCACATCGTCAGCGTGAACCACTACGGCTCCTACGAGCTGCTGGGCGGCACCACGGACGACGCGGCGGGCGAGGCCTTCGACAAGGTGGCGCGCGTGCTGAACATTCCCTATCCCGGCGGCCCGCTGCTGGACAGGCTGGCCGACGAGGGCGACGACCACGCCTATAAATTCCCCCGGCCGCACACCGAGGGCAAATACGACTTCTCCTTCAGCGGCCTGAAAACCGCGGTCATCAACCAGGCGCACCATCTGCGCCAGCAGGGCGTTGAGATCAACGCCAAAGACTGGGCCGCGTCCTTCCGGCGCAGCGTGGTCGATCTGCTGGTGGACAAGACGCTCTCCGCGGCGCTGGACACGGGCGCGAAGCGCGTGTCCGTGGCCGGCGGCGTGGCGGCCAATTCGCTTCTGCGCGCGGAGCTTGCGCGCCGGGGCGAGAAGGCCGGACTTCAGGTGTTCATCCCGCCCAAGCGCCTGTGCACCGACAACGCGGTGATGATCGGCTCGGCGGGCTTCTATCGCCTGATGGCCGGCGAGCTGGCGGCGCTGGACCTGAACGCTCTGCCATCGCTGAACATGTTCGACTGAGACTCTGCATAAGCGGAAGCCGCGTCGTTCCGCCGTGCGTTTCGACCCGGCGGCTGATGTTTTCATGACAAAGCGGCGCGCGGTTTCCCGCGCGCCGGAGACTGTCAAAAACCTTGGAGAGAGCTCGAGAGGGCCGAAGCCCTCTCGAACTTCCAATCGTGCCCGGCGGCATGTACGGCGGGTGCGGGGCTATTTTATCGCAGGGAAATCCCATTTCCCGGAGAGAAAATAGCTACTTTGCAGATTTTGCGGCCGGAGTCTGAAAGACTCAAGCAAAATCTGGTGGGGGTGGCAGTGGCGGGGGAGCTTGCTCCCTCGTCCACCAGCTTGTCAAAACTTTTTTGACAAGCTGAGCGGCGCGCGGTTTCCCGCGCGCCGCTTTCAGCAGTGCTTTCTTATTTTCCCTCGCGATACTTCGCCTCGGGCGCAACCGCGGTGTGGGGACAGTCGAGGCTGTCCACGCGCACCGTGGGCGCGGCCCAGCGCACGGCGTTCTTCAGAATCTGCCGCACCTCGGGCACGTAGTAGCTGGGCTGGGTCTCATGGCCGGGCTGGAAGTAGAAGATCCTGCCCATGCCGCGCGTCCAGGTGCAGCCGGAGCGGAACACCTCGCCGCCGGCGAACCAGCTGACGAACACCAGATCGTCGGGCTTGGGAATGTCGAAGTACTCGCCGTACATCTCCTCGTCGGCCAGCTCGAAGGACTCGGGAATGCCCCTGGCGATGGGATGGGTGGGGCAGGTGCACCACACGCGGGAACGATCGCCCTCGCGCCACTGAAGGCGGCCGGAGGTGCCCAGAATCGCCTGCATGGGCTTGGACGGATGGGCGGAGTGCAGGCCGATGAAGCCCATGCCCTTGAGCACAGCGTCCTTCACGCGCTTCACGATCTCATCGGGAACGCGGTCGTGCGCCACGTGCGCCCACCAGACCAGCACGTCCGTGTCGTCCAGCACCTCCTGCGTCAGGCCGCACTCGGGCATGCCCAGCGTCACGGTGCGCACGACCATGTCCTCTTCCTCCTCGAAGAGGGCCTTCAGCGTGTTGTGCAGTCCGTTGGGGTGCACCTTGCGGATTTCCTCGGCGTTGCGGTCGGCCCACTGACAGACCTTCTCGTAGTCCGCGTCGGACATTTCGGGACGGCGCACCACGCCCGCCGCGCCCAGCTCCTGCGTCTGCTCATACCAGACCGTCACTTTAATCATTGGAATCAACCTCCCTGTTTTCAAAATCATGACGGATTTCCGTTGGGTTTATTGTATCACGAATCGCGCGGCTTGACCAGTGGTTTTTACAAGATTTATCGAATTGAAACGGAGGAATGAACATGCTGAACCGAATCGAGGCGACGGCGCTTCTGGACTGGGCGCACGCGCAGAATCCCGGCCCCTGGCGGGCGCATTCGCTGCACGTCGCCCGGGCTGCGGGCGCCATTGCGGAAAAATGCGGCATGGACGGCGAGCGGGCGTGGGTGCTGGGCGCGCTTCACGACGTCGGCCGCTACGAGGGCGTGCGCGGGCTGCACCACGCCGTCGCGGGCTATGCGCTGCTGATGGAAAAGGGCGATCCCGGCGCGGCGCGCGTCTGCGTCACCCACTCCTTCCCCGACGGCCGCCTCGAGCATTTCAACGGCAGGCGGGACGTTTCTCCGGAGGAGGAGGCCTTTCTGCGCCGGTTTCTGGCCGAAACCATCCCCGACGACTTCGACCGGCTCATCCAGCTCTGCGACGCGATCTGCACCGCGCAGGGCGTCTGCCTGATGGAAAAGCGGCTGGTGGACGTGGCGCTGCGCCACGGTCTGGAGCCGGGACTGGACGAAAAATGGCGGGCGTTTCTGAATCTGCGGCGCGATTTCGAGCGGCGCATGGGCGCGAGCGTCTATTCGCTGTTCGACGAATGCGCCGCCGTGACCTTCGCGGCGGAGGGCTGAGGCAACACCGCGCAATTCGGCGGTGCGTCCCCTGAGCTTTCTTTTCGCCGCCTGAGCTTTCTTTTCGCCGCCGCCCTTGAAGCGCCCGGCGGAACGTGGTATACTGAATGGGAGCAATATTTGATCCAAATGGAGGCGGCGGCATGCGCGAAACGACGCTATGCTACATTCTGCGCGGCGATCAGGTGCTGATGCTGCATCGGACGAAGAAGAAAAACGACCTCAACCACGACAAGTGGATCGGCGTGGGCGGTCATCTGGAGCCGGGCGAAACGCCGGAGGTCTGCGTGCTGCGCGAGGCGCTGGAGGAGACGGGCCTGACGCTGACCGAATACGCCTGTCGCGGCGTGGTGCGCTTCCGCACGGATGACGGCGCGGATGAGGACATGCATCTGTTCACCTGCACCGGTTTTACCGGCGCGCTGCGCGTCTGCGACGAGGGCGACCTTCAGTGGATCGACCGCGCGCGGCTGTTCGACCTTCCCATGTGGGAGGGCGACCGCATCTTCCTGAATCTGCTTGAGCGCGGCGAGCCCTTCTTCTATCTGACGCTGCGCTATCGCGGCGAAACGCTGGAGCGCGCCGAGCTGAACGGGCGCGCGTTAAACGGAAAGGATCTGCATCCATGAAATCCATTCGCGACATCTACAAAATCGGCAAGGGGCCGTCCAGTTCCCACACCATGGGGCCGGAAAAGGCCGCCAGGCTGTTCAAATCCGAGCATCCCGAGGCCGACCGCTTTGTGGCGACGCTGTACGGCTCGCTGTCGCTCACCGGGCGCGGCCACGGCACCGACCGGGTGCTGCTGGACACCCTCGCGCCCGTTCCCACCGAAATCGTCTGGAACAACGACGCGGCGCTGCCCCTCCCCCACCCCAACACCATGGAGCTGGAGGCCTTCCGCGGCGGCGAGCGCACGGGCTTCATGCGCGTGATGAGCATCGGCGGCGGCGACATCCGCATCGAGGGACGCTCCGAGCTGGAAGCCCCCGAGGTCTACCGGGAAAAGTCCTTCGCCGAAATCGCCGACTACTGCAAGACCCACAACCTGCGCATCAGCGACTATGTGGAGCAGAACGAGGGCCCGGAGATCTGGGACTTTCTCTTCGAGGTCTGGCACGCCATGTGCGCGGCCATTCAGGAGGGTCTGACCCACAGCGGCACGCTGCCCGGCGGGCTGAACGTGGAGCGCAAGGCCCAGTATCTGTACAATCAGCGCCACATCGACGAGCGGCCCGAGACCCGGGAAAACCGCATCGTCTGCGCCTACGCCTTCGCCGTCAGTGAGCAGAACGCCTCTCAGGGCACCATCGTCACCGCGCCCACCTGCGGCGCATGCAGCACGCTGCCTGCGGTGCTGAAGTACATGCAGGAGGAAAAGCGTCTGCCCGAGCGGCAGGTACTGAAGGCGCTGGCCGTGGCCGGCGTGATCGGCAACATCGTCAAGACCAACGCGTCCATCTCCGGCGCGGAGTGCGGCTGTCAGGCCGAGATCGGCACCGCCTGCTCCATGGCCTCCGCCGCGCTGGCGGAGCTGTTCGAGATGGGCATCGATCAGATCGAATACTCGGCGGAGGTGGCGCTGGAGCACCATCTCGGTCTGACCTGCGATCCCATCGGGGGCCTTGTGCAGATTCCCTGCATCGAGCGCAACGCCGTGGCCGCCATGCGCGCCATCAACGCCGTGCGCATCGCCAATTTCCTGACCGCCACGCGCAAGATTTCCTTCGACATGGTGGTGGAAACCATGTATCAGACGGGCAAAGACCTCAACCGCATCTATCGCGAGACCTCCGAGGGCGGCCTCGCCAAGCTGTACAAATAGGAGAAAGCCATGAATTACTCGATGTACATCGGCGGCTACGGCCAGGAGAGCATCGCCCGGGTGGCGCTGCGCGACGGCCGGCTGCGCCTGACGAGCACCTGTCCCGCCGTCAACGCGTCCTATCTCTGCCTTTCGCCGGACGAAAGGCGCCTCTACGCTGTGGGCGAGACGAAGCGCTTCCGCGGCGAGGCGGGCGGCAGCGTGCAGAGCTACGACATTGCCGAAGACGGCGCGCTGACGGAGACGTCCATTCAGCCCACCCACGGCGAGGATCCCTGCCATCTGAGCATTGTGGGCAATCTGCTGCTGACCGCCAACTACTCCTCTGGCAGCGTCTCCCGCTTTTCGCTGGAGTCCGACGGCCGAATCGGCGCGGCGCTTCCGCTGATTCAGCACCACGGCCGCGGCGCAAAGCCCGACCGTCAGAGCGGCCCGCACACCCATCAGGTGCAGCGCACGCCGGGCGGATGGCTGGCCGTGTCCGATCTGGGGCTGGACGCGGTATTCTTCTATCCCGCCGCGGAGCTGAGCGACGAGCAGCCCCAGCCTTTGAGGGTCTCCACGCCCGCGGGCTTCGGCCCGCGCCACTGCGCCTTTCCCCGGGGGCGGGACACGTGGTACGTGCTGTGCGAGCTGGTCAGCGAGCTGCTGATCTATCGCGGCACGCCGGGCAGCGCGACGCTCATCGGCCGCGTGCCCGTGGGCGACGGCGCGGGAGAAAACTACCCCGCGGCGCTCCGGCTCTCGCCGGACGAAAGGCTGCTGGCCGCCACCGGCCGCGGGCAGAACGTGCTCTCGCTGTTCTCCATCGGCGAAAACGGCATGCTCGCCCGGCTGACGGAGGTGAGCAGCGGCGGCGACTGGCCCCGGGACGTGCAGTTCACGCCCGACGGCCGCTTCCTCGTCTGCTGCAACGAGCGCAGCAACCGCGTAACCGCCTTCGCCCTGAGCGAGGGCCGTCTGGAGCAGATCGACGCGCTGGAGCTGACCGCGCCGACCAACGTAATTTTCCGTCGAACGGAGGAATGAACCATGCGATGCAGCTGTCAGATCTGCGGAACCTACATGGTGCACTCGGAGAGCCTGGAGCTGGGCTGCGTCTGCCCCGAGTGCGGCTATCGCTGCAAGGAATGCCTCGGCACGGACACGGTGATGAGCCGCGAGGAACTGCGCGCGCTGAAGCGCGACCCGGCGATGATCGCCCAGCTTTTCTCCGACCCGGAGGAGCCCGAGGAGCGCTTCAACCCCGACGAGTTCGGGCGGGAATGAGCGCGGGAAAACGCCGCGCTCTCCACGAATGCTTTCGAACGCAGCATCTTCTCATGATTTCCCGTTTTTGCGGCGCGACGTTTGTCGCGCTGCTTTTCATATCTATTCGCGGTAAATTATTATCGTTTTTCGATAATTTCTTATTGACAAATGAGTCCCGCGCTGTTATACTGTTCCCAGAAAATACCGCTGGGAGGGATTTCCATGGAGAACAATGCGCTTCGCTCCATCGCAGTCAGCCGCGCGCTGCTTCGGCTGTTCGCGCTGGCGCTGGCCGTGCTGGACTGGGCGATCTGGCCGCTGACGGCCCTGTTTCGGGAAAAGCTGCCGCTGTTCAATCAGACGGACGCCTGTCTGCTGATCGCGTGCCTGTATCTGTGCAATATTCCGGGCTTTCTGCTGCTCTGGTTCATGGAGAAGCTGCTGAAGAACCTGCGGGACGGGCGCGTGTTCGTAGAGGACAACGTATCCCTCCTTCGCCGAATCGCCCGCTGCTGCTACGCCGCCTGCCTTCTCTGTCTGGCCCTCTGCCCGCGCATTTATCTGCTGGGCTTCGTGGCCGTCGCCGCGGGCTTCATGGGGCTGGTGGTGCGCATCGTGCGCAATGTGTTCGCCCAGGCGATTCCCATGCGGGACGAGCTGGATTTGACGGTGTGAGGTGAGCCCATGGCAATTGTAGTCAATCTGGACGTGATGCTGGCCAAAAGGAAGATGGGCGCGGGCGAGCTGGCCGAGAAAATCGGCATCACTCCCGCCAATCTGTCCATTCTGAAGAACCAGAAGGCCAAGGCCATCCGCTTTTCCACGCTGAACGAGATCTGCCGGGCGCTGAACTGCCAGCCCGGAGACATTCTGGAATATCAGGAGGAGGATCCATGAAGAAAAATCTCTGCACGGCGCTCGCCGGATATTTCGCGGGCTATCTGTACATCTGCTGCTTCATCTGGGGCTTCAGCGACTGCCATCCCACGCGCGCATGGTATCCGCTTCTGTTTCTGGCCGCGTTCGTCCTGTGGGGCGAGGTCGTCGGAAGAGATCGCAGGCCCGCAGGAAAGGCTCACCTGCTGTTCCTGACGGCCATGGGCATGATCGCGCTGGCCGCCGCCCTGGGGCGCTGCCGCGCCGCATCGTACTGGGGTCTGCTGGCGCTGCACGGTCTGGCAGGGCTGTGGGGGCTGTATCGCATGGGCGGCAATCTTGGCCCGGACGACCCAACGCTGACGCTCGTGGACGGCTTTCGCGCCTTCGTGCTGGTGCCCTTCAGCCATTTCTTCCTGCGGCTGACGGACGTGATTCAGGGCTGCCGGTTCGTGGGCGGCGAAAGGCGCCGGATAGCGCGGCGGGAGCTTCTGATCGTCTTGCTGTGCGTGGGAATCGCGCTGCCGCTGCTGCTCCTGGCGGCGAGCCTGCTCGGTCAGGCCGACGCGAATTTCGGCGCTCTTCTGGAGGATCTGAGCCAATGGCAGCTCTCGGACGAGGCGCTCTCCCAGCTCATGCGGCTGCTCCTGGGCCTTCCCGTGGGCGCGTATCTCTACGGCCTGCTGGCCGGCGCGGCGCGCGGAGAAGCTCCGAATCGCGAGGCGATTGCCCAGCGATTGACGGAAATGCGCACGCTGCCTGCCGCCGCCGCCAACGCCGTGTTTCTCATGTTCATCGCGCTGTACCTGCTGTTCTTCGGCGTGCAGGCGGGCAACCTTCTGGCGGTGTTTCAGGGCCGCGTGCCCGGCAGGCTGACGGCTGCGGAGTACGCCCGCAGCGGCTTTTTCCAGCTGTGCATGGTCATGGGCATCAACTTCAGTCTGCTGGAGCTGGCCAACGTGCTGGCACAGTCCTGCCGAAAGAGCCTGTCGGCGGTGCTGATGGTGCAGAGCCTGCTGCTGGCCGTGACCGCCGGGGCAAAGCTCTGGCTGTACATCTCCCGGTTCGGCTTCACGCCGCTGCGGCTCCTCTCGGCATGGGGCGTGCTGGTGCTGGCCGCCGGATGCGTGTTCGTGCTGCTGAGCCTGTCGGGCCGGAAAAACGGCTTTCGAAACTGGCTGGCGCTGGCAGTGCTGAGCTTCGCGCTGCTGTGCTTCTATTGACGGAAAAGGCGCGGATAGCCCGCGCGCGGCGAGCTTCCTCCCTGTTTCCGCGGCAAGCCGCTCTGCGACCCACCCGGGCAAATCGCGGCCGCCCGCGCGCGGCGAGCTTTCCGTTCCCGCGGCAGCGGCGCATCGCCTCCCGCTCCTTCCCCTTTCCCCATAACGCACAACCCCCAACCGACCTTTCGTCGATTGGGGGTTGTTCTTTCCTTCAGTCGTCGCAGTGGGCGCAGACGAAGGCGTACTGCTCCGGAGTCAGCACCGCCTGCAGCGTGCGCAGCGCCTGCTCCGTCTGGTTTTCATAGGCGGCGAACGCATCGCTGCGCTGAAGACGAAAGCCCAGCTGCATGTACAGCAGAATCGCCTTCCAGCTCCACGGCTGGGTGTGCAGATAGACCGGCGTCTCGCCTTTTTGGGCGAAAATCTCCATGGTTCGCGCGGCCAGCGCCCGGCCGAGGCCCCTGCCCTGCCACTTCGGCCCGACCACGAGCCAGTGGAGCGAGGCCACGGGCGCTCCGCGCCGGTTGTCATGCCACGCGATGCAGGAGCCGACGACCTCTCCGGCGGCATTTTCCACAAACACGCCCCGCGCCGCCAGCTCGTCCGGGCGGCTCAGATAGGCTTCGGCAAAATACGCCTCGGCCTCGGCGGCGGAATCAAAATCGCCGATCTCCGCCTCCAGCCGCGCCCAGTCCCGCTCCATTCCCGGGCGATAGGCCGCAAACCGAAAGCCCTCGGGCGGCCGCGCCGCCGGCGTGCCGTAATGGTCGCAGCGGAGAATGACGTTGCAGAAGGGGATGCTCCGATCCGGCTTCTCCCCGCGGCGAACGGAGGTCTTCATGCGTGTCTCCCTGTCCTTTTCCAAATCGCTCACGCCTGAACCTCGCGGCCCAGCAGGAACGCCCGCCTGTTCAGCTCCGCGAACTTCGGCGGGACGGTCTCCTCGATGGCGCGCAGCCATTTTTCCTCGGGGATGTCCATGCTCCGGGAGAGCACGCCCACGAGCACCACGTTGACAGCCTTGGCGCTGCCGGCCTGCTCGGCCAGCGGCATGGCCTCCAGCGCCGTCACGTCGGCCAGCTCGCGCAGGCGCGCTTCGATGTTCGACGGATATTCCGCCGCGCCGGTGATGACGGGCATGGGCGGGGTTCGATGGGTGTTGGTGATGAGCCGGCCGCCCTTCTTCAGATAACCGATCCAGCGCGCCGACTCCAGCAGCTCGAAGGAGAGGATGTAGTCGGCCTCGCCCAGATCCACCACCGGCGAATAGACCTTCTCGCCGAAGCGGACGTAGGTGACCACCGAGCCGCCGCGCTGGGACATGCCGTGCACCTCGCTGACCTTCACATCGTAGCCCTGGGAGAGCAGCACATTGCCCAGCAGCTTCGAGGCCAGCAGCGTGCCCTGTCCGCCCACGCCGACGATCATGATAGAAGTGGTTTTCATGCCCTCACGCCTCCCTTCCCTCGAACGCGTCGAATTTGCACATCTGCGCGCACAGGCCGCAGCCGACGCAGATGCTCGGATCGATCTTCGCCTTTTTGTCCGCGAAGCTCACCGCCGGGCAGCCGATCTTCATGCAGGACTTGCATCCCCTGCACTTGTCGGGATTCACCCTCAGCGGCGGCCTTGCTTTGACGTACTTGAGCAGCATGCACGGGCGGCGCACGATGATGACCGACGGCTCGGCCACGGCCAGCTCCTCGCGCAGCGCGGTCTCCACGCCGGCCATGTCCTGAGGGTCCACCACGCGGACGCGGGAAATGCCCGCCGCGCGGCACACATCCTCGATTCTGATGGCCACGGTGGGCTGCTGGCGCAGCGTCAGCCCCGTGGTGGGATTCTGCTGGTGTCCGGTCATGCCGGTGATGGCGTTGTCCAGCACCAGCACGGTGGAAATGCCTTTGTTGTAGGCCACGTTCACAATGCCTGTCATGCCCGAGTGCATGAACGTGCTGTCGCCGATGACGGCCACGGTGGACGCGGCCTTCTCCGGGCGGACGGTGGTGAAGCCGTGAGCCATGCCGATGGACGCGCCCATGCAGACCACAGAATCCAGCGCGTTCAGCGGCGCGGCCGTGCCCAGCGTATAGCAGCCGATGTCGCCCAACACCGTCAGCTTCAGCTTCGACAGCACCGTGAACAGGCCGCGATGGGGACAGCCGGGGCAGAGCACCGGCGGGCGGCCGGGAATCGGCTCGCCATAGGCATGGCTCTCGGGGGTCTCCAGCCCCAGCGCCGCGCGCAGCCGGCCCTGAGACAGCTCGCCCAGCGGGCCGAAGAGATCCTTGCCGCCGTCCACGCGGATGCCGTGGCTGCGCAGATGTGTCTCGATCACGCCGTCCAGCTCCTCCACGACGATGAGCCGGTCGACCTTCTCCGAAAAGGCCCTCAGCGCCTCCACCGGCAGCGGATTGACCAGACCGAGCTTGAACACGCTGGCCTCGGGCAGCACTTCCTTGACATAGAGATAGCTCGTGCCGGACGTGACCACGCCCAGCGCCGTGCCCGCCATCTCCGCGCGGTTCAGGCCCGTGGTCTCGGCGAACTGCGCCAGCGCCTTCATGCGCTCCTCCACCACTACGTGGCGGCGCACGGCATTGGCCGGCGCGGCGATGTACTTCGGGCCGTTCTTTTCGTATTCCTTCAGCGGCAGCTCCTGCCGGGGCAGCAGCTCCGTCAGGCTCTGGGAATGGGCCACGCGCGTGCAGGTGCGCAGAAGCACCGGCGTGTCGAACTGCTCGGACAGCTTGAAGGCGATTTTCACGAAGTCCCTGCACTCCTGCGAATCGCTGGGTTCCACCATGGGCAGCTTTGCGGCGATGGCATAGTGGCGGGAATCCTGCTCATTCTGGGACGAGTGCATGCCCGGATCGTCGGCCACGGCTACCACCAGTCCAGCGTTCACGCCCGTATAGGACGCGGTGAACAGCGGATCGGCGGCCACGTTCAGGCCCACGTGCTTCATGGCGCAGAAGCTGCGCGCGCCCGCGAGGCTCGCGCCCAGCGCCGATTCCATGGCGACCTTCTCGTTGGGCGCCCATTCGGCGTAGATTTCCTCGTAATTCACCGCCTGCTCCGTGATTTCGGTGGACGGCGTTCCAGGATAGGCCGACACAAAGCGGCACCCGGCCTCATACAGGCCGCGCGCCACAGCGGCGTTGCCCAGCATCAGTTTTTTCATGAACCCTTGCTCCCTTTTTCGAAGTTGTCACATATGTATTGTATCATGATTGTCGGCGAACCGCCTGCGGCACTCCGCCGACCCGGCCAAGCCTTCGGCTTGCCTAATCATTATTGTATCATGATTGTCGGCGAACCGCCTGCGGCACTCCGCCGACCCGGCCAAGCCTTCGGCTTGCCTAATCATTATTGTATCATGATTGTCGGCGAACCGCCTGCGGCGCTCCGCCGCCCCGGCCAAGCCTTCGGCTTGCCTAATCATTATTGTATCACAGTTTGCTCAAACCGCAAGTCTTTTTCCGCAAAAGCCGAAGCGGGCACTTCCGCTTCGGCTCGATCCTGTGCATGCTTTTTCAGACAAACGCCGTTCCCTCGGCGGTGATGCGCACTTCTCCGGTGATGGTCAGCTCGCGGAAGGCCTCGCCGTCCAGCTCGGCGCGCACGACGATCTCGCCGCCCGGCTGGCGCACGGCGCTCTGAAAGGTGCGTCCCGCGCGCCGGGCGAGATACGCGCCCAGCGCCGCCGTGCCGCTGCCGCAGCCGCGCTCCCAGACGGCGCTGTCCGTCTCGGGCACGTAGACGATGGGCTCCATTCGCCCCGCCGCCTCGTCCCAGCGCAGCACACCCAGCGCGTCGGCGCGGATTTCTCCGTTCCATTGACGGATGCGCCGCTGAATCTCCTCCCGGCTCAGGCCGTCCATGGGTGCGACCAGATGGGTGATGCCCGGCAGATCCACGCGGGCAAGCCCGATTTCGCCCGCGTCGCAGGGAAGTTTCGCCCGGCCGATTCCCGTCGGCAGCGGCATGCGCACCGTGCCCGCGAACGCGTCGCCCCGTCGCTCCACGCGGCAGGGCACCAGCCCCTCCGCACCGGAAACCTCCAGCAGATACTCCTCCGACGCGCCGTCGGCGAGGCCGCCCTGCCACGCCAGATACGCTCCCAGCGACATGGCGGCGTTTCCGCAGAACTCGCCGCCCATCATCTGAAGCCGCGCCCGGGCGGCGGAATGCGCAGGCTTCTCCAGAAAGCCGGCCTGCTCGCCGCCCACGCCGTCGTAGGCCAGCAGCTTCGCCGCCGCGGCGGGCTGCTCCGCGCGGGGCACGGGACTGATCGCCAGCACGGTCACGTTCTGAGTGGGGCTGAGCTTGACAAACGAAATTTCCATAATCTCTTCCTTATTATAATGGAGCGTTAATTGAAGCGACTCAGGAACTGGATGGTGCGCTCCTGTGTCGGATGGTTCATGATGTCCGGCGCGCCCTGCTCGACGATCACGCCGCCGTCCATGAAGATCACGTGGTCGGACACGTCCCGGGCGAAGGCCATCTCGTGGGTGACGATGACCATGGTCATGTGCTCGGCGGCGAGGTCGCGGATGACCTTCAGGATCTCGCCCGTCAGCTCGGGATCCAGCGCCGAGGTCGGCTCGTCGAAGAACAGCATCTTCGGCTTCATGGCCAGCGCCCGGGCGATGGATACGCGCTGCTGCTGACCGCCGGAGAGCTGATAGGGATAGGCGTTCTCCCGGTCGGACAGGCCCATCTTGCGCAGCAGCTCCCGGGCGGTTTCATAGACCTCGTCCTTCGGGCGCTTCTGAATCAGCATGGGCGCTTCGGCGATGTTGCGCAGCACCGAGTAGTGGGGAAAGAGATTGAAGTTCTGAAACACCAGGCCGAAGCAGGCGCGCAGCTTCTTCAGCTCCGCCGCGGAGGCGTACACCGCGCGGCCGTTTTCGTCGCGCACCGCGTACTGACCCATGTACTTCAGGTCGCCGCCGTCCATGGTCTCCAGCAGCGTCGCGCAGCGCAGCAGCGTGGATTTGCCCGAGCCGGACGGCCCGATGACGGACACCACCTGTCCCTCCTCCACGGAAAGGCTGATGTCGCTGAGCACCTCGTTTTCGCCGAAGCGCTTGCGGCAGTGATTGATTTCGAGAATTTTCATGCGCGGCCCCTCCCGTCAGCGATAGTAGCTCTGTGCCTTCTCGATGCGGGACATGACGAAGGCCACGATGGAATTGAACACATAGTAGAACACGCCGGCGATGAGGAACGGCATGAAGCTGGACTGGGAATTGGCGATCTGCTTGCCGATGGAGAACATCTCCTGATAGGCCACGGTGAACGCCATGGACGTGTCCTTCACCAGCGTGATGACCTCGTTGGTGATGCTGGGCAGAATGCGCTTGATCACCTGCGGCAGAATGATGCGCATAAAGGTCTGAAAGCGGCTGTAGCCCAGCACCGCCGCGGCCTCGTACTGACCGGCGGGCATGGAGTCGATTCCGCCGCGGTAGATCTCCGCAAAGTACGCGGCGTAATTGACCGAGAAGCCGACGATGATGGGCACCAGCTTGTTGCGCGCCACCGACGCGCCGAAGAGATAGAACGGCCCGTAGGTCACGGCCAGCAGCTGGAGCATCAGCGGCGTTCCGCGAATGATGGAGATGAACACCCGCGTAACCGTCTGAAGCGGCCTGAAGCGGGAGCGGCGCAGAGCCGCGATCACCAGACCCAGCGGCAGCGAAAACAGGAGCGTCAGGAAAAAGATGGCGCAGGTGCGTCCGAGGCCCTCGCTCATCTTCTGGATCATCGTGGCAATGGTCATGTCTGCTTTCCCCTTTGCGTGGCGAAAGGGTTATCGCTTTCGCCATAACCCATCCGCCGGATTTTTCAATTATACCTTTATATAGGGCCTTCTGTCAATCACTTGCTCAGGCACAGGGAGGAGGTCTCCAGGCCGTACTTCTCGGCCAGCGACACGTAGGTGCCGTCCTCCACCAGCTGCATGAACGCGTCCTCAACCTGCTGGCACAGCTCCGCGTCGTCCTTGCGGAAGCAGATGCCGTATTCCTCGGAGGCGATGGACTCGTCGAGCATCACGTAACCGTCGCCGTACTCGGCGATCTTCGCGGCCGCCACGGGGTAGTCGATGGCGATGGCATCAATGGAGCCGGCCTGCAGCTCGGTGAAGCACACGTTGTAGTTCTCAAAGCGCACCGGCTCGCCGCCGTCGAAGGTGTCGGCCAGCGCCTTCTGCTCGTTCTGCAGCAGGATGTCGGCGGAGGTGCCCAGCTGCACACCCACGACCTTGCCCGCCAGATCGGCCAGCGTCGCGATGCCGCTGTCGGCCTTGGTCAGGATCATCTGGGAGTTGTCCGCGTAGGCCACGGAGATGGTGTAGGCCTCGGGATCCAGCACGTCGATGGTCAGGCCGGACCAGATGCAGTCGATCTCGCCCGCGTCCAGCGTCACCAGCTTGGTGTCCCAGTTGATGGGGACGATCTCAAGATCCCAGCCGAGAATATCGCACACGGCCTTGCACATTTCCACGTCGTAGCCGGCGTAGTCGCCGTTGTCGTCGATGTAGCTGTAGGGCGGATACTCCGCGTCGATGCCCATCTTGAAGGTGAAGCTCTCCGCGCTCGCCGCGGAAACGAGAACCATCATCAGAACCAGAACCATTGCGAAGATCTTTTTCATTTTTCTTTCCTCCATCTGCTTTTGTGTTTGGATTGGCTTGCCTTGACTGTGATAACAGTTTATCACTTTAACTCAGTAATACAATAGCATAAAATCGTCAATTCCATATGAATTTTGCGTAAAAGTGGATTCCGCAAGCGAATTTACCTTCGCACCCTTCAAATTCGCCTCCACTCTGTGCTATAATGAACGGACCAGCGAATTGAACTGCGAAGGAAGGGATTGTTTTCATGCACATTCGAAAGCGCAGCTATGAGATGGACATGACGCAGGGTTCCATCCTGCCGAAGATGCTGCTGTTTGCGGTGCCGCTGATTCTGTCCAGCGTGCTGCAGCTGCTGTTCAACGCCGCAGACGTGATCGTCGTCGGCCAGTTCGACGGCGCGAACGCGCTGGCGGCGGTGGGCTCGACGGGCGCGCTGATCAACCTGATCGTCAACGTGTTCCTCGGCCTGTCCGTGGGCACCAACGTGGTGGTGGCGCGCTATTACGGCGCGGGCAAGGTCAGGGAAACCTCCGACACCATCCACACCTCCATCGCCGTCAGCCTCGTGGGCGGCGTGTTTCTGGCGATCTTCGGCTTCTTCCTGTCCAGGACCTTTCTGGAGTGGATGGGCTCGCCGGAGGAGGTTCTGCCGCTGGCCACCATTTACACGCAGATCTACTTCATCGGCATGCCGGTCAACGTGCTGTACAACTTCGGCTCGGCGGTGCTGCGCGCCATCGGCGATACCCGCCGCCCGCTGATCTATCTGGCCATCGCCGGCGTGGTAAACGTGATCCTGAACCTGTTCTTCGTCATCGTGCTGCACATGGGCGTGGCGGGCGTGGCGCTGGCCACCATCATCTCCCAGGGCATTTCCGCCGCGCTGGTGTTCATCTGCCTGCTGCGCTCCGAGGGCGTGATCCATGTGGACGTTCGCAAGCTGCGCATCTCCATGCCTCACCTCTGGGAAATCGCGCGCATCGGCCTGCCCGCGGGCCTGCAGGGCGTGTTCTTCTCCATTTCCAACGTGCTGATTCAGTCCACGGTCAACAGCTTCGGCTCCGTCGCCATGGCGGGCAACTCGGTCTCCGCGAACATCGAGGGCTTCATCTACGTCTCCATGAACGCCATGCATCAGACGGCGCTGACCTTCACCAGCCAGAACGTGGGCGCGCGCATGTACGCCCGTCTGCGCAAAATCGCACTGACCAGCGTGCTCATCGTCACCGCCATCGGCCTGACGCTGGACACCGTCGCGCTCGTGCTGCGCGAGCCGCTGATGCGCATTTACAGCGAAGAACCCGCCGTCATCGAGGCGGGCATGATGCGCCTGATGGTTTTTGCCACCACCTACTTTCTCTGCGGCATCATGGACACGCTGTGCGGCGTGCTGCGCGGGATGGGCGCGGCCATGCTGCCCACCATCGTGTCCCTCATCGGCTCGTGCGCGTTTCGAATCTTCTGGATCTACTGCGTCCTGCCCTTCGATCGCACGCTGACCATGCTCTATATCTCCTATCCCGTCTCGTGGATCCTCACATCGCTGATTCACCTGATCTGCTGCTTCCATATGCTGCGCAAATTCCCGGTCAGCGAGGGCGCGGATGTGCCATCCCTGTCGGCCTAGAGCGCCGTTTCCTATTAAAAGTGTCTTCGCGTCTCGAAGGCGCTTTTTTTCGGTATTTATTAATGTATTTTCGCAGGAATTCATGCCTGAGCGGCTCGTTTCGGCCGCGTTTCCTGCATTAAATTAACACCAATTTTCCAGTCCAATTCTCCGCGCCCTTTCATTTGTGCATCTTTCGCAATTCGTATTTCAGTTATTGCGATTTCCGATGACCGTATTGACTTTTGGTTGATTTTGTGATATTGTATTTCTCGAAGCGGAGGCGAGCCCGTCTCCGCCGTCCCGCATTTTTATTAAGGAGGATATTGGGATGAAGAAATTTGTGGTTCGGTTCCTGAGCCTGGTCATGGCCGCACTGATGGTGCTTGGCTGTGCCGCCTTCGCCGAGGAGGATTACTCCGGCAAGGTTACCATCAGCCTGTACTCCGGCAAGGGCGTCGAAGAGGCGTGGCGCGCGGTGGGCGATGCCTACACTGCCAAGCACCCCGGCGTTGAAGTTGTTGTCGACCTGAAGCCCCAGGACAGCTACGCGGACTGGGTCAAGGCCACCTTCCAGGGCTATGACAGCCAGCTCCCCGAGGCGGACATCGTGTACGGCAACCTGGCCGGCAGCGACCGCACCGACAAGGTCATCAACTTCTACGACTACGCTTTCGATGAGAGCGCCTACTCCGACGGCGACTGGACCGAGCAGATCGCGTTCGACATGCAGAGCATCGACATGGTGACCGGCATGTGGGACTGCGTGTCCATTTCCGGCGTTCAGGTTCTGTGGTTCTACAATGTCGACATCTTCAACGAGGTCGGCGTTGAGGCTCCCACCACCTGGAGCGAGTTCGTGGACGTCTGCGCGAAGCTGTCCGAGGCCGGCTATCAGCCTCTGGCCGTTGCGGGCGACTTCCAGTCCTTCTGGGCCGAGCAGATGGGCTGGCTGGCGCAGGCTTACGCCGATCAGACCACCCGTTCCCAGATCGAAATCATCCGCGCTCAGGAAGGCGACTACTGCTACGATCCCGACGTGGACGGCAAGTTCGTCTATGATCCCACCGATCCCCACAACGACGACACTCCCGCGAACGTCAACATCAACGCCGTTCGTTTCTGGAAGGCCTTCGTCGAGGACGGCACCATCCGCGCGGACAGCGACGGCATGAAGACCGTCTGGTCCAGCTTCGCTCAGATCTTCCCCACCTACGCCGGCGGTGAGAACTTCTTCGGCACCGACGCCAACGGCGCGAAGACCCTGTTCTATCAGGGCAAGGCCGCGATCTACCTCAGCGGCTCCTGGTTCTTCGGCGATTACCTGAACACCATGGCTTCCATCGATGCGGGCGAAGCGGTCACCATCGGCGACGGCGACGCGGCGGTCGAGCTGGAAGGCCTGAAGAAGTTCGCGCTCGGCACCTTCGCGATGCCCAGCATGGAAGGCGAAGGCATCGAAGCCAAGGCCCGCACCATCGAGGTTGCCACCGGCTTCCTGTCCGCCATCAAGAAGGACATCGACCACGACGAAATGGTCGTCGACTTCCTGAAGTTCTACACCTCCTCCGAAGGCTACTCCATCTTCCTCGAGGCTCTGATCGAAAACGGCGGCGTGCCGGATGGCCTGCCCCTGGTCAAGGGCGTTGAGCTGGAAGGCGAGCTGGCTGAGATGTTCGCCAACATCGAGTACATCGGCAACTGCCAGAAGGGCTTCTGCCAGGCTCTGGCCCGCGGCATCGGCGACAACCAGGAAGCTCTGCGCGCCTGGTACGGCTACTCCATGGATCTGCTCAACGGCAAGATCACCGTGGACGAGTGGGCCGAGCAGCATCAGGCCAACCAGCTGAAGTACGCTCCCGAGGTCATGGAATCCTCCAAGATCTCCATGAACGATCTGGCCAACCCCCAGAACGAGCCCTCCGGCAACTGATTGATTCAGACAGAAGGCTTTAACCCTGCCGCTCAGGCGCGCAGACAGAGCTGACAGATGAATCCCGCGCGCTGCGAAAGCGGTTTCCCGCTTCGCAGCGCGCATTCGATGAACAAGGAGCTGACGACTGTGGCAAAAAGCATCCAAAGGAGAGACGTTAAAGCGGGACGCGTCAATCGCGTCGCGCTGGTTCTGTCTATAATCCTCCTGATCGCGCTGATTGGCTCCATCTACGCCAATCGCTTCGCATCCGGTCAGACGGACATCTTCACCAAGGTAGGCTACGGCGCCTCCCTGCAGAACAGTGAGATTCTCGTCGACGACAATCTGGGCATCACTTTTCTGGGCACCTATCAGAACACCGTTCTCGCCTTCGACAGCAGCGAGAACCAAATTTGGCAGCATGAAATCAACGGCGCGATCAGCGCAATGGACTTTGACACCGACAAGAATTGGCTGATCGTAGGCTCTCAGGATAGAAACATTTATGTTTATGAAGCCGCCACCGGCACGCTGGTGAACACGTATCCCGCTGACGGCAAGGTCTACGATATTGATTACGATCAGGCCTCCGGCCGGCTGCTCGTCTCCGCGGGCGTGAGCGCCAGCAAACACCTCATCAAGGTCATCGACCTGACCACCGGCGAGGAAGTGCTCCGCGAGTCGCTGAAGAACACGGCCCGCTCGGCGCGCTTCAGCCCCGACGGCAGCGCTATTTATTACGGCGACAACCGCGCCCGCATCACCAAGCTGGATCTGACCGGCGAGACGCTGGCGCAGGAAAAGGCGCGCAGCGCCATCCGCGATCTGGCCGTGGTGAAGGAGACCGGCGAGGTCGTCGCGCTGGATGAAACCGGCACCCTCCTCAAGCTGGATTCCGACCTGAACAAGCTCTTCACCGTGGAAATCGTCGGCGAGGGCCGCTGCGTGGGCGTCACCGACGACGGCCGCTGGATCGCCGCCGGCACCCGCGAGGGCGACACCCACATCCTCGACGCGGACGGCAGCATCCACTTCTCCAATCGTCAGGACGTTGAGGTCTCGCAGATCTACTTCGGTCAGAGCCACTGCTTCGTCGTGACCCTTTCCACCGATCTGTACGAGTTCTCCGCCCAGCGTCTGGACAACATCGGCAGGATGGCCAGCATGAAGTCCTGGAGCCTCTGGGCCATCATCGCCTCGGCAGTGCTGCTGACCGCGGCGCTCATCGTCACCTTCCCCGGCAGCCGCGATCTCGGCAGGCGCTTCTTCGTCTCCATGCATCGCAACCGCACGGCGTATCTGATGCTGCTGCCCTCCATCGCGCTGATCCTGATCTTCAACTACTACAATGTGTTCCAGGCGTTCTATTACGCCTTCACCGACTGGAGCCTGAACACGCGCACCATGCGCGAGGTCAACTTCGTCGGCCTGGACAACTTCCGCAAGATGATCACCGAGGGCTACTTCCTGCTGGGCGTGAAGAACCTCGTCATCATCATGCTGTGCAGCTTCGCCAAACTGCTGACCATCCCCGTGCTGCTGGCCGAGCTGGTGTTCGCCATGCGCACGCTGACGGGCAAGAGCAGCAAGCGCCGCTACTGGTTCCGTCTGCTGCTGGTCATCCCGATGGTCGTTCCGGGCGTCGTCTCCACGCTGATGTGGAAGAATATCTACGACCCGAACATCGGCGCGCTGAACAGCATTCTGGGCGTCATCGGCAAGGGCGAATGGAAGCATTCGTGGCTGGGCGATCCCAGCACCGCCCTGTGGGCCATCATCTTCATGGGCTTCCCCTGGGTCAACAGCTTCGCCTTCCTGGTGTTCTACGGCGGCCTGATCAACATCCCCGAGGATCTGTTCGAGGCGGCGAAGGTGGACGGCAGCAATCCCGTGTGGAACTTCTTCAACATCCATCTGCCGCTGATCTCGCCCCAGCTGAAGATGCTCATCATCACCACCTTCATCGGCGCGGTTCAGGATTACGGCGGAGTCCTGCTGCTGACCTCCGGCGGCCCGGGCTACACCACCTACGTTCCCGGCCTGGAGCTGTACTTCGCGGCCACCAAGTTCGGCCAGTACGGCTACGCCTGCGCAATGGGTCTGGTCATGTTCGTCGTCATCCTGATCGGATCGCTGCTGAACCTGCGCATTAAGACGCAGGATATGAACTAAGAAGGGAGGACGAACGCATGTCGAAAAAAGAACTCTCCGCAAACGCAATGAAGCGTCGCTGGAAGACGCGCACGATCTCGTTTCAGACGCTGATCACCGTGATCGCCATCATCTTCGTGCTGCTCGCCTTCATTCCGATTTTCCTGATGCTGTTTCTGTCGCTGAAGAGCCCGTCGCAGTTCTACAGCAACCTCTGGGCCATCCCGAATCCGCCCCAGTGGAGCAACTACAACGCGGCGTACCTCCAGCTGTTTCAGAACATGGTCAATTCTGTCGTCACCGTCACGGTGGGCACGCTGCTGATCGTCGTTCTCTCGGCCATGTCCGGCTACGTGTTCGCGCGTCTGGACTTCCCGCTGAAGAACTTCCTGTTCATGATGATGCTCGCCCTGATGATGGTTCCCGGCGTTCTGACGCTGACCCCGTCCTTTAAGCTCATTCAGCGCCTGGGCCTGAAAAACACCTGGTGGGCGCTGTGGCTTCCCTGGGCCTCCGGCGGACAGATCATGGGCATGTACCTGTGCCGAACCTTCATCAGCGCACAGCCCGCCGCGCTGTTCGAGTCCGCTCGAATCGACGGCGCGCGTGAGTTCCAGGCGTTCTACAAGATCGCCGTGCCGCTGGCCAAGCCGATTCTCGCCACGCTGGTGGTCATGAACATGATCTCCCTCTACGGCGACTTCATCTGGCCGCTGCTGGTCATCGACTCCAACAGCAAGCAGGTCATCTCCGTGGCGGTGCAGACCTACTCCTCCTCCACGGGCACCACGGACTACGGCGCGATGATCGCAGGCTTCGTCATGGCCACGGTTCCGCTGCTGATTATGTTCACCTTCAGCTCCAGACTGTACATCGAAGGCATCACCTCCGGCGCAGTCAAGGCCTGATCGACACAAACGCAAGCCGCCCGGGACAATCGTCCCGGGCGGCTTTATGTTGACTGAAATGCGCAGACAAGATGCTAGGGGGGGTGCTTTCTGCGCCCCAGTTGTGCTCTTAAAATGCGCCTTTATGCAAAAGCGAAGCTGGCCGCGTAGTCGCGGCGTACGCTTCCGGAAAACCATAGGCGTACCTTCCAGCTCCATCCCAACTATATCAGACATTTCAGATGACGTCAAGTATTTTTCAATGCTCCCGTAGCCGATGCGCCCCATAAGCCTCTGCTGAACCTGTCGGAGGCGATATGCTCGAAACAAATAATACCTATCGAACGCCCGAGCTTCCCGATCTCCGTGCATCGCCTGAGAAAAGGGCGGTTTGCCTCCCCTCGCCTCCACATTGCCACACATCTTCCTTGCCCCCACGCAAAAGGCCCGGCGGATTTCTTTCGAAATCCGCCGGGCCTTTCTTCAACCTCAGTCGGCCAGCGTGATAATCACGCGGCGATAGGGCTCTTCGCCCTCCGAATGGGTCGTGACCTCGGGATCGTTCTGGAGCGCGGAGTGCAGAATGCGGCGCTCGTAGGGATTCATGGGCTCCAGGGCGACGCGGCGGCCGCTCTTCTTGCAGCGCGCTGCCATGCGGACGGCCAGCTTGCGCAGCGCCTCTTCGCGCTTGGCGCGGTAGTTCTCCGTGTCCAGCGACACGCGGAGGTAATCCTCGCGACCGCGGTTCACGTTCAGGCTGGTCAGATACTGCAGCGCGTCGAGGGTCTCGCCGCGGCGGCCGATGAGAATGCTCATGTTCTCGCCGGACAGCACCATGCGCAGCTGCTCCTCGTTCTCGGAAGCCTCGATCTGGGCGGGCACGCCCATGCGCTCGGTCAGGCCGGACAGGAACGCGCGGGCGGCCTTGGCCTCCTCCGGCAGCTCCTCGTCGGACATGGCCACGAAGGGCTCGGCCTCCACGGTCACGGCGACGGTCTCGGTTTCCTCGGTCTCGGCGGCGTTCTCACTGCCCTCAGCGGCGCGGGAACGGCCCTTGCCGCCGCGGCTGCGGCGACGGCGCTTTTTCTCAGGCTTCGGCTCGCCGTCGTCGGCGGTCTCCGCCTCGGTCTCAGCCACCGGCTCGGAAGCGGCGGGCTCTTCCGCCTTCTTCTCAGGCTGCTTCTTGTCGGGCTGCTTCTTTTCCTCAGCCTTCTTTTCGGCCTTGGGCTTTTCCCGGCGCTTGCCGGAGTCCAGCGACAGCACGGGCATCTCGATGTCCAGAGACTTGTCGCTGCCCTTTTTCGTCAGGCGAACCTTGGCGGGCTTGCCGAACATGCCGAACAGTCCGGGGCTGCCCATTTCAAGGATTTGAGTATCCACATCGTCGAGTTCGCAGCCAAGCTCGGTCAGGCCGTTCTTGATTGCGTCCTTGACGGTTTTTCCGGTTGCTTCAATGGATTTCAACAAGGCGGATTGCCTCCTTAAATTCGTCGAATGTTACTTGGTCTCCTGCTTCTGGGCCAGCTTCGCTTCCTGCCTGTCGAAATAGCGGTTGAGCGCGACGGACTGGATGATGGAGATGATGTTGACGGCCATCCAGTAAATCGAAAACGCCGCGTTGCTGGTGGCGCAGATCCACAGCGAGAAGAGCGGGAAGAACCACTTCATGAAGCCGCTGTTCATGGCGTTGGCCGCGTCGCTCTGCGCGTCGCCCTGGGCCGCAGGCTGGTTGGACTGCGGGTTGGTGAGCTTGGTCATGAAGAACTGGCTGACCGCCGCGAAAATCGGCAGCAGGAACAGGCCGTTGGAATACTGGAACAGGCTGGCGAAGGACGTGGGCAGCGTCAGAACCGGCTTGATGATGATGAAATTCAGCGGAATCTGAGTGAACGCATTCGCGCCGTACTGCGCCGCCACGGCAGCGTACTCGCTGGAGGCGAGGAACGTGCGCGCCGCTTCGATGTTCTCCTGGGTCAGAATCCTGGAATAGCCCACCGGCGAGATGGCCATCAGCTTGTCGCCAATGGCGGGCAGGATGGTCGAGCCGAAGGAATCGGGCTGGAACACGTTCTTGATCCACAGCCAGCTCTGGAAGGTCGGCTGAATGCCGTCGCGCAGATCCAGAATCATCTGGACGGTGTGCTCGTTGGCCACCACGCGCATGGCGGTGAACATGAAGATCAGGATCGGCCACTGCAGCAGCAGCGGAAGGCAGCCGGCGGTGGGGCTGACGTGCTCCTTCTTGTAAAGCTCCATCATCTTCTGATTGAGCTTGTCCTTGTCGTTGGCGTACTTCTTCTGAAGCGCCTGAACCTTGGGCTGAATGCGGGTGGTGGCGCGCATGCTGCGGCGGGACTTGACGTCCAGCGGCATCAGCACCAGTCGGGTCAGCAGCGTAAAGATGACCACGGCCCAGCCGTAGTTGCCCACCCAGCCGTAGATCCAGTTCAGGGCGTTCATGAAAAAGACATTGATCCACTCAAACATTCTGAATCCTCCAAAGGAAATTGGTCGGGGCAAGCCCGCCTGAAGCGCGATTTGCTCGCTCATGCATACAAGAAAATGCCCAGCCGCGGCCCGTGCGCATGCGCAGGCCAGAGGACTGCGGGCATTTCTTTCTTCGCTGAGACGTCCTGAGCCCGGCGCAGGGGCGCCGAAGGAGAAAGAGGCTCAGGGAACGGGATCATATCCGCCCTTGCAGAGCGGATGGCAGCGCAGAAGCCGCCGAACGGTCAGCCAGCCGCCCTTCAGGGCGCCGTACTTTCCGACGGCCTCCAGCGCGTACTGAGAGCAGGTCGGAATAAACCTGCAGCATCCGGGATGCCGAGGTGAAATGCTGCTTTGGTAAAAGCGAATCAGCCAGAGCAGAAACCGCTTTGGCAGAGAAGACAGCTTCTTCATGCTTCCTCTTTCAGCAGCTTCGCGCGGTTGAGCAGCGAACCGATCTCCCGCGTCAGCGCGGCATGGGAAATTTCCGCGGCCGAGGGCCGCGCGACGAAGATGTATTTCCCACATTTCAGACGCGTGCGCAGCTTGCGCACATCCTCACGCATCCACCGCCGAATGCGGTTGCGCGTGACGGCGTTGCCCACCTTCCCGGAGACGGAGAAGCCGATTTTCAGCTCCCGCCCCTTCAGATGAACCAGAGTGAGATTGCGGGAGGGGTTGGACTTTCCCCGGCGATAGACGAAGCGATAATTGCGGTTATCGCCCAGCCGATAGCGGCGCGGAAAGCTCTCCGGCCCGCGCGTTGCAGAGCGCGTCCCCTCCATGGTCGATTAAGCGGACAGAACCTTGCGGCCGCGGGCGCGACGGGCCTTCAGAACATTGCGGCCGGCGCGGGTCTTCATGCGGGCACGGAAGCCATGCACCTTGGAACGCTGACGCTTCTTGGGCTGATAGGTACGGACGGAACTTGCCATGATCGAAACACTCCTTCAAACTTATGATGACTTAGGGGAAATTCCCCTTCGTTTCCCGGAATCGGGTCGTGCATTGGGGAACCAAAACACCCCAAATTACAGCCTTATCAGTATAGACGATAAAGAGCCGTTCTGTCAAGCATCCCTGCGTGAAATATCATAATGAAGTAGATTTTTTCCGCCGGGAATTGCATTCGCCGGCGGGAATAAGGTATAATGATCCTGCATAACCGACAATCATCCGAATAAAAGCCCATGTTTTTATCGAAGGGAGTGATCTCGATGGCTCGGGAAGGCAATCTCATCGTGCTGTTTGACGCGCCGGGTGAGCGCGTGCTGTGCTGTCTGAGGCGCAGACCGCCCTACGCGGGGCTGTACAACCTGCCCGGCGGCAGGGTCGAGCCGGGTGAATCCGGCCAAAATGCTGCGGAGCGGGAGCTCATGGAGGAGACGGGCGTTGCTCCGCAGGACGCTTCTCTTCGGAAAATGCTCCGCACCGAGTATTTCTGGGACGACTGGGCCCTGGAGGTCTACGTCGGACGGCTGAATCGCCCGATGGACGTGTACGGCGAGGAAAACGAGCTGCGCTGGACGCCTCTTTCGGAGGATTTCTACGATTCCAGCCGCTTCGCCGGCGCGGGCAACGTGGGCCACTTCGTGGAATACGCCCGGCGCTTTTCGGGGCTTCTGCCGGAGGCGGAGCCATGATCGCCCTCCTTCGCGGACTGCGCCGCGCCTTCTCGCCCGGAAAAAACGACCCGCTGCGCGCCGACGCGGCGGATCTGCTGCGCGTGGGCTGCACGATTGCGGTGGCGGCCTATCACATCTGGCAGCAGTCCTGGCTCAATCCCGCGTTTTCGCTGTTCGGGCTGCGCGTCAATCTGCGCAATCAGGTGGCCACGGGCTATCTGGGCGTGGATCTGCTGCTGATGCTCAGCGGATTTCTGCTGTATCTGCCCTATGCCGCGGGCCATACGCCGGACGTGCGCGGGTTTTATCTCAAGCGCGCGGCGCGCATTCTGCCCAGCTACTGGTTCTGTCTGCTGATTATGCTCGCCTTCGCCGCCGTCGGCGGGCTGTACGCCTCCGCGGGCGCGATGTTCAGAGATCTGCTGGCCCACGCGACGTTCACGCACAATCTCTCTGCCGAGAGCTACGTCGGCACGCCGCTGAACGGCGCGCTGTGGACGCTGGCGGTGGAGGTGCAGTTCTATCTGATCTTCCCCCTCCTCGCCCGGGTGTTTCGCCGCTGGCCCGTGCCAACCTACGCGGCTATGCTGCTGATCTCGCGCGTCTTTCTCTCCCTGTGGGTGCTGCCCCGGGAGGACACGACGCTCTGGTTCAATCAGCTTCCGGCGCTGATGGAGGTCTACGCCAACGGCATGCTGGCGGCGCATATTTACGGCGCGCTGTCCAAACGCCGGTGCGAATCCCGCGTCGAGGCGCTGCTGTGCACGCTTCTCGCCGTCGCCGCCTGCGCGGCGCTCTGGATGCTGGCCGATACTCAGGGACGCCTGTCCGGCTACGAGGTCGTGCGACGCGGCCAGCTCGCCCGGCGCTTTCCGCTCTCGGCGGCGGGCGCGGTTTTCGTGGTCTGCGGCAGCCGCAGCCTGAGCTTTTTCCGCAGTCTCTGCTCCAATCGGCTCACGCGCTTCCTGTCGGGCGTCTCCTTTAATTTCTACGTCTGGCATCAGGTGCTGGCGCTGAAGCTCAAGCAGTGGCGCGTGCCGCCCTACGTCTCGGACATGCCCCAGAAGGCGGCGGAGCAGCCCTGGCAGCATCAGTACACGCTGCTTTGCTGGCTGGCGGCACTGGCCATGGCGATTCTCGTCACCTATGCCGTGGAGCGCCCCTGCGCCCGGCGAATGCTGCGCGGAAGAAAACGAAAACCGGCGAATTAATCCCCGCATTCTTGAATTGCAATATTTCCCGTGATACAATAAGAACAGCAAAAATTCCGAAAGGGAGTGTCCCGCCATGTCCTATACCCGCGAAGAGCGCCTCGCCCTGCTCAACGGCGATAACGCCCTCGAAGCCCTGAAGAAGATGGTCGCCCAGGAACCGAAACCGGTCACCGGGCGCGACGTGAACAACCACATCCACACCACCTATTCCTTCTCGCCCTATTCCCCCACCGCGGCGGTCTGGTTCGCACGGGAGGCAGGACTCTGCACCTGCGGCCTGATGGATCACGACTCCATCGCCGGCGCGGAGGAGTTCCTCGCGGCGGCCGACGTGGCCGGCATGGCGGCCACCATCGGCATGGAGTGCCGCGCCAGCTTCGCGGGCACGCCCTTCGGCGACCGCAAGCTGAACAATCCCGACCAGAGCGGCGTGCTGTACATGACGCTGCACGGCGTGCCCCACAACCGCGCCGCCGAGCTGAACGAGGCCTTCGCGCCCTATCGTGCCAAGCGCAACGACCGCAACCGCCGCATGGTCGAGGCCATCAACGGCATGATGGGCCGCTACGGCGTGACCATCGACTTCGACCGCGACGTTCTGCCCCTGTCCAACTACGCCAAGGGCGGCACCGTCACCGAGCGCCATCTCTCCAGCGCGCTGGCCTATCGCATGCTGGATGTGATCGGCTCCGGCGAAAAGCTGATCGCCTTCATCAAAAACGAGCTTCAGCTGCCCATCTCCGGCAAGATCGAGGGCTATCTGCTGGACGAAAACAATCCCCATCGCATGTACGACCTGCTGGGCTGGATCAAATCTCAGCTCATCGCCCGGTTCTACATCGACGCCACCGACGAGCTGCCCACCGTGCGCGAGGCGCTGGATCTCAGCGAGCGCATCGGCGCCATCTCCGCGGCGGCCTATCTGGGCGACGTGGGCGACAGCGTGACCGGCGACAAGCGCGCCCAGAAGTTCGAGGACGATTTCCTGGACGAGCTGATCGCCTATTACGCCGAGCTGGGCTTCCGCGCCGTGACCTACATGCCCTCCCGCAACACCAAGGCTCAGCTGACCCGCCTGCGCGCGCTGTGCGAGAAGCACAACCTGTTCCAGATCAGCGGCGAGGACATCAACTCCCCGCGCCAGTCCTTCGTCTGCGAGGCCCAGCGCGATCCCGCCTTCGCCAACCTCTACGAGGCCACCTGGGCGCTCATCGCCCACGAATGGCGCGCCACCGAGGATCCGGACGACGGCCTGTTCTCCGAGAAGAGCATTCGCCGCTGGCCGAACCTGAACGACCGCGTGCGCGCCTTCGCCGAATTCGGTCTGGCGATGCAGAAGAAGTAATTTCCGGAGCAAGCCCGCAATACTCAGACCGGTTCGTCCCGGGATTGCGGAGCTTACTCTGACACTCCATCGGACAGGCGGGAGCCTTCGGCTTCCGCCTGTTCCCTTTGTCCGAAATTTCTTTTCAAAAAATCCCCCTGGAGGAAACCCTATGAACAAAAATTGGCTGGTCAAGGGCGTGCGCGACGGCATTCCCATCGCGCTGGGCTATTTCGCCGTGTCCTTTTCGCTGGGCATCGCGGCCCGCAATGCGGGGCTGACCGCGTTTCAGGCCATGCTGGCGAGCTTCACCAACAACGCCTCGGCGGGCGAGTTCGCCGCGTTCACCCTCATCGGCGCGGGCGCGGGCTACGGCGAGGTGGCGCTGATGACGCTGATCGCCAACGCGCGGTATCTCCTGATGAGCTGCGCGCTGAGTCAGAAGCTGGATCCCAGCGTATCCGTGGGCCATCGAATGCTCATTGGCTACGACGTGACCGACGAAATCTTCGGCATCTGCGTGTCCGTGGACGGCAGGCTGAACCCCTTCTACGCCTACGGCGCCATGCTGGTGGCGCTGCCGGGCTGGGCCGTCGGCACCTATCTGGGCGTGCGCATGGGCAGCATTCTGCCCGCGCGGCTGGTCAGCGCCCTGAGCGTGGCGCTCTACGGCATGTTCATCGCCATCATCGTGCCTCCGGCGCGCCGCAGCCGCTTCGTCGCCGGCCTCATCGCCGCGTCCATGGCGCTGAGCGCGCTGCTGACCTGCCTGTCCTTCTTCCAGTTCCTGTCGTCGGGCATGCGCGTCATCCTCCTGACGGTGGCGCTCTCCGCCGCCGCGGCGATTCTCAAACCCATCGAGGAGGCGAGCGCATGACCGGCAATCCCTACATTTATATTCTCACCATGGCCGCGGTGTCCTATCTCATCCGCGTGCTGCCGCTGACGCTGATCCGCAGGGAGATTCGCAGCCGCTTTCTGCGCTCCTTCCTCTATTACGTCCCCTACGTCACGCTGGCGGTCATGACCTTCCCGTCCATCCTCACCGCCACGTCCCACCCCGTCTCGGCATGGATCGGCTTCGCCGCGGCCCTCGTCATGGCATGGCGCGGCAAGGGCCTGCTGCCCGTCGCCTGCGTCGCCTGCGCCACGGTGTTCCTGTCCGAGCTGGCGCTGGTCTGAGAAAACCGCGTGCCTCCTGATTTTTTATTTGCCGACTGCCGCCCCTGCAATTGGAGCGCATAAAAGCAACCATCGGATTTCTCTGATCGCTGCTCACTGCCGGGTACAGACGCCCGGCTTTTATTCTGTTTTTTCCATCACGCGGTGACGCGCTTCGCCGCCACACGGCATGTCGCAAGAGGATCTTGGTGCCTTTAGTAATGTAAGCAACAAACACATCAGCAACATCGAGCTCGGCAAAGCAAAGCTCAGTCTGGAGGCTCTCGTCCATATCGCAAATGCGTTAGAGGTCTCCACAGATGATCTGCTTGTTGATAGCTTGAAATGCTCTGCGTCCACAGCAGATTCCGAACTTCATCGCCTGCTTCTGGACTGCAACCCAGTTGAAGAAGAGATTCTAACTCGGATGGTAAAAGAATTGAAAGCCATTCTGTACGGACTGGGAATCTGATTCGTAACATAAGCCAAGACACATAATGGTACTGCCCGCATAAGCTGCAGCTGCACCTTGGGATAATTCCGAGGTGCTGTCTGTGGTCTATGCAGGCAAATGAAAAAACCTCCGCAGCAATCGTCGCGGAGGAATCAATTTCATCTATGCAGTTTTTCAAAGCAGACCCGACAGCGCTTTTTCCAGAAGGCGATGCCGAACGCCGTGATGTTCTCTCGCCCCTCGTTACGCAGGCGTTCATCGTAGTGCTTTTCCTTGATCTGCGCCATTGCCGCCTGACATGCGCTTTCCATGCCCGCCAGCGTCGGCGAATACTTCACCTCGATGACCATGCCCGCGTCAGGATCCTCCGGCTCGATGAGAATATCGCTGAAGCCTTCTCCGGATTCCACGTTGGACAGAATCAGCCAGTTCGGCTCGCTCCTGAGAAGCCCCAGCAGCAGGCCGTGATAGAAGTTTTCCTTCTGATCGTCCTTGGCCTTCGTGTCCAGGATGCTGATCATCTTGCCAAGGATGATCGTCAGCCGCCGCTGAATCTCTTCGGCGTTGCCGTCCAGAAACGCCTGACAGAACGCCTGCATGGGCTTCTCGTCCCGGACGACGGTATTCTTGAACCATTCCTGAATCTGGAATACGAACACCTCCCGTACCTCGCGGTTGGGAATAATCAGTTTATACACGCCGCGTTCGACGCGCCCCGCCTGCGTCAGATACCCCGTCGTGAACAGCACGCTCCACAGGTTGTCGATGCTGTTGTCGACCTCGCCGTAGGTCAGCTCCAGCCGAACCGCCTTCTCGATGGCCTCCCCGGCAATGAGCCGCTCGATCTCATCCTGCGTGGTTTTGTCCGCCTTGTCCACAAAGCGCTTCACCAGATCGTTCCCGCTGGAGTTGATCCAGAACGCCTGCGGCTCGGCTTGCGGATCGTCGCGAAGCAAATCCACATAGTTGATCACGTCCCAAGGGCAATACACATCCGTATGACCGAACCGATAGCCGTCGTACCAGTCCTTCGTTTCATCGTAATGATCCGAAAGGCCGTAATCCTCGAGAAGCTGCTTCACTTCCGCATCCGTGAAACCAAAGTGCTCATCAAAGCGGCTGTCCGCAATGGACAGCACTTTGAAATTGTTCAGTCCCGTGAAGATGCTTTCCTTCGATACCCGCAGGCATCCCGTCAGCACCGCAAACTGCAAGAAATCGTTCGTCTTGAGCGCCCGACCGAACAGTCCGCGAATCAGCGCGACCATTTCCTTGTAATAGCCGTGCTGGAACGCCTTGTCCAAAGGCACATCGTATTCGTCGATCAGCAGAATTACCTTCTGGCCGTAGTGCTGATACAGCAGGCTGGAGAGCATCTTGAGACTTTTCTGCACGTCATCCAGAGTGTCCTGTTCTCTCAGGAAACGTTCGAACGAATATTTATCATCTTCCGCTATCTGCTCACTCTGCATCAAAAAGCTGAGTCGAGAAATCTCCGCCCGCAGAATGTCACGCAATTTCCCATAGGCATTTTCAAATGTAAGTCCATCTACATCCTTCAGCGAGACGAACACCACCGGGAACTTGCCCATATACGCCTCGCACAGCGCTTTCTCTTTGGAGATCGCCAGCCCGTTAAACAGCGTCTTGTCCGTGCCGATCTCAAAAAAGGACTTCAGCATGCTCATGTTCAGCGTCTTGCCGAAGCGCCGCGGACGCGTGAAGAGGTTCACTTCTCCCCAATTCTTGAGCAGGTCAATAATCAATCTCGTTTTGTCAACATAATAGAAGTCTTCCCTGCGGAGCTTCTCAAAACTGTCGATGCCCACCGGTAGCTTTTTCCGTTCCATACGTCCGCCTCCCTCCTTTGAGCAGTCCTCACGCTTGCATTGCCTTACCTGGTACCATTTTCATTTTACCTCAAAACCCGCGCTTTATCAAGTTTCGCCGGCAGATATAACGAAAAAAGCCGCCGATTCCATTTTCCCTTTCGAGTACTTTGATAAAAAATTGGCGGCCGGCGGCTCAGGCGCACCGCTTACACATTTACGCAGACACGCGCTGCGTCCACTTTTGAACGCTCACCGCTCCATTTTCAAGATGAACGGCCTGCACCTCCCGCAAAAACCGCTCTGCGTCAAATTCTTCCGCTCCCTTCCATTCCCAGCCGAGCGCATCGGATATTCCGCGCAGCAGTTCCTCTTCCGCAACCGACGTATTCCTGCAGCCGTTTCCAGCCTTCCCCTTCTGACGCTCCCTACAGTTCCACACCTTATGATAAACCGGAGCGCCGTCTGCCGTTCCTCCGGAAAGCGTTCTGCGCTTATAGGGCGCACCGCACCTCGCGCAGAACACCTTCCCATAAAGAAAATGCGTCGCCGGCGTCTTTTTGTACACGCCGGAAATTCGGTCGCGCTTGCGCGCGTCCAGCACGGCCTGGGCCTTTTCCCATGTTTTTCGGTCAATGATTCCCTCGTGCGTATCCCGCCAGTAATAGGTCTGATACTGTGCGTTCGGATCCGGCTTCTTCGTCAGATAGTGCTGCGGCGGACGCTTTTGCAGCATCCGATCCCCCACATAGATCTCGTTGTCCACAATGGACTGAATGCTGGAAGCGGAGAACGCCGTGCTTCCGCGCATCCGCTTTCCACCCGCCGCCGTAATTGCCTCGGCGATCTTCTGATAGCCCATTCCCTGGTTGAACAGTTCAAACGCCATTCTGACGATCCACGCATCCTCGTTGGGCGTCAGCACGCCGTTCACTTCGTCATAGCCCAGCACGCGCCGGTTTCCCATATGGTGAATTCCCTGAGCGAATCGTTTCTCGTAGCCCCAGCGGATGTTCTGCGAGATGGAGCGGCTCTCGTCCTGCGCAATGGCGGCCATCATGGAGAAGATCATCTCGGAGGAGGCGTCCAGCGAGCTGAGTCGCTCCTTCTCAAAGCGCACCTCGACGCCCTTGGAGCGCAGCTGCTGGACATAGACCTGACAGTCTACCACGTTGCGCGAAAAACGGGAAATGCTCTTTACGAGGATCAGGTCGATCTTTCCCTCCATCGCGTCCGCGATCATCCGCATGAACTCCGGCCGCTTCGCCGCGCCAGTGGCCGAGACGCCGCCATCGGCGTAGATCCCGGCCAGCACCCATTCGTCGTTCCGCTCGATGTAGCTCTGGTAATAGCTCACCTGCGTTTCGAAGCTCTCCTCCTGGCTCTTCATGTCGGTGCTGACGCGGCAATAAGCCGCCACCCGCTTTTTTCTCCGCTGGTGGATGCTGGGAATGTGACGGATTTTCATTTCAGTCGCCTGCCTTTCTGCAAACCAAAGCGAACAGTGTAATGCTTCACTTCTTCTGTCCTTCCTTCACCGGAATAATCGGAATGGGGTTCGGGTCCTCCAGCCGTTTCTGTATCCTCCGCCTGGGTTTAAGCGTTCCCTCCACCTTCCGTTTCCGGTAGACTTCCGCCGCGTACACCGGGTTCTCCCGGTGATGCCGCACGGGCAGCGGTACCGTCGTTTTCAGCCCGCACCTCCAATGCACCGTCAGCGTGTTCTCCTTTGAAAAGGTAATCCTGTCCACCGTATCGTCCAGCCAGTAGTAGTCCACCTTCTTCAAAAACAGGCGCTTTTTCCAGAGCTCCAGCAAATGCTCCGCCGCCGTCAGCTTTTCCCTGCTTTTGCTTCTGTGCGGCTTTTCTCCCTGTAGCTTCTCTATCACGGCCTGTATTTCGTCCCTGTTCAGCGCCTTGCAGGCGTTCAGCACCGCCTCGTTCACAATGGCGCTGTTGAGCACATACCGCTCGCAGGAGCGCTCGTTCCGTTCGCAGTGCCATGCGCTTTTATTGTCCAGCACATCGCTGCGCCGCTGGATCAGCCTTTGGCCGCAGATCGGGCACACCAGCTTGTCGTCGTAGGGATACTGCAGAGGACCCAGCTTGGAATTGCACATTGCGCGGATCTTCCGCACGCGGTTGTACTGCGCCCGGTCGATGATGGCGGCGTGATGATCCTGTACATAATAGCTTGGATAGACGGTCTGGTCGTTCTTCACCTCCCGGTGGGTCAGCGGATCCAGCGTCACACGCTTCTGCATCATCACATCTCCCACGTACTTCTCGTTGTCGAGCATCCGGTGAATCGTTGTCTCCGGCCAGCGCAGCCCCGTGGGCGACTTGTAGCCCTTTTGGTTGAACGCATTGGCGATTTGCTTGTGCGAATATCCGTGCTCGTACAGTGTGAACGCCTCCCGCACCACCGCGGCTTCTTCTCCCACGATGCGGTACTCTCCATCCTCGTCCAGGCGATAGCCGAACAGCACAAACCTTCTGGGAATTCCGGCCTCGTACTTCTTGCGGAAGCTCCACGCGATGTTCTCCGAGATGGACACGCTTTCCTCCTGGGCGAAGGCCGCCAGCACCGTCATGAGCATCTCGGAGTACGCGCTGCTGGTATCGATGTTTTCCTTCTCGAAGTGAAGATAAACGCCCTTTTCCCGGAGCATCCGAACGTACTGCAGGCAGTCCACGGTGTTGCGCGAAAAGCGGGAGATGGACTTGATGAGGATGTAGTCGATTTTCCCCGCCAGCGCGTCCTCGATCATCTGCCTGAACGCCGGACGCTTCATGGAGATCGTACCCGTCACCCCCTGATCCGCGTAAATCTGAACCAGCTTCCAGCCCGGATGGTTCCTGATTTCATGCTCGAAGTACGCCCGCTGGGTCTCTATGCTGGTCTCCTGTGACTCGCTGTCCGTGCTAACGCGGCAATACGCCGCCACGCGCTTGGTTGTTTCGCCGGACATATCGGCAATTCGCGTCGCTTCATCTTTTGTTGCCTGTACCGCGCCCCGAAAGAGCTGGCGCACGTCGCTGCTTTCATTGTACCTTTCCATCTTCGTCCTCCTTCGTGTCATTCTCTTGCGGCTCTTTGTCAGGTGCGGTATCGCTCCGCTGTGATTGCTGTGGACTGGCTTTTCCCTCAATACATGGGGTCTCTTCAACATACGGATTGTCCCGGATGACGGCGTACAGCCCGTATTCCTCGCACAGCCGCTTTCCTTCCTCCAGCAGTGCCCGCTGTTCGGGTGAAACGTTCCTTCGATTCTCCCACAGGGTCTTCGATTCCAGCAGCCTTTGAACGTGGTCGAACACCTCCGGAGGAACCAGCGGCGTATGATGTCCCTCCAGGTAATACTGCTCCCGCTCGCCGCGATTCTTCGTCCGGCCCGTCCCGTCTGCGTTTCGGATGGTCTTCTGCGTCAGGTAATCGCCCTTGTACAGTACGTTCCGCAGCAGCATGGAAACGTCCACCGCGTACCACTTTTTCCCGCTGGGATCCGCCTCCTCCATTCGCAGCAGCATCCTGCGGATACTGCCGACGGAATACCCCGCGCAGGCCATGCAGAACGCGCTTCTGACCTTCGCGGCCGGTCTTTCGTCGGGAATCCACTCTCCGTCTGCGCCCTTTTTGTAGCCGTACTTGCGCTGCCAGAAGGGATTCCCACTCCGGTTGCGCATCTCGTGCGCCGTCATCAGGTTCCGGCCGATGCTGTTGCTCTCTTCCTCCGCAATGGTGGCCATCAGGTGAAACAGCAGCTCGTTGCGCGGCTCCGACGTATCGATTCCTTCCTTTTCAAAGAATACCCTGACGCCCAACGCCTGCAGGCGCCGGATCGTCGACACGCACTCGCGCATGTTGCGCGAAAACCGGGCGATGGACTTCGTGAGGATCAGGTCGATCCTGCCCGCCTCGCAGTCCGCCAGCAGCCGCCCAAGCTCAGGCCGGCCGTCCATCTTCCGTCCCGATTTCCCGTGATCGCCGTAGACGCCCACCAGCTCGTAATCCTCACGCCCTGTGATGTATCCGCGGTAATGCTCGCACTGCAGTTCAAAAGAGGTATCCTGGGCGTCCATCAGGGTGCTGACACGGCAGTAGGCGGCTACGCGGAGCTTCTTCTGCTTCTTCCCGGAGATTCTGTGCTTCGTTCTTTTCTCGCTCATGCTGCCCTCCTCACGCCATCCACTCCAGCGCCTTTTCCCGGCGGCGCTTTTCCAGCGCCCGCTTTTTGCCGCTCTCCGTAAAGAACGCGCTGTCGCCCTCCAGTCCGGAGAGCAGCGTATGCCGGGGACGCTCGTATTCCTCCCCGATGAATCCCAGCCGCAGCAGCCAGGAGCGCATCTGGAACTTGGGGTTGCTCCCGTCGCAGGGCTTCATCCTGGCCTTGCCGGTAGCGGCCGCCATGCCGTAGCACTGCCGGAGCAGATACAGGCAGGCCTCTGTTTCGGGGATCGCGAAGGTATCCAGCATCACGATGAACGCCAGATCCTCGCCAATGCAGAACCGCAGCTCCTCCTGCAGGCGCAGCGCCTGCGCAATTAACTCGGATCGGGACTGAAGGATGTTGCACATGTTCAGGATTGTCTTCCTGTTGGGTTCGGCGGGAATCATGTGGATGGTGAAGCCGTCCACGGGGAAGAAGCCATCCGACCGCAATGCGTCCAATACCCCGAACACGCGCTCCCTGTCCTCCATGGGGAAGGGCGGCGAGAAGACGGTGGATTCATAGCCGCAGTTCGCGCCGACCACGTTCCAGCCGTCCACCTCGTAGGCGCCGGTTTTCCTGCAATAGACCGGGCGCGCCTTCCACGCCTTACCGATCTGCTGCGCCAGGTTCCGTTTGCGCCCCGCGCCGTCCAGACACGGTCTGCCCGCTCTCCGCGTATCAAAGTCGATGGAAAACATCCCGGTGTAAAGGCTCGAGTCGAAAAGCTCGAGTGCATCCGCTTCGTCCGCAGACTCTGCATACGCTTCCTCCGCGTATCGGAACGGGTACGCGGTGCATCTCACAATGCTCATAATGAAACCTCCCGTTTTTTCTTCGCCGCCGTTTTCTTCAAAACCAACGGCCTGTTATAGCTATCACTCCACTTGGCCGCTTTATCAAGCGATGATTCCGATAAATACGGCCTATATGGGCAGGTTTGCACCCGCCATCGGCGGAGAAAAACAGGGGAGAATACCGGGCATACCTGACAAAAAAAGGAGGAAGCCCCTTCTCGAAAGAAAAGGCTTCCTCATGCAACAGCTCAGCTCGTCTGGAGGCGCGCCGCACCTTTATATGCGGTCATTTTTCATTATTCCATCACTGAGTACTTCCCGGACGCCCAGCCCACGCGGGCGTTGATCACGACGGCGTGCCAGCCGTTCTGTGCGGTAGCCACCCATTCGAGAGAAGTGTCGTTTTGAACGGCAGTAATGCGGTCGTACTGTGTGCCATTGCCCACGCGGATATTGACCGAACCGCTGCCGCAGACGATGCGCACGCGCTTTGCCGTGGGAGCGTCAGGCGCAGCAGGTTGATCGGGCTCGCCTGTCTGGTTAGCTTTACCTGACTGTTCGGGTTCATCCGGCTGATCGGGCTCCTTGCCCGCATCATTATCTGCAATGGCGTTCATCAGCGCCTTGTGGGTCTCGCTGCCGTAGATACCGTCCTGTTTGACGCCTGCCTTCGCTTGAAACTTCTTGAGGGCAGTCTCTGTCTCATTGCCAAAATCGCCGTCAGCACCGTATTTGGGCAAAGCATAGCCCAGTTGCAACAGGAATTCCTGCATAGCCTTCACATCCGTGCCCTTGCTGCCCTTTTTCAGTGTGCGCGTCCCCAGCGTGTACTCGCTTTTAGGGGTGTCGGGCTTCACGCCGTTGCCGCCGGTGAACACTGCATCACCGTAATCCACGAAGGGAAGCTGATACCAGTGCGTCCACTTCCGGGAAGAAACCTTCGTTTTCACGCAGCCGTAATTGAAGCCGCGTTCCTCCACGGCATAGCCGTTTCCAACGTACACGCCCACATGCCCGTCAAAGCGCAGTGCAATGCCGGGCACATCGGGCAGCGTGTCCATGGTGCCCCAGGCGCAGCCCTTGCTCTTGGCGTAGCTGAACATGCCGTTGGCGGATTTGTCCGGGCAGCCGTGGCCGCCGTACTTGCTGGAAAAGGTCTTGTCCGTGCCAATGGACTCGATGACGCCCTGGCCGCCGTTTGTCCACTGGTACCCTTTAATCAGCCCCACACAGTCAGCACAGACCTTCTTTTTCGCAATATCGTCCCGGTACCGGGCGGTACGGCTGGATCCGTAGTGTGCGGGATACTGCTTTGCTTTGCGGGCGCGAAGGCTCTCAGTACACTTGTAGACGACCGCGCCGTACCAGTAGGGCTGACCCAGCATCTTCTGGGCAATGAATGCTTCAGCAGCGAACAGGCTGGATACGTCGATGTTAGCAGCGGTAATCGCGCCCACCAGCGCCTCGTCTGCGAAGATGGAAGCGACGTTCAGTTCGCGGGCGGTAATAGTTTTCTCGATGAGCTTGC